>JAKDLG010000001.1 GCA_030452985.1 Humibacillus sp.
AGGCGCAGCCCCCTCATGGCTCGCTACGAAGGCCGTCATCGAGACGCGCCCGTCATCACACCCGTTCCCAACTCCGTTCGCGCAGCGCAACCGGCGCTCCCGGCCGTTCCCGTTGAGCCTGGTGCGCTTCCGGCCGGCGAACATCCCGGCGAACACCCGTCGCGCGGCGGTCGCCGCCGCAGGATGCGCCCCCTGGTTGCCGTGGGTACGGCCGCGGGCGTCGCGTTCGGTGTTCTCGGCCTGACGGCCTCGGTCAGTGCGGGGCAGGGGAACGCCGTCGACCTGTCGGTCGCGATGGTCAGCCACACTGACGTGCTCGCTCGCGATGCCGTCATGGACACGGCAACGCAGGCGCAGCAGCGCGTCTCGCGTGACGTGACCCGAGTGGCCCTCTCGGCGACCGCGGTGCAGAAGGCCAAGGCCGCCGTGACCCAGGCGGCGGCGGCGAAGAGGGCGCAGGCAGCTGCCGCCGCGCGCGCCCGTGAGGCCGCGGCCCAGAAGAAGCGCGTGGCCGTCATCGCCGGGGCGAAGGCAGACCCCAGGTCAGCGGCCCGGGTCCTGATGAGCGATCACGGTTGGTCGGGCGACGCTCAGTACGGCTGCCTCGTCAACCTGTGGAACGGTGAGAGCGGCTGGCAGTGGTCGGCCCAGAACAGCAGTTCCGGGGCCTACGGCATCCCCCAGTCGTTGCCCGCGGGCAAGATGGCCCAGTTCGGCAACGACTACCGCACGAACCCCATCACGCAGATGAAATGGGGCCTCTGGTACATCGAGAACTCGTACGGCAGCCCGTGCGCCGCGTGGTCGACCTGGCAGTCGCGCAGCCCGCACTGGTACTGACCCCCACTCTTGACCCGTACCGGTCCCCGGGGTCGACGCCTGCGCCGCTTCGGTTCAGATCTTGCGCAGTCGCACTCGTCGCACCTCGTGGTTCGACCCCTTCGAGAGCACCAGGGTCGCCCGAGACCGGGTCGGCAGGATGTTCTCGACGAGGTTCGGACCGTTGATCTCGCGCCAGATGCGGCCCGCGGTGGCCACCGCCTCATCGTCGGAGAGCAGGGCGTAGCGGTGGAAGTAGGAGTCGGGGTCGGAGAAGGCGGTCTGCCGCAGCCGCAGGAAGCGGTCGACGTACCACGTGCGCACGTCGTCGACCCAGGCATCGACGTACACCGAGAAGTCGAAGAAGTCGCTGATCGCGAGCCCGGCACCTCGCACCGGGTGCACCCGCGGCGCCTGGAGCACGTTGAGCCCCTCCACGATGAGCACGTCGGGCTGGCTCACCACCGTGCGCTCACCTTTCACGATGTCGTAGGTGAGGTGGGAGTAGACGGGTGCGGAGACCTCGGCCCGTCCCGACTTGACCTCGGTGACGAACCGCAACAGCGCGCGGCGGTCGTACGACTCAGGGAAGCCTTTGCGTTGCAGGATCCCTCGTCGTTCGAGCTCGGCGTTGGGAAAGAGGAAGCCGTCGGTCGTCACCAGCTCGACGTGCGGTGTGTCAGGCCACCGGGCGAGCATCTCGCGCAGGATGCGGGCGGTGGTCGACTTGCCGACCGCCACCGAGCCGGCCACTCCGATGACGAAAGGGGTGCGGGCCGGACGCTCGCCCAGGAAGTCGCTCGTCACCTGGTGCAGCCGACGGGTGCCGGCGACGTAGAAGTTCAACAGGCGGGAGAGCGGCAGGTAGACGTCCTCGATCTCGCGGAGGTCGACGCGGTCGCCGAGGCCACGCAGGCGAGTCAGGTCGTGGTCGTCGAGGCTGAGGGGCAGGTTCTGGCGCAGCCGCGACCACGCCGCGCGGTCGAGCTCGAGGTACGGCGAGTGGATGGGGGTGAGTGCACCCGTTCCCGTGGCTGGCTGCGACACCCGGCCATTGTCGCCCACCGCGGCGCTGCAGTGACCCGGGGGCCCGCATCGGTCCCTTAGGGTGGTCGTCATGTGCGGGATCGTGGGCTACGTGGGCCGGGTCGAAGACGACGGTGCGCTCGATGTCGTGATGGAGGGTCTCGCGCGTCTCGAGTACCGGGGCTACGACTCAGCCGGTGTCGCGCTGGTTACGGGAGATCACACCTCGACCCGCAAGAAGTCAGGCAAGCTCGCCAACCTGAGGGCCGAGCTGGAGGCGGACCCGCTGCCGCCGTCCACGACCGGCATCGGCCACACTCGCTGGGCCACGCACGGCGGGCCCACCGATGAGAACGCCCACCCGCACCGGGGCGGCGCCGACGGCAAGCTGGCCCTCATCCACAACGGCATCATCGAGAACTTTCACTCGCTCAAGGGCAGCCTGCTCAATCGGGGCACCGTCTTCACCAGCGAGACCGACACCGAGGTCGTGGCCCACCTGCTCGCGGCCGCCTACGAGCAGCACGGTGAGCTCACCGACGCGATGCGGGCCGTGGTCGCCGACCTCGAAGGGGCCTTCACGCTGCTGGCGATCCACGCCGACCAGCCGGGTGTCGTGGTCGGCGCGAGGCGCAACAGCCCGCTGGTCGTCGGCCTCGGAGACGGTGCCAACTACCTGGGCTCCGACGTCGCCGCCTTCATCGGCCACACCCGTCAGGCGCTCGAGCTCGACCAGGACCAGATCGTCACCATCACCGCCGACAGCGTCACGGTGACGGGCTTCGACGGCTCGCCAGCCGAGGGCAGGGCCTTCGAGGTCACCTGGGACGCCGCCGCCGCCGAGAAGGGCGGTTACACCACCTTCATGGAGAAGGAGATCCACGACCAGCCCCACGCGGTGGCCGACACTCTGCTCGGTCGCACCGACGCCGACGGGCGGCTCACTCTCGACGAGATGGACATCACCGAGCAGCAGCTGCAGCAGATCGACCGCATCATCGTCGTCGCCTGCGGAACAGCTGCCTACGCCGGCCTGGTTGCCAAGTACGCCATCGAACGCTGGACCCGGATCCCTGTCGAGGTGGCCCTGGCCCACGAGTTCCGTTACTGCGACCCGATCGTCGACGACCGCACGCTCGTGGTCTCGATCAGCCAGTCGGGCGAGACGATGGACACGCTGATGGCAGTCAAGCACGCCAGGCTGTTGGGAGCCCTGACGATCTCGGTGTGCAACACCCACGGGTCCACGATCCCGCGCGAGTCGGATGCCGTGCTCTACACCCACGCCGGCCCTGAGATCGCGGTCGCCTCCACCAAGGCCTTCCTCGCGCAGATCACCGCCTGCTACGTGCTCGGCCTCTACCTCGCCCAGCTCCGGGGTGGCTCGTTCGCCGATGACGCGCAGGCGGTGATGAAGCAGCTCGGCGAGGTGCCCGACAAGATCGAGACCCTGCTCGGCCGGATGGACCGGGTCAAGGAGATCGCCGGCTTCATGGCCGACACGCGCTCCGTGCTCTTCCTCGGCCGGCACGTCGGGTACCCGGTGGCGATGGAGGGAGCCCTGAAGCTGAAAGAGCTCGCCTACATCCACGCCGAGGGTTTCGCCGCCGGCGAGCTCAAGCACGGCCCGATCGCGCTGATCGAGCCGGGCCAGCCGGTGTTCGTCATCGTGCCCTCGCCCTCGAGCGAGCACGGGCTGCACGGCAAGGTCGTGAGCAACATCCAGGAGATCCGGGCTCGGGGAGCGCGCACCATCGTCATCGCGGAGGAGGGTGACGAGGCGGTCGAGCCCTTCGCCGACGAGGTGATCCGGGTGCCGGTGACCGCGCCCCTGCTGGCGCCGTTGCTGACCGTCGTCCCGTTGCAGGTCTTCGCGCTGTGGCTCTCGACCGCGAAGGGTCTCGACGTCGACCAGCCCCGCAACCTCGCGAAGTCGGTGACCGTCGAGTGAGCACCCACCCCGGCACCCGATTCATCGCGTTCACCCGGCGCACCGGGGCGCGGCGGCCGTGATCATCGGCGTGGGTATCGACGTGGTCGACATCGAGAGGTTCGCCAAGGCCCTCCGGCGTACTCCGGCCCTGCGTGACCGACTTTTCACCTCGGAGGAGCGTGGTCTCGGAATCGCCTCGCTGGCAGCGCGGTTCGCCGCCAAGGAAGCGCTGGCGAAGTCACTGGGTGCGCCGGCCGGCATGCACTGGACCGACGCTCGGGTCGTCACGGACCGGAGCGGTAAGCCCTCTCTCGAGATTGTCGGCACCGTGCACTCCCGTGCGAGCGATCTCGGGGTCGACGCCTTTCACGTCTCGCTCTCACACGACGCCGGTGTGGCGTCCGCCGTCGTGATCGCGGAGGGCTGATGATCCACGCCCACTCGGTCACGAGCGTTCGTGCCGCCGAAGCAGCGGCCATGGCTGAGCTTCCCGATGGCGAACTGATGCGTCGTGCTGCCCAGGGGCTTGCTGAGGTCGCCGCCGCGCGCCTCGATGACTGCGAAGGCTCCACGGCCGTGGCGCTGATAGGCGGCGGCGACAACGGGGGCGATGCCCTGTATGCCGCTGCTCTGCTCATCGAGGCTGGGTTCGCTTGTGCGGCCGTGCTGGTTCCCGAGAACGGTCGCGAGGGGGTTCACCGCGGCGCGCTCGAGGAGGCCGAACGGCAGGGGGTGAACATCGTCGTGGCCGCTGACGACGACGATGAAGACACTGGACACGCCACGGAGAGCCTGGCCCTCGTGGCCGAGGCTGACCTGGTGCTCGACGGCATCGTCGGCATCGGTGGGCACCCGGGTCTGCGAACGCGCGCTTCGGCGCTCGTCGACGCTATCGACGATGACGCCTGGGTGATCGCCGTCGACCTTGCCAGCGGGCTCGACCCGGCCGGAGAGGTCGCCGCCGACGACACGGTGTGGGCCGACGAGACGGTGACGTTCGGCACGCCCAAACCGGTGCACCTGTTGCCCGCGGGCGAACCGGCATCCGGCCGGCTGACCGTGATCGACATCGGCGTCGACTTCAGCGAACGGCAGGCGGCGGTCGAGCGCCTCGTCTGGGACGACGTCGCGGCGCTCTGGCCGGTACCGGGCCCGAGCGACGACAAGTACTCCCGGGGCGTGCTGGGTGTCGTGGCCGGGGGCGAGTCGTACGCCGGAGCCGCAGTGCTCTGCGTCACCGCAGCCCTGGAGGCCGGCGTCGGCATGGTGCGCTACGTGGGTACCCCGACCCCCACGGGACTGGTTCGGGCGGCGGCGCCAGAAGCGGTCATCGGCTCCGGGCAGGTCCAGGCCTGGGTCCTCGGCCCGGGGTTCGACCCCGACGCCGACGGTGAACAGGCCCACTCCCAGTTCCGGGCGGCGCACGACGCGCTTGCCTCCGAGCTGCCGGTCGTGGTCGACGCCGGCGCCCTCGGCCTGCTCGACGGCACGCGTACCGCGGTGACCCTGATCACCCCGCACGCCGGTGAGGCTGCCACGCTGCTGAGCCGACTGGGTTCTGTTGAGGTCACCCGGGCCGACGTCGAGGCCGGCCCGCTCGAGCACGCTCGAGAGCTCGCGGCGCTCACGAACGCGACCGTGCTGCTCAAGGGCTCCACGACCCTGGTCGTCAGCCCCGACGAGAAGCCGGTCCGCTC
The DNA here is from genome assembly GCA_030452985.1 of Humibacillus sp. Taxonomy (GTDB): domain Bacteria; phylum Actinomycetota; class Actinomycetes; order Actinomycetales; family Dermatophilaceae; genus DSM-29435. Next base: position 5,476 of record JAKDLG010000001.1, read on the forward strand.
CCAGGCCGACGCCACCCCATGGTTGGCGACGGCCGGCTCGGGTGACGTGCTGGCCGGAGTGGTGGGAGCCCTGCTCGCTTCCGGTCTGTCGGCCGCTGACGCTGGGTCGCTCGGCGCTCTCGTTCACGGGGTGGCCGGCAACCGCGTCTCGGGCGGCGGCCCGGTCCGTGCCCTCGCCCTCGCGCACGGTATCCGGCCCACGGTGGCTCACCTGCTCGTGCGCGCCGGTTCGACGGGCCACTGACCTGATGAGGCACCGGATGCATCCGGCCGTCCGGCCGGGCCAGGGCCCGTGGCTTCGGAACGGGGGCCGGCTTTCCCTTCTCGCTCTGGCCCGCCGCGACATGGAATGATTCGCCGAATGACACCGAGCCACGCCGCCGGCGACCCGCACTCCGCCGAAGGGGACCCGACTCACGGCCCGGCCTCGCCGACCGAGGGCCTGACCGGGTGGGCCGAGATCGACCTGTCGGCGCTCGAGCACAACGTGCGCACGCTGCGCGACCTTGCGCCCCACGCTGACTTCATGGCCGTGGTCAAGGCCGACGCCTACGGTCACGGCCTGCTGCCCGTGGCCCGGGCGGCCGTGCAAGCTGGTGCCGGTTGGCTTGGCGTCGCGCAGTTCTCGGAGGCCTTCGCCCTGCGAGACGCGGGTCTCGACACCCGGCTGCTCACCTGGCTGAGCGTTCCCGGCGCCGACTTCACCGGTGCGGTGCGACGACACATCGACCTCTCGGCGTCGGCCCCTTGGGTGCTCGAGGAGGTCGCGGCCGCGGCCCGCACCGTGGGCACGACGGCACGAGTGCACCTCAAGGTCGACACCGGACTCGGGCGGGGTGGCGCGTTCGGCAGCGACTTCACCACCCTGGTGGGCCGCGCCCGCGCCCTCGAGGCGGAGGGGTCGATCCGCGTCGTCGGCATCTGGACCCACTTCGCGTTCGCCGACGCCCCGCGGCACCCGACGGTCATCGCCCAGCAGGAGCGCTTCTTCGAGGCGGTGGCCGAGGCTGAGCAGGCCGGCATCCGGCCCGAGGTGCGTCACCTGGCCAACTCGGCGGCGACTCTCGTGCACCCCTCCGCCCAGGCCGATCTCGTGCGTCCGGGCATCGCCATGTACGGGCTCACCCCCGTGCCACAGATCGACGACGACTTCGGCCTTCGGCCGGTCATGAGCCTGCGGATGCGGCTGGCGCTCGTCAAGCGTCTGCCGGCCGGTCAGGGCATCAGCTACGGCCACACCTACGCGCCGAAGGTCGACACAGTCGTCGGTCTCGTGCCGGCCGGGTACGCCGATGGGGTCCCTCGCAACGCCTCGAACGTGGGCCCGGTCAGCATCGGGGCCCGACGCACCACCATCGCCGGACGCGTCTGCATGGACCAGTTCGTCGTCGACCTCGGGCCCGACAGCGACGCTACCGCCGGCGATGTCATCACCATGTTCGGCGCCGGCCCGGGCGTGCCGACCGCGCAGGAGTGGGCCGATGCGACCGGCACCATCAGCTATGAGATCGTGACCCGCATCGGGGCACGGGTGCCGCGCATCAGCGTCGGCGGCTCGCAGGGTCGGTCATGAGCCCACCGCTGGGCCGCAACCCGGTGCTCGGCATCGCCGCCGCCGCAGTCGGTGTTGCTGCCGCCGCGGCCGCAGGGCTGGCGGCCGACCGCGCCACGCGACACCGGGCCGCGATGTCAGCTCTCGAGACACCCGAGCTGCTCGACGTCGTTGCCGACGAGGAGCACATCGTGCTCACCGACGACGGAGTGCCGCTGCACGTCGAGATCGACCTGCCGCATCCCGAGGATGCCGCCGCGGCCGCGGTGGGTACCGCCCGAGGCGGCCGCCCGGAGAAGCTCCCCACCGTCGTGCTGACGCACGGTTACTGCCTCAGTCTGCGGTGCTGGACCTACCAGCGTCGCGCCTTCCGCGAAGCGGGCTTCAAGGTCATCAGCTGGGACCAACGCGGTCATGGCCGCTCCGGTCGCGGGGCGTCCGAGAGCTACGTCATCGACCGGCTCGGCGCCGACCTGCACGCGGTGATCGCGCAGTTCGCGCCCGATGACGACCTCGTGCTCATCGGGCACTCGATGGGCGGCATGACGATCATGGCGTTCGGTGAGCAGTACCCCGGGGTGCTGCGTGACCGGGTCACCGGGGTTGCCTTCATCGGTACGAGTCCCGGCGGGCTCACGCTCGCCAACGGTGGTCGGCTCGCCACGACCGCCCGCATTCTGCTCGAGCGGCTCGGCCCGAGTGTGCTCACCCCCCTCAGCAAGCGCCCTGACGTCTTCGGCACGATTCGCCGCGTGGGCAAGGACGTCGAGCTCTTTCTCGTCGAGCAGAACTCCTTCGCCTCGCCCGTGCCGCGCTCGGTCGTGCGCTACACCGCCGACATCCTGCTCAGCACACCGCTCGATGTCATCAACGGCTATCTCAAGACCTTCGACGGCTTCGACAAGCGACCGGTGTTGGCCCAGTTCCGTCACGCCATGGTGCTGGTCTTCAACGGCCGCCAGGACATCCTCACCCCGCCGGCCCACAGCGAGCTGATCGTCGAGGCCATCCCCGGCGCCGAGCACGTGCTCGTCAACGACGCCGGTCACGTCATCATGCTCGAGCACCCCGATCTGCTCAACAGCCACCTGATCGACCTCATCGAGCATTCGACCCGTGCGCATGCCGACGACACGCCGCCCGAGCCGGGGCCGAGGGTGCGCAAGGTGGTCACGGACGTCGCCAAAGCACGGCGCCTGCGGCGGATGGAGAAGCAGGCCGACGAGATCGTCAGGGCCGGCCGTGGGGTCAAGACCGCGAAGTCCAAGAAACCGGTTGCGACGAAGGCACCAGTGCAGCGTGAGAAGCGCTCCCGTGGAGCGTGAGCTGCACTGGGCCGACGTGGCGGCCACCCAGGCCTTCGGTCGGCGGCTCGGCGCGCTGCTGCGCGGCGGCGACGTGCTCGTGCTCACGGGTGACCTCGGGGCCGGCAAGACGACGCTGACCCAGGCCCTCGGCGAGGGCCTGGGCGTGCGCGGACCGATCACCTCCCCGACCTTCGTGATCGCCAGGCTCCATCCGTCCCTCGTCGGTGGGCCCGACCTCGTCCACGTCGATGCCTACCGACTCGGCAGCGCGATCGAGCTCGACGACCTCGACCTCGACGCCGACCTCGACCACAGCGTCACCGTCGTCGAGTGGGGTGCCGGCCTGGCAGAGCAGCTGAGCGATGAGCGGCTCGAGGTCGTCCTCCGAGGTGACGACGAACGAACCGCCCGCATCACCGGCTTCGGTGACCACTGGGATGCCGTGCTGTCCCAGCTCGACGCCCCAGGCGGGCTCGCCCGCGCCGGCGGGTAGCCTGTCGTCGTGCAGCTGCTCGCGATCGACACCTCGACGTCAGCCATCACCGTGGCGTTGCACGACGGGTTCCGGGTCACCGCCGAGTCGACCACCCTGGACCCCCGAGCCCACGCCGAGCACCTCGCGCCCGGCATCCGCGACGTGCTGGGGCAGGTTGGTGTCGAGCCGGGTGCGGTCACCGGAGTGGTCGTGGGAATCGGGCCCGGTCCCTTCACCGGGCTGCGCGTCGGCATCGTCACCGCCCGCACCTTCGGCTATGCCCTGGGCGTGCCGGTGCGGGGCCTGTGCAGCCACGAGGCCCTCGCCCACCAGTCGTGGCTGGCCGGCCGACGCGGCGAGCTGCTGGTGGCGACCGATGCCCGTCGCAAGGAGGTGTACGCGGCTGCCTTCTCCCTGACGCGGGCCGGGTCCGAGCGGATGGGCGACGTCATCGTTGCGAGACCGGCCGACCTGCCCGAACACTGGCGGTCGCTGCCCACGATCGGGCGTGGCCCGTTGCTGTACCCCGACAGCCTGCCCGGCGGCATCCCGTCGGGTGGGGTCGGCGGCGACCTGTTGGACGTGTCCGCCGGTGCTCTCGCCGATCTCGCCGCCCGGCGCTGGTCTGCGGGCGAAGCGCTGGCGACAGCGGCCCTCGAGCCCGGGGGAGGGTTCGACGGGCTCGAGCCCCTCTACCTGCGCCGGCCCGATACGCAACCGGCTCCTCCGAGCCGCAAGTCGACACTCGGATGAGCGCGATGACAGAGCTGCGCGTGCGCGACGTGGAGTGGACCGACCTGCACCGGCTGGCCGAGCTCGAGACCGAGCTGTTCGCCGACGAGGCCTGGTCGGAGCAGACCTGGTGGGCTGAGCTCGCCGGGCGGCCACGCCGCGACTATGTGGTGGCCGTCGACGGGGCCGACACCGTGCTCGGCTACGCCGGTCTCGACGTCGCCGGCGAGACGGCCGACGTCATGACGATCGCGACGACGAACCGGGCCCGCGGCAGCGGGGTGGGCCGGCGGCTGCTCGACGAGCTGCTGCGCCGGGCCGTCGAGCACGGCGTCGTCGCCGTGCTGCTCGAGGTGCGCGCCGACAACCTGGCCGCTCGAAGGCTCTATGACCGCAGCTGGTTCGAGCTGATCTCGACGCGGCGGCGCTACTACCAACCCGGCGACGTCGACGCCCTGGTGCTGCGTCGCCACGTGAGGAGTGAACCGGATGGCTGACGAACCGTTGGTGCTCGGGATCGAGACCTCCTGCGACGAGACCGGCGTCGGCATCGTGCGCGGCGACACCTTGCTCTTCGACGCGATCGCGAGCAGCGTCGACCAGCACGCGCGGTTCGGCGGGGTGGTGCCCGAGGTGGCCAGTCGCGCGCACCTCGAGGAAATGGTGCCGACCATCGAGCGGGCCTGCCGCGAGGCGGGGGTGGCGCTGAGTGACGTCGACGCGATCGCGGTCACCGCGGGCCCGGGGCTCGCCGGCGCCCTGCTGGTCGGGGTGGCGTCGGCCAAGGCGCTGGCGGTGGCCCTGGGCACACCGATCTACGGCGTCAACCATCTGGCCTCGCACGTCGCGGTCGACATCGTCGAGCACGGCCCGCTGCCCGAGCCGGCCATGGCGATGCTCGTGTCGGGCGGGCACTCGTCCCTGCTGCTGGTGCCCGACGTGACGCACGACGTGCGATCGCTGGGGGCGACGATGGACGACGCGGCCGGCGAGGCCTTCGACAAGGTGGCTCGAGTGCTCGGCCTTCCCTTTCCTGGAGGGCCCCACATCGATCGTGCTGCACGAGAAGGGAACCGGATCGCCATCGACTTCCCGAGAGGGTTCACGAGCGGTCGCGACCTTGAGCGGCACCGGTTCGACTTCTCCTTCTCCGGGCTGAAGACGGCCGTCGCCCGCTGGGTCGAGACCCGGCACCGGGCGGGCGAAGCGATCCCGGTGGCCGACGTCGCGGCGAGCTTTCAGGAGGCGGTCGTCGATGTGCTGACCCGCAAGGCGCTGCTGGCCTGCAAGGAGCACGAGGTCGACCACCTGCTGATCGGCGGGGGAGTGGCAGCCAACTCCCGGCTGCGCGCCCTCGCGCAGGAACGGTGCGACAAGGCGGGGGTGGTGCTTCGCGTTCCACGCCCCGAGCTGTGCACCGACAACGGCGCGATGGTCGCGACGCTGGGTGCGCAGATGGTGTTGAAGGGTCGAGAGCCGAGCGACCTCGGACTGCCCGCAGACTCCTCGATGCCGGTCACCCTGGTCCAGGCCTGACGGTTCGGGTTCGCCCAGGGGAATCGGGCCACGGCTGGATGTGGGTGAGTTGGCCTGCGAGCGGGCATCGTCACCCGCAGGTGGCGAGGCCCATCTTCAGCTTGAGGCTCACGACGCGATTCACCGACGCTTCGACCTTCTTCGCGAAGGCGGGGTCGCCGGCCATCTTGGTCGTGAGGGCGGCGTGCATCGTCGGGATGCTGTTCGGGGTGGCGCTGAGCACGATGTCGCCACCGGCGTCGACGAAGCGGGTGGCGCGCTCACCGGTGGGGGTGCCCGAGACGGCCTTCGCGGCGCCGACGTCGTCGGTGATCACGACCCCGCCGTACCCCAGCCTGCCGCGCAGCAGGTCGGTGACGATCGCGCTGGAGAACGGGGCGTTGACCCCCGGGTCGATACGGCTGTAGATGGCCGACCCGACCATGACCATGTCGGCGCCCGCTCGGATGCCGCTCGCGAACGGTTTGAGGTAGGGGTCGGTCGTCGTCGTGGTGGTGTCGGTGATGCCGGTCGAGTGGAAGTCGGTGTTGTTTCGGATGCGGCCGATACCGGGGAAGTGCTTGACCGTCGACGCCACGTCGCCGGCACTCATGCCGGCGATGAAGGCGCTGACCTTGTTCGCGTTGTCGTCCGGATCGCTTGAGAACTCTCGCCCGTACTGTCCGATCGGGCCGTTACCGGTGCCCAGGGAGGCGGGCACCGTGTCGGCCACCGGTGCCAGGTTGACGTTGATGCCGGCCGCCTTGATCTGCCTGGCCCAGGTGGTGGCCTGCGCCGTCAGTGACGAGTCGCTGAGCGAGTTCTGCGACCGAGCGGACGGCATCCGGGTGAACCCGTCACCTCGCAGCTGCTGCACGGCCCCGCCCTCCTGGTCGGCAGCGAGCATGAGCCCGAGGCCCCCGGTGGCAGAGTCGGACGCGAGACCGGCCAGGTGAGCCGTCGTCGACCGCACGGCAGCGGCCCCGTTGAACCAGCCTCCGAGCAGGATCACACCGCCGAGGTGCTGCCCGGTGACGAGGGAGTCAAGGCTCGTGCGCGAGGCGTTCACGTCGAGTCCCGCCATGAGCAGCTGGCCGGCCCGTTCGGAGGCCGAGAGGCTGCTCACGATGCGCGCGGCGCAGGAGGTAGCCGGTGGTGGCTTCGTCGTGGACGACGCACCCGTCGGTGCCGGTGGCGACGAGGTGAGCGACGAGGGAGCCGTACTGGGCGAAGGCGAACCCGTTGACGCAGCCGACGAGGTCGGTACCGAGCTCGGAGTCGCCGAGGTCGATGACGCAGCCGTTGTTCCCCCAGCGGTCGTCGGGGCAGGGCTCGAGCACGCGCCGACCACGCCTGCCAGGCCTGCCACGCCGACCAGGGCAAGCATCGTGGCGGCCGTCGGCAGACAGGGGCGGCATGTGCTTCGCAGACGACGTCTCACCGCACGAGCGTAGACCCGCGATCTCACGAGAGGCTGACTCCCACCCGAGTGTCGAGCCGACGGTCATGAGCGCGACGAGCGGAGGCGCTACGTTGCTGCGATGGAAGACGCCCCGATCCCGATCGTTCTCGACGTCGACACCGGTGTCGACGATGCCTGCGCGCTGCTGCTGGCCGCCACTCATCCCGGCCTGGACCTGCGGGCGGTGTCGTGTGTCGGGGGCAATGCGCCCGTCGACGACGTGGTGCGCAACACCCTGGTCGCTCTCGAGGCGGCTGGGCGTCGCGACGTGCCGGTGGCTCGTGGCGCCGACCGGCCCCTGCTCGAGAAGGCGGTCGACGCCCGCCACGTGCACGGTGACGACGGCATGGGTGAGCTGGGCTGGCCGACCGCTCCGACTCCAGCAGACCCGCGTCATGCGGTGGAGCTGCTGCGCGATGCCTGCCGGTCAGCCGCCCACGACGGGATGCCGGTGACCCTCGTGCCGCTGGCCCCGCTGACGAACATCGCGCTGCTGTTACGGACGTATCCCGAGGTGGCGCAGGGCATCTCGAGGATCGTCTTCATGGGTGGCGCCGCCAACGTCGGCAACGCCACAGCCTCCGCCGAGTTCAACGTCTTCCACGACCCGGAGGCGGCCGCCGTCGTGCTCGATGCCGCCGGAGACCTCGGTATCGACGTCATCATGTACGGCCTCGACGTCTTCTACGATCCCGTTGTCACCCGGGCCGCGGCGACCGAGCTCGTCGCGGTCGGAGGACGCGGGGCGGCCGAGCTGGGCGGCCGGCTCATCACGTTCCAGTGCAATCGCCTCGACCGTGACAGCGCGACCATCGGTGACGCGGGAGCGGTGTGCGCCGTGATCGACCCGACCCTGCTCACGACGCGGCCCCTGCCGATCCGCGTCGAGCTGGCCGGCACCTGGTCGAGGGGTCGCACCATCGTCGACCTGCGCGACTGGAGCGGAGACCTCGCGCATGACCCCCACGGCGAGGCGCCCACTCGGGTCGAGGTGGCGATGGACGTCGACGGGCCTCGGTGTGCCGAGCTGTGGCGTCAGACGCTGCTCTCGGTGGGGCGGGCCTGATGGGCCGGGTCGTGGTGCTCGGGTCGCTCAACGTCGACGTGGTGACGCGTGTCGAGCGCCTTCCCGAGCCCGGTGAGACCGTGCTGGGCTGGTCGGACGGGCGTTTTGCCGGGGGCAAGGGTGGCAACCAGGCGATGGCGGCCCGGCGAGCCGGTGCCGACGTGACGATGGTTGCCGCCGTGGGTGCCGACGACGCAGGGACGGCCTACCGGGCACGGCTCGAGCGGGCTGGTGTCACGGCTCGGGTCGAGGTTCGCCGCGACCAGCCGACGGGCAGTGCGATCATCACTGTCGACGAGTCGGGCGAGAACTCGATCATCGTGGTGCCGGGAGCCAACCATGCGCTCAGCGCCGATGATCTCGGGATGGGCCCGGGAGATGTGCTGCTGTGCAGCCTCGAGGTGGCGCCTGACGTCATCACGCAGCTCAGCCTTCAGGCCGCCGAAGCAGGGGCCCGCGTCGTCATCAACCTGGCCCCGTTCGCTGCCCTCCCGCACGAGGTCATCGCACTGGCCGACCCCGTCGTCGTCAACGAGTCGGAGATGCGACTGCTGGCCGACTCCGACCTGGTGCCAGCGTCGCTGCTCGTGACGTTCGGCGCGGCCGGCGCCACCTGGGAGGGCATCCGGGTCGACGGCATCCGCGTACCGGAGGGCGAGGTGGTCGACACGATCGGCGCCGGTGACGCCTTCTGCGGGGCTCTGGCGGCTGCCCTCGCGCGGGGCGACGACAGGCCCGCTGCACTGCACTCCGCGAACGAGGCGGGAGCCGCGGCCGTGCGGTGGGCGGGGGCCCAGCCTGACGCTGCCCTGTGACATCCAGGGTCGAACGACGGGTTCGTGAGCGAACGAGCCGGTGTACAGCAGCGTTCGACCTCGAACGAGTCGTTCGCGGGGAAGTCAGGCGGGGGTCACCACCAGCGCGACCTGGGTCCCGGCGATGCGCGTGACCACCAGGGTCGCCTCGGTGCCGCCCTTGCCGCGGCCCGTCATCTTCAGCTGGCGCCGCAGCAGGTCGGCGTCGAGGGTGACCCCGCGCTTCTTGATCGTCACGCGGTCGTAGCCGCGGTCGCGCAGCCAGCGGGCCAGGCTCTTGGTCGACAGCGGCATCGCCTCGACCACCCGAAACCTCCGGGCCCACGGCACCTCGGATGCCGTGTGGCCGCTCACGTAGCCGACGCCGGCATCGAGCTCGGCGCCGTCGACGGCGGCAACGAGCGCACCGGTGAGCCCGGCCCGGATCACCGCCCGGTCGGGCTCGAACAGCCATGGACCCACGTCGGACACCGACCGCAGAGCCGGGCGGCCGGCCCCGGAAGCGGCATCCGCCTCGGTGACCACGTGGGTTTCGGTATCGGAGCACACAGCGGCGGTGCGACCGGTCGTCGTGACGAGCGGGCCCCACCAGACCGCGCACTCGAGCACTTCTCCCTTCCACGACGTCCACTGGGCCTCGCACCCGCGAGGTACGGCGCCGTGCGAGAGCCCCGGGGAGAGCTTGACCCCGGTGGCCGGCACCGACTCGGCCAGGGCGAGCACCTGCTGCCACGAGGGCGAGATGGCTTCGAGCGAGAAGACCCGGCGCGTGCGTCCGCGGGCGTCGGCGACCCCTGAGATGCGCCGGGCGGGGTCGAGCCACACCCCGAGTCGGCCAGCGGCCGCCCCTGAGGGGAGGCGCACGTCTTCGACCCGGGCGCAGGTCACCGTCGCCGAGGGCCAGTGGCGCAGGTTGACGGCGGCCACCTTCGCGGTCACCTCGTCGGCGTCGACGGCGTGCACCTCGAGCTCGAGACCGGCGAAGGCCATGGCGTCGGCGCCCACCCCGCAGCCGAGGTCGTGCACGACCCCCAGGCCGGCAGCGGCATAGCGATGGGCGTGCCGGGCCGCAATGGGAAGACGGGTGGCTTGCTCGAGCCCGTCGGGGGTCAAGAGCATGGCGTTCGCGAAGGCGCCGAACTTGTCGACAGCCCGGGCGCGCAGACGGGCCTGGGTGAGGGCTGCTGCCACGAGGTCGGCGTCGAAGCCGGCCGCCCGCAGGCGCAGCTGAAGCGGTAGCGCGTCGTGCTCGTCGTAGGGCGGCAGCGACTGGAGCAGCCCCCATCCCTCACCGCCGGCGAGGCGGGCGACCATCGCGGCATCCATGGCTCTCATCTTCGCAGTTCTCACGTACGCCGAACCTCACCCCACCGGTTCGGGCAGGAGCAATTTCAGGCCCGTTCGGGTCTCCGGGGGTGCTCGGGGCGCAGGCCGTTCACGGCCGTGAGCTCCCGAGGGTTGGCACTCGACTTGACCGAGTGCTAATCGCTTACCTAGATTCTTCCTTGTTGGCACTCTCGCCTCGAAAGTGCCAGCTCGCTCCCCGGAACCGGTCGATCCCCGCGACGGCGGCCAGCCACGGTGAGCCATCAGCAGAGTCACTATCCATCTGACAGTCCACATCGACAGTCCCGAAGGGAAGGTCACCACCGTGTCGGTTTCCATCAAGCCGCTCGAAGACCGCATCGTCGTCAAGTCCCTCGAAGCCGAGCAGACCACTGCGTCCGGCCTCGTCATCCCCGACACCGCCAAGGAGAAGCCCCAGGAGGGCGAGGTCCTGGCCGTCGGTCCCGGTCGCTGGAACGAGGACGGCGACGAGCGCGTCCCCCTCGACATCAGCGTCGGCGACAAGGTCATCTACAGCAAGTACGGCGGCACCGAGGTGAAGTACGGCGGCGACGAGCTGCTGATCCTCTCGGCTCGCGACGTGCTCGCGATCGTCGGCTGAGCCACCGCTCAGAGCTGCTGCCGTGACCGCACCCCGGTGGGCCCCTCGGGGTCTGCTGGGGTGCGTCCGGTTGCGCCAGAGGTCGCCGTGAGCGGCGCCCTCTCCCAAATCACCTGAACCACAACGCAATCCAAGCCAAAGGAACACCATGGCCAAGAAGCTGGAGTTCAACGACTCCGCCCGCAAGTCGCTCGAGCGTGGCGTCGACGCGCTCGCCAACGCCGTCAAGGTGACGCTCGGCCCGAAGGGCCGCAACGTCGTCATCGACAAGAAGTGGGGCGCCCCGACGATCACGAACGACGGCGTCACCATCGCCCGCGAGATCGAGCTCGAGGATGCCTACGAGAACCTCGGCGCCCAGCTCGCCAAGGAGGTCGCCACCAAGACGAACGACATCGCGGGTGACGGCACCACCACCGCAACCGTGCTGGCGCAAGCCATGGTCAAGGAGGGTCTGCGCAACGTCGCCGCTGGGGCTGCCCCGTCGGCCCTCAAGCGCGGCATGGACAAGGCCGTCACCGCTGTCAACGACGAGCTGCTGAAGCAGGCCCGCGAGGTGGGCGGCAAGGACGAGATCAGCTCGGTCGCGGCCCTCTCGGCCCAGGACACCGTGCTCGGTGACCTCATCGGTGAGGCGTTCGACAAGGTCGGCAAGGACGGCGTCATCACCGTCGAGGAGAGCTCGACCACCGTCACCGAGCTCGAGTTCACCGAGGGCATGCAGTTCGACAAGGGCTACCTGTCGGCGTACTTCGTCACCGACACCGAGCGCATGGAGACCGTGCTCGAGGACGCCTACGTGCTCATCAACCAGGGCAAGATCAGCTCGGTCGCCGAGGTGCTGCCGATCCTGGAGAAGGTCGTCCAGTCGGGCAAGCCGCTGCTGATCATTGCCGAGGACGTCGACGGTGAGGCCCTCTCGACGCTCGTCGTCAACAAGATCCGCGGCACGTTCAACGTCGCCGCCGTCAAGGCGCCCGGCTTCGGCGACCGCCGCAAGGCGATGCTGCAGGACCTCGCCGCCCTCACCGGTGGAGAGGTCATCGCCCCCGAGGTCGGGCTCTCGCTCGACAAGGCCGACCTCACCGTGCTGGGCCAGGCTCGCCGCATCGTCATCACCAAGGACAACACCACGGTGGTCGACGGCGCCGGCGACGAGGCCGAGGTGACCGGGCGGGTCAACCAGATGAAGGCCGAGATCGAGCGCACCGACTCCGACTGGGACCGCGAGAAGCTCCAGGAGCGTCTGGCGAAGCTGGCCGGTGGCGTGTGCGTCATCAAGGTCGGTGCCCACACCGAGGTCGAGCTCAAGGAGAAGAAGCACCGCATCGAGGACGCCATCTCGGCGACTCGCGCGGCCATCGAGGAGGGCATCGTCGCCGGTGGCGGCACCGCCCTCATCCACGCCGCGGTCGTCATCGACGGCCTCGGCCTCAGCGGTGACGAGGCGACGGGCGCAGCCATCGTGCGCAAGGCCGTGGCCGAGCCGCTGCGCTGGATCGCCGAGAACGCCGGGCACCAGGGCTACGTCGTCACCTCCAAGGTGGCCGACCTTCCCCTCGGCCAGGGCCTCAACGCGGCCACGGGCGAGTACGGCGACCTCATCTCCGCCGGTGTCATCGACCCGGTCAAGGTCACCCGTTCCGCGCTGCGCAACGCCGAGTCGATCGCGTCGATGATCCTGACGACCGACACGCTCGTCGTCGACAAGCCGGAGGACGAGGAGCCCGCAGCGGGCGGCCACGGCCACGGCCACGGTCACTGATCAAGGTCACTGATCAAGGTCACTGATCACGGACACTGAGCCCAGCGGCATCCGCTAGGCAGCTGGGTCCCGGTGGACCATGACGAAGGGCCGCTCCCCCGATGGGGAGCGGCCCTTCGTTCGTCCTGGCGGGATCGGCCGGGGCTCGGGCGAGTTCGCTGGGGCGGCGTCTGATCAGGAGGCGGCCGGGATGCTGCTCTCGCGCGGGGGAGTCTGGGCGTAGAGCAGCTCACGGTCGGCCTCGGTGAGACCGCCCCACACGCCGTAGGGCTCGCGCACCTCGAGAGCGTGCCGGCGGCACGCGAGCATCACCGGACACGCGTCACACACCGCCTTGGCCTCGGCGTCACGGTTGCGCCGGCGCGGGCCGCGCTCGCCCTCGGGGTGGAAGAAGACTTCGGGGCTGACCCCGCGGCAGGCGCCTTGAAGCTGCCAGGTCCACAGGTCGGCAACGGGTCCGGGGAGGCGCGTGATCTCGGCCATGTCCTCGTCTTTCGGGTCTCTCGGGTCTGACAGGCACGGCGGGACAACAGGTGAAGGCCGTGATTCGACGCTAGCCGCGGTGACCACCCGGGTGAAGGGTCGTGACCTTCAAGAGTTGTTCAAGACTTGCCATCGCGTTGGCATGCCGGGGCCGTTGGCGGCCCCGTCCGGTGACGCACCGGATCCCCCAGCCGGCTGCCCTAGAATCGGCTCATGAGTCTTGCGCCCACGGATCCGCCGAATCCCTTCTCTGATCTGGGGCTGACCTACGACGACGTGCTGCTGCTGCCGGGCTACAGCGACCTGGCGCCCACCGACATCGACACGACGACGAGACTGACCCGGGGCCTGTCGATTCGCACGCCGCTGGTCTCGGCCGCCATGGACACCGTCACCGAGGCCCGGATGGCCATCGCGATGGCTCGCCAGGGCGGGTTGGGAGTGCTGCACCGCAACCTCTCGATCGTTGACCAGGCCTACCAGGTCGACCTGGTCAAGCGCACCCAGACGGGCATGATCAGCAACCCGGTCACCATCGGCCCCGACAAGACCCTCGAGGAGCTCGACCAGATCTGCGGCGAGTACCGGGTGTCGGGCCTGCCCGTGATCGACGGCGACAAGCTGCTCATCGGCATCATCACCAACCGCGACCTGCGCTTCACGCCCGTCGCCGAGTGGGCCACCACCCTCGTGCGCGACATGATGACGCCGATGCCGCTCATCACCGGCCCCGACGGCATCGGCCGCGAAGAGGCGACCCTGCTGCTGCGTCAGCACAAGCGCGAACGGCTGCCCCTCGTCGACGAGGCCGGTCACCTCACCGGGCTCATCACCGTCAAGGACTTCGTCAAGAGCGAGCAGTTCCCCAACGCGAGCAACGACGCCGATGGGCGCCTGCTCGTCGGTGCCGCGATCGGCTACTACGGTGACGCGTGGGAGCGCGCGACCACCCTCATCGAGGCCGGCGTCGACGTGCTCGTCGCTGACACCGCGCACGGCTACGTGCGCATGCTGCTCGAGATGGTGCAGCGGCTCAAGAGCGACCCCGCCACCCGACACGTGCAGGTCATCGGCGGCAACGTCGCGACCCGTGAGGGTGCGCAGGCGTTCGTCGACGCCGGGGCGGATGCCGTCAAGGTCGGGGTGGGCCCGGGGTCGATCTGCACGACCCGCATCGTCACCGGCGTCGGGGCGCCGCAGGTCACGGCGGTTCACGCCGCCTCCCTGGCCTGCAAGCCGGCCGGCATCCCGGTCATCGCCGACGGTGGGCTGCAGCACTCGGGCGACATCGCCAAGGCGCTCGTGGCCGGGGCCGAGTCGGTCATGATCGGCTCGCTGCTGGCCGGGTGCGAGGAGAGCCCCGGAGACCTGATCTTCGTCAACGGCAAGCAGTTCAAGACCTACCGCGGGATGGGATCGCTCGGCGCGATGAGCTCGCGGGGCAAGAAGAGCTACTCCAAGGACCGCTATTTCCAGGCCGAGGTCGAGTCCGACGACCAGATCGTGCCCGAGGGCATCGAGGGCCGGGTCGCGTTCCGGGGGCCGCTTTCGGCCGTGGCGCACCAGATGATCGGTGGTCTGCGCCAGTCGATGTTCTACGTCGGCGCCCGCACGGTTCCCGAGCTGCAGCAGAAGGGCAGGTTCGTGCGCATCACCTCGGCGTCGCTCAAGGAGAGCCACCCGCACGACATCCAGGCCATCGCGCCCGCCCCGAACTACGGCCCCGCCTGACCGCCGCCAACCAGCAACACACCGAGTACTTCTCATCACACCGAGCAACTTCTCGGTGTGTTGACGGTTGTTCGGTGTGTTGCGTTCGAGGCTGGTGGTACGGCGGATCTGGTTCGAGGCCCCACTGGGTAGGATCCAGCGGTGACCGAGATCGAGATTGGCCGAGGCAAGCGCGGCATGCGCGCCTACTCCTTCGACGACATCGCCGTCGTGCCCTCGCGGCGCACGCGTGACCCGGAGGAGGTCAGCGTGTCGTGGCAGATCGACGCCTACCACTTCGACACCCCGGTGCTGGCCGCCCCGATGGACTCGGTCGTCTCACCCGACTCGGCGATCGCGCTCGGCAAGCTCGGCGCCTTGGCCGTGCTCGACCTCGAAGGCCTCTGGACCCGCTACGACGACCCCACCCCGCAGCTCGCCGAGATCGTCGGGCTCGACCCCGCAGTGGCGACGACACGGATGCAGCAGATCTACGCCGAGCCGATCAAGCCCGAGCTGATCACCGAACGGCTGCGCCAGCTGCGCGAGGCCGGCGTGACGGTGGCCGCCGCACTCTCACCGCAGCGCACCCAGCAGCACTGGAAGACCGTCGTGGATGCCGGTGTCGACCTGTTCGTCATCCGGGGCACGACCGTCTCGGCCGAGCACGTGTCAGGGCGGGCCGAGCCCCTCAACCTCAAGCGCTTCATCTACGAGCTCGACGTGCCCGTCATCGTCGGAGGCGCGGCCTCCTACACGGCGGGGGTGCACCTGATGCGCACCGGCGCCGCCGGAGTGCTCGTCGGGTTCGGTGGGGGAGCAGCCCACACGACGCGCAAGACCCTCGGCATCCACGCCCCGATGGCTTCGGCCGTCGCCGACGTGGCCGCGGCCCGCCGCGACTACCTCGACGAGTCGGGCGGCCGTTACGTGCACGTCATCGCCGACGGCGGGGTGGGCACCTCGGGTGACATCGTCAAGGCGATCGCCTGTGGAGCGGATGCCGTCATGCTCGGTGCGGCGCTCGCCCGCGCCAGTGACGCTCCGGGTGTCGGCTACCACTGGGGCTCCGAGGCGCACCACCCCGAGCTGCCGCGTGGGGTGCGGATGGAGCTCGGCAGCCGGGGCTCGCTCGAGGAGATCCTCTACGGCCCGGGGCGTCTGGCCGATGGCACGACGAACATCATCGGTGCGCTGCGCCGGGCGATGGCCACGACCGGCTACTCGGACGTCAAGGAGTTCCAGCGGGTCGAGGTCGTCGTCTCGCCCTACTGACAGAATGGGCCAAGTGACCTCGACCCCCAGTGCCCCCACCCGGGTCGCGGTGCTCGGCCCGGTGCTGGTCGAAGGGCGTGCCGGTTCTCTCGTGGAACCGGCCGGAACGCTGGGCAAGAGCCTCCTTGTGGCGCTCGTGCTGGCGAGGGACGGCGCCTTGTCTGCGGCCGAGCTGATCGACGAGCTGTGGGGAGAACAGCCGCCACGGCAGGGCAAGGCGGCGCTGCAGACGCTCGTGTCGCGGGTCCGGGCCGAGAGCGCCCCTGGCCTGCTCGTCTCTGCGCACGGTGGCTACGCGCTGGCGACGGGAACAGCTGGCACCGACCTCGCGGAGGCCGTCAGGCTACGCGATGCAGCGCGAGCATCCCTTGCCGCGGGCGACCACGCCGCCGCCGACCGACAGGCGAGCGCGGCCCTGGCGCTCTGGCGGGCCGAACCCGGCGTCGAGATCGCCGAGGCGCCCGCGGCCGAGCTCTCCGCCAGGGCCGCCGCCCTCCGGTTCGAGCTGCGGCGCATCCGGGTGCAGAGCCGTCTCGAGGTGGGCCAGTCGGCAGAGGAGATCGGCGAGCTGGAGGCGCTGACCGCCGCGGCACCGCTCGACGAAGAGCTGCAGCTGCTGCTCATGCGCGCCCTCGTGGCCGGCGGACGTAGGAACGACGCGCTGGCGGCCTTCGCGCGCCTCCGCAGCGCTCTGCGAGACCAGTTCGGCACCTCTCCTTCGGCACCGCTGCTGCGCTTCCACGCCGAGCTGCTGCGAGATGACGGCACCCCGGCCCCCGGCCGGCAGACCAACCGGGTGCGCATCGGGCTGCGTGAGGCGCCCAACCGGCTGCTGGGCCGCGAGCGCGACCTCGCGGCGCTGGAACAGCTCCTGCGAGACTCGCGACTGGCCACCATCCTCGGGCCGGGCGGCCTCGGCAAGACCCGGCTGGCGCAAGAGCTCGCGCACCGCGCCGCCGAGCCTGCGGTCGTCTTCCTGGAGCTGGCAGGCGTGCGCTCCGGCGACGACGTCGTGCTCGCGCTCGGCTCGACCCTCGGCATCCGCGAGGTCAGCAGCGCCACCCTGAAGCTCAACGACCCCGGGGTTCGGCTCGACCTGCGCGAGCGCATCCTGTCGGTGCTCGGCGAGCACCCGACGCTGCTGATCGTCGACAACTGCGAGCACATCGTGGATGCCGCTGCCGCCTGGATCGCCGACATCCTGGCCGAGACCACGAGGGTCCGCATCCTCGCCACCAGCAGGTCGCCGCTCGCGATCAGCGGAGAGAGCGTCTACCCGCTCGACTCCCTCGCCAGCAGCGAGGGTGACGCCGGGCGAGGCCCAGCCGTGACGCTGTTCATGGAACGGGCGCTGGCCGCCAGACCGGGGCTGATGTTGCCGGAAGACACCATCAAGCGGCTCTGCACGAGGCTCGACGGGCTCCCGCTGGCGATCGAGCTGGCTGCCGCCCGCGTGCGATCGATGGCGGTCGAGGAGATCGAACGCCGGCTGAACAACTGCTTCGCGCTGCTCACGGGTGGCGAGCGCACGGCCCCGGAACGCCACCGCACCCTGATGGCCGTCATCGACTGGAGCTGGAACCTGCTGGGCGATGACGGACGCGCGCTCCTGCCCCGGCTATCGCTGTTTCCTGACGGCTTCGACGCAGATGCAGCCCAGGCCGTCGGCGCTGACGTGGCAGGCAACGACACCACCGACGCGCTCGAAGGACTCGTCAACCAGTCACTCGTCTCGGCCTCCGAGCACCCGACCACCGGTGTGATGCGCTACCGGATGCTGGCGACCGTGCGGGAGTTCGGTGAGCTGCAGCTGGCGAGCTCGGGTGAGGAACCACAGGTGCGAACCGCGATGTTCACCTGGGCGCAGCGCTTCGCCGCCACCTTGGCGCCGGAGCTCAACGGGCGGGACCAGGTGGCGGCCTTCCACCGTGTCGGGATCGAGCAGGACAACCTGGTCACTGTGCTTCGTGCAGCCATCGGCCTGGGCGATGCGCCGGTGGTGCTGGCGGTGTACGCGATGCTCGGTGACTACTGGATGATGCGTGGATCACACTCCGACGTATCGGCGTTCAGCGCCTCGGTGCTGCACGCGACACGGCGCCATGTCCCGGATGCCGCCCACCTCGACGCCGCGATCGCGGCGTACTGCCTGATCGCCGTCTCGGGCCTCTCGGGAGACCGCCGCACCATGCTCCTGGGCTTGGGAAGACTGCGCACGGTCAAGCGACTCGGGCCCGCGAGCGACGCGCGTATCGAGATGCTGTCGCGTCTCGTGCTCGCGTCGATCGACCTGAGCACGGTCGAGCCACTGCTCAACAACTTCCGGTCGTCACCCGATGAGGCCGTCGCCTCGATCGCCTTGTTGCTCAGCGGCCAGCTCGCCGAGAACGCGGGCGACATCCAGCGGGCCCTGACCGAGGTGCGCAGGTCGTACGAGCTGGCCACGCAGACGCAGAACGTATGGTGTCTGGCCACCGCTGCACAGTCGCTGGCGAGCCTCTACAGCCAGTCGGGGGAGGCAGAGCCGGCCCTCGTCTGGGCCCGTCGGTCCGAACGGGCCCTCGTCGAGCTGCAGGCCAGCGCGGATCTGCAGCAGCTGAGCTGGCTGATCGCCATCAACGAGATCTCTCTCGGAGAGACCAGCCGCGCCCGGGACGTCTTCACCGCCTTCATCTCGGACGACGCAGCACCGTCGGGCCCGCAGTTTGCCGATCTACGGGCCATCGGCCTGACCGGCCTGGCCGAGATCGAGCTGATGGACGGGCATACCGCCGAGGGACTCGCGCTCTACCGCAGTGCATCCGAGACCTTCCGGTCGGTCAGCGCCCGCATGGCGGCGTGGTTCGCGGTGATCACCAGCGGCGCCATCAGTGCGCACGTCGCGGCAGGAGGCCCGGACGAGGCCTGGGTGGAGAGAACAGCTCGTCAGCTTCGTACGAGGCTGCTGGTCACCCAGCGAGTGCAGACCGGCTTCGTGGACCAGCCGGTGGCCGGAACCGCTGCCCTCGGCGTCTCCGTCTGGCTCACCTCGCCTGGGTGCACGGTGGGCTCCCCGGCGATGCTCGACGTGGGCCTGCAGCTGCTGGCGATCGCCGAGAAGCTCGGCAGCAGGCAGGACTTTCCGTCCCTGAACCTCGCCCGCCATGTGTCGGCCGCGACTGCCGACCACGGGTCGGCCGCGGTCGAGGACGCACGCGACTCCGTTGCGGCGCTGAGTCCCGTCGAGGCCTTCGGCCTGGCGTGTGACCTGCTGAGGCATCCCGAGCTGCGCGCCCGATGACGAAGCAGCGCGCCGTCGAGGGCGATCACGCCTTGCGCATGTAGGCCCGCACCGTGAGCGGGGCGAAGACGGCGACAATGACTGCTGCGCCGACCAGAGCGAGGAAGAAGTCGCTTCCGATCGTTCCGCTGCCGGTCAGGTCACGCACCGCGGTGATGAGATGGGACACGGGGTTGGCGTTGACGAACCCCTGGAGCCAACCCGGCATGGTGTCGACCGGCACGAAGGCGTTGGAGAGGAACGTGAGAGGGAACAGCACGAGAAACGAGATCCCCTGCACACTCGAAGCACTGCGCGCGATGACGCCGAAGAAGGCGAAGACCCAGCTGATCGCCCAGGCACAGACGATCACCAGCAGGCCGGCGATGATGACCGCACCGAGCCCGCCGGCCGGGCGCCAGCCCAGGACGAAGCCCATGACGAAGGTGATCGTCGTGGCGATCAGGTAGCTGACAGTGTCAGCGAGCAGCGCTCCGGACAGGGGCGCGATGCGGGCGATGGGCATCGACTTGAAGCGGTCGAACACGCCCTTGTCCATGTCTTCGCGCAGCTGCACGCCGGTGACCACGGAGGTCGTGATGACCGTCTGCGCGAGGATGCCAGGAATGATGATCGGCAGGTAGTTCGAGACGTTGCCGGCGATGGCACCGCCGAAGATGTAGGTGAACATCAAGGTGAAGATGACCGGCTGAAGGGTCACGTCGATCAGCTGCTCGGGCGTCCGCTTGATCTTCAGCAGGCCGCGATAGGCCATCGTGAAGGAGTTGCGCACGGTCTGTTCGAGGCTGACGTGGTTGCGTGGCTGCCGGGCGGCGCCGGGGACGATGTCGGGAACGGCGGGTGTGATGGTCGTGGTCATGCGCTGACCCTTTCTGGCTCTGAAGCGTCACGCGCTTCGGTGGTCTCGGCGACGCCATGACCGGTGAGGGTCAGGAACGCCTCGTCGAGGGTGGGCTTCTGCACCGACATCTCGGTGAGGCGGATACCGGCCTCGCGCAAGGTGATGAACAGGTCGGTGACCGCGTCGGGGTTGGTCATCGGCGCGGTGACGCGGCCGGGTTCGGAGGTGGTGGCCTCGACGCCCAGAACGCTGGCGATCGCACGCCTGGTGTCTTCGACGTCCGCCGGGTCGCTGAGCCGCAGCTGCAGTGAGGACTCGCCCACCGACGCCTTCAGCTCGTTGGAGGTGCCCTCGGCGACGACCTTGCCGCTGTCGATCACGGCGATCCGGTCGGCGAGCTGGTCGGCCTCATCGAGGTACTGCGTGGTGAGCAGCACGGTCGACCCGGTGGCGACCAGCCGACGGATGGTGTCGTACATCTGGGCGCGGGTCCTGGGGTCGAGGCCCGTGGTGGGCTCGTCCAGAAAGATCAACGGGGGTTGGGCGATGAGGCTGGCCGCGAGGTCGAGCCGGCGGCGCATCCCACCGGAGAACTTGCTGATCGGCCTGGTGGCGGCCTCCGTCAGAGCGAACTCCTCGAGCAGCTCCGCGCTCTTGCGCTTCGCCTCGGCCCGGCCGAGGCCGAGCAGACGACCGAAGATCACCAGGTTCTCGGTGGCGCTGAGCCGCTCGTCGACCGAGGCGAACTGGGCCGTGACGCCGATGAGCTGGCGCACCACCTGGGCCTCCTTCTGCACGTCATGGCCGAAGATCGTCGCGCTGCCCGCGTCGGGGCGCAGGAGGGTGGCGAGCATGCTGATGGTGGTGGTCTTGCCCGCCCCGTTCGGGCCGAGCACCCCGTAGATGGTTCCGGTGCGAACGCTGAGGTCGACACCGTCGACGGCGCGGCTGGCGCCGAAGGTCTTGACGAGCCCGTGGGCCTCGACGGCCCAGTCTGTGTCTCTCGACATGGCGTGTCCTTTCTGTGGAAGCTCTGGTCGGTCTCAACTGTGCGACCAGCTGCTTGCACCGCACTCACAACCGCTTACAGCGCGCTGACGCGCCTGTCGACGTCGTCGCAGACCCAGGCGTCGATCTACCCTTTGCGATCGTGGCGCGAAGCAGTCCTGTGGCTGGTTCCGGCGTGATCCTCGGCTGCCCAGGTGCGTTACCCTTTTCGGGCCAGGGAACTGAAGAGCGAACGGGTTCAGGTGTCACTTCACGAGCAGACAGACTCACGGGTCGTGAGTCGCCACCGGCGCGAGCCCGACCGCTCGGGCCGGGTCCCGGTCGCACCGAGGCGGGACATCCAGGCGTTGCGGGCCATCGCCGTCGGGATCGTGGTGGTCTACCACGTCTGGCCGAACCGTCTCACCGGCGGCTACGTGGGAGTCGACGTCTTCTTCGTCATCTCCGGGTTCCTGATCACCCTGCACCTGCTCCAACGACCGATCAAGGGGCCTGCCGACCTGCTGGCCTTCTGGGCGCGGAGGGTCCGTCGCCTCATCCCGGCCGCGACCGTCGTGCTCGTCGCCACCGTCGTCGCCACGCTGATCTGGCTCCCAGCCACCGTTCACGCTCGGATTGCGCAGGAGGCGATCGCCTCCAGCCTCTACGTCGAGAACTGGATGCTTGCTGTCACATCGACGGACTACCTGGCCACCGACCAGCTGCACTCGGCGACCCAGCACTACTGGTCGCTCTCGGTCGAGGAGCAGTTCTACATCCTCTGGCCGGTGCTGCTCGGGCTGACCTATGTGGCGACGCGTCGGGTCCGAGCCCGGCGTGCGAACCGCCCCGCCGGCGCGACGACGGGGCTCGTGCTGCCGACGCTCGTGCTGGGCGCCATCACTGCTGCGTCCCTCGCCTGGTCCGTCTACTACACCGAGGCCGACGCGGCGAGCGCGTACTTCGTGACACCCACGAGGCTCTGGGAACTCGGTGTCGGCGCTCTCCTTGCCGTGGCGGTCCGTGCCGGATTCGCCGCCCGCTCCACGGCGGTGCGCTCGATCCTCGTCTGGTGCGGCTTGGCCGCCATCCTCTACGCTGCCGTCCTGTTCACGGGAGAGACGCCCTTCCCGGGCACGGCCGCCCTCGTCCCGACCCTGGGGGCTGCGGCCGTTCTCGCCGCCGACTCCGACGATCTGTCGCGCGGCCCGCGTCGGCTCTGGTCCGTTCGTCCGGTGCAATGGCTCGGTGACGTCTCGTACTCCGTGTACCTCTGGCACTGGCCCGCGATCGTCATCGCCCCGTTCGTGGTGGGCGCCGACCTGCATCTGGGGCAGAAGCTCGCGCTGATCGGTCTGGTGCTCGTGCTGGCGGCGGGTTCGAAGCGGTGGGTGGAGGACGCGATGCGCTTCACTCCTCGGCTGGCGCGGAGCACCGGGCGGTCCTTCCTTCTGCTCCTCGGGTGCCTCGCCGTCACTGGAACGGTCGCCGGTCTCGCCCTCTGGCAGACCGCTCGAGCCACCGCTGTCGACGAGGGTCGGGTCGTCGACACCTCGGCCGCTTGCGTGGGTGTCGACGCGCAGCGCTCGTCCACGTGCGCTGGACGTGACCTCGGGCTGATCATGTCCCCGATCAGCGCTGCGGAGGACAAGCCGGACGTCTACGCCGACGACTGCTGGAACAAGCGCCCCTTCACGAGGCGCAAGACCTGTACCTACGGCAAGGCCTCTGCGTCCGTCAGGGTGGCGCTGTACGGGAACTCTCACGCGGGGCAGTGGCATCCGCCGATCAACCAGACCGTCGACAAGCAGGGTTGGCGTCTCGACACCTATCTGGCCAGTGAGTGCTACTCCGTCGACGTCCCGGTCGAGTTCAGCACGGCTGAACTCGAGAAGAACTGCACGGCATGGAACACGTGGGCGCGCGGTCGCATCACGGCGGGAAACTACGACCTCGTCGTCATGTCGGACCGCACGTTCCAGCCGCTGGCCGGGGTGGCGAAAGGTGAGAAGCAGTCGGTCGCGCAGGCGTCCTACCGTCGAGTCCTCAAGGAGATCGTCGCGTCCGGCGCGAAGGTCGTCGTGGTGCGAGACACGCCCGCCGCCACGGGGAGCGTGCCGGACTGTGTGGCGGAGCACCCGGATGACCTCAGCCGCTGTGTGACTCCGCTCGCCAAGGGCCTCGAGCCCGACCCGCTCACTGCCGCAGCGAAGACCCTCCCCGGCGCCGGCGTGAGCGTCCTCGACATGACCGGCCTGCTGTGCCGCACGAGGTCCTGCCCGGCGGTGGTGGGAGGACTGATCACCTACTTCGACCATGGCCACATGACCAAGACCTTCTCCTCGACGCTCTACCCGGAGGTCTCGGCCGCCCTACGGAAGGCTCTCACGCCGTAGGGTGGGCGGGTGAACCGACTCGACCACGACGTCGTTGTCATCGGCTCGGGGTTCGGCGGTTCGGTGGCCGCCTTGAGGTTGGCCGAGAAGGGCTACGGGGTGCACGTCTACGAGGCGGGCCGCCGCTTCGATGACGCCGACTTCGCCCGTACGAGCTGGGACGTGCGCCGCTACCTCTGGGCCCCGCGTCTGGGCTGCTTCGGGGTGCAGCGCATCCACCGGCTGCCCGATGCCATCGTGCTGGCCGGGGCCGGGGTGGGTGGCGGCTCGCTGAACTACGCCAACACCCTCTATGTGCCGCCCGAACCCTTCTTCCGAGACCGGCAGTGGGGGCACATCACCGACTGGCAGGCCGAGCTCGCGCCCCACTACGCCACCGCCCAGCGGATGCTCGGCGTGGTGACCAACCCCTGTGAGGGCCCCGTCGAGGCGCTGATGCGTGATACCGCCGAGCAGCTCGGAGTGGGCGCCAGCTTTCGCAAGACCCCGGTCGGGGTGTTCTTCGGCGAGCCGGGGCGCCAGGTCCCCGACCCCTACTTCGGCGGGGACGGGCCGGCGCGCACCGGGTGCACCGAGTGCGGCAACTGCATGGTCGGATGCCGGGTCGGCGCGAAGAACACGCTGGTCAAGAACTACCTCGCGCTGGCCGAGCGGAGAGGGGTCACCATCGAGCCGCTGCGTACGGTCGTCGATCTGCGCCCGCTCGACCCGGCCGCCCCTGAACAGGGGTACGCCGTCACCACCGTTCGCAGCGGTGCGTGGGCCGCGGGGCGCACCCGACGCACCGTCACGGCCGGCCAGGTCGTCATCGCGGCGGGTGCCTGGGGCACTGCGTCGCTGTTGCAGGCGATGCGAGCAGAGGGACTGCCGCACCTGTCGCAGCGTCTCGGCGAGCTGACCCGCACCAACTCGGAGGCGCTCGGTGGGGCGATGACGGCTCGGGTGCCCGAGGGGGTCGACCTCACCCACGGGGTCGCCATCACGTCCAGCTTCAACGTCGACGAAGACACGCACGTCGAGAACTGCCGCTACGGCCCCGGCTCGAACCTGATGGGAGCGCTCGCCGTCATGCAGGTCGACGGCGGGGGCCGCGTGCCCCGGGCCGTCCGCTTCGCCGGGCAGGCGGCCCGGCATCCGGCCGTGTTCGCGCGGTCGTTGTCGAACCGGCGCTGGAGCGAGCGCACCGTCATCGCCCTGGTCATGCAGAGTCGCGACAACTCGATCACGGTCGGCCGCAAGCGGGGCCTGCTGGGCTGGCGGCTCACCTCGAGGCAGGGGCATGGCGAGCCGAACCCGACGTACCTGCCCGAAGGCAATGTCGCCGTGCGGGCGCTCGCAGCAGGCCTCGCGCGGGCGACCGGCCTTCGCGCGTGGCCGGGAAGCTCGATCGGTGAGGTGTTCGACGTGCCGATGACGGCTCACTTCCTCGGGGGAGCCGTCATCTCAGACTCGCCCGAGGCCGGCGTGGTCGACCCGTACCACCGGGTGTGGCGCTATCCCGGCCTGCACGTCGTCGACGGGGCTGCGGTCTCGGCGAACCTCGGTGTCAACCCGAGCCTGACGATCACGGCGCAGGCGGAGCGAGCGATGTCGTTCTGGCCCACTCGCGGAGAGGCCGATACCCGAGTCGCGCAGGGGGAGCCGTATGCCGTACGTCGCTGAGGTACGGATGAGGGCCCGAGCCCCCCGGCACGGACCCTCATCACCTTGCTGCACCCCCGGCGGCATCTGAGTTCCCCAAACTCGCCACCCAGCGACTCGTCGTCGCGCCCCCCGACGCGAACGACTTTGGCTGATGGACATAAGTTACATATTCAATGACTTGTCTGTCAAGTTGCTTGGCTGCCTAGGTACTCTGGTGGGGGTCAACGCAGGTCAGGGTGTAGCGTCTGCCACCGCAATGCTTGGGAAAGAGGTGACATGGCAGCCGAGAGGGTCTCTGCGGCAGAGGCATCGGGCGGCGAACCGGTCGGCCCGATCGAGTCCGACGAAGCAGTCGAGGAAGTTGAACCGTGGAGTCAGGATGCGGTTCTGGGATCACTGCGTCGTGCACTGGTGGGCAGCAACCGGCTCCAGGCATCGATGGCGGCCGAGCTGGGGGTCAACCTCACCGGGCTCTCGGCGCTGAGCCATCTGGCCGCCGCGCCCGGGATGACCCCCAAGCAGCTCTCCGACCTGCTCGGCATCACGACCGGGTCGACGACGGGCGCCGTCGACAACCTGGTCAAGGCCGGCTTCCTGCGTCGCGAACCGCACCCTGACGACCGTCGTAGCGTGGAGCTCCATCTCACCCCGACGGGCCGCCACTCGGTCGAGCAGGTCATCGAGCGGTACCGGTCGGCGCTCAGCAGCGTGTACGCGCAGCACCCCGACACCGCCCCTGACGAGCTCGCGTCCTTTCTCGACGACCTCGCTCAGGCCCTCAACCGGTCCGTCCCCTAGGGTCGGCTACGGTTGCCGCCATCGTGCTGGCACCGGCCGATGCCACCCGTCAGCCGGCGTTCGCCGGCGCCTCTCGGGGTTCGTCACGCCACGAACGCCACAGGGCCGCATAGGCGCCGTCGGCCGCGAGCAGCTCCTCGTGCGAGCCGATCTCGCTGACCCGCCCGTCTTCCACGACACACACCCGGTCGGCGTCGTGGGCCGTCATCAGGCGGTGGGCGATGGCCACCACGGTTCGCCCGCCGACGACGGCCGCCAAGGACCGCTCGATGTGTCGGGCCGCCCGGGGGTCGAGCAGCGAGGTGGCCTCGTCGAGCACGAGGGTGTGCGGGTCGGCAAGCACGAGGCGGGCCAGCGCGAGCTGCTGCGCCTGGGGCTGGGTCAGGCGGTGGCCCCCGGAACCGACGCTCGTCTGGAGCCCCTGTGGCAGGCGCTGCGCCCAGTCGCGGGCATCGACGGCGATGAGTGCGTCCCACAGCTGGTCGAGCGAGGCCTCCGGTCTCGCCAACCGCAGGTTGTCCTCCAGCGATCCGACGAAGACGTGGTGCTCCTGGGTGACGAGGGCGACCTGACCGCGCAGCTGCGCGAGCTCGAGGTCGACCAGCCGCACCCCGCCCACCTCGACCCGTCCCTCCCGAG
Source organism: Humibacillus sp. (assembly GCA_030452985.1). Taxonomy (GTDB): domain Bacteria; phylum Actinomycetota; class Actinomycetes; order Actinomycetales; family Dermatophilaceae; genus DSM-29435. Next base: position 32,166 of record JAKDLG010000001.1, read on the forward strand.
GCCCGTCGATGCCGGCCATCAGCCGTCCGAGAGTCGACTTGCCGGCCCCGGAGGGCCCGACGATGGCGAGTCGCTCGCCCGGTCGCAGCTCGAGTGACACGCCGCGAAGCACGTCGCGACCCGAGCGGTAGGCGTAGTGCACGTCGTCGACCTCGAGATGGTCGTCATCCGGGGTCTCGCCGGTGGGGGTCCGGTCGGCTGGTACGTCGGCGATGCCGATGACCCGAGCCAGCGATGTGGCGCCCACCTGAATCTCGTCGAGCCACGAGATCAGCTCGTCGAGCGGGCCCGCCATCTGCTGGACGTAGAGGGCGACCGCGGTGACCGTGCCGGCGGTCGCCAGATCGCGGCTGATCAGCCAGCCGCCCCAGAGCAGGGTGACGGCGACCGGGGCGAAGAAGGCGAACTCGACCGACGGGAACCAGCGCAGGCGCAACCCGAGCGTGTAGACCTCGGCGTCGTAGCAGTCGCTCAGGGCATCGTCCATCCGACGCCGGCGGCGACCACTGAGCCCGAGGGCATCGACCGTGCGCGCTCCCTCCGACGACTCTGTCACGACGCCGTTGAGCACGGCGTAGGTGGCCCGTTCGCGCAGGTACCCGCCGGGTGCGTAGCGCAGGTACCGGCGGGTCGAGGCCCACAGCACGGGGATGCCGACCACGATGGCGAGCGCCACCGTCCAGTCGGTGAGGAAGGCAGCGGCGACGGTGATGACGGTCGTGACGGCCCCCACGAAGATCGACGGGATGCCGAACCGGATCACGCGCGAGAGTGCCTCGACGTCGTTGGTCGTGCGCGAGACGAGGTCACCGGTTCCGGCGCGTTCGACCGTCGAGAGCGGCAGCTCGACCACCCGCTCCATGAACTGCTCCCGCAGCTCGGCGAAGACCGTCTCGCCCATCACGAACGAGGCACGGCGCGCGAACCACGTGACGACGGTCTGCACCACGACGGCGGCGGCGATCCACAGGGCGAGCGTGTTGACGCGGGCCATCGAGCGGCCGCCACTTATCTCGTCGACGAGCAGTCCGATCACCCGTGGTGCCACGAGGGCGGCGACGGCCGCCACGGCGTGGAGGCCGACGACCCAGGCGAGGCTGGCCCGGTGGCGCACGAACAGGCCACGGGTGTGCTCACGCACCGACGCCATGTCGGCGACAGGCAGGCTACGAGGGCTCGTCGCGGGCGTGAAGGTCATCAGCTGTCCTCCCCTCTGGTCACGGTTCGTCGGTAGTCTGGGAGTTCGCTCATGAGGCGCCGGTGCGTACCGACCCCAGCGACGTGACCGTTCTCGAGGTAGACCACCTCGTCGGCCTGGTCGAGCACCAGCGGACTGGCCGACATCACCACGGTGGTGCGGCCGGCGCGCGCGGTCGTGATTCGCGACGCGATCCGCGCCTCGGTGTGGGCGTCGACAGCGCTGGTCGGCTCGACGAGCACCAGCACGTCGGCCTCGCTCAGCAGGGCGCGGGTCAGAGCGAGGCGCTGACGCTGACCTCCGGAGAAGGCTCGGCCGCGCTCCTCGACCTCGTTGTCGAGACCGCCGGGCAAGGCCTCCAACACGTCCTCTCCGCTGGCCACCGACAGTGCGGCGAGGATCGCGGCGTCGTCATGCTGACCATGGGGGTCGAGCTCTTCGCGTAGGGGTCCGGTGAACAGGCGCGGGTCGGCTTCGGAGACGACGATGCGGCGGCGCAGCAGGGCCAGCGACGCATCGGCCACCCGCGTGCCATTGAGGCGGGCGTCGGTCTCATCGGCCCCGAACCGACCGAGACGGTCGGCGAGCGCGGCCGACTCCTCGGGCCGAGCCGAAACGACGACGGTGAAGCGTCCCGGCTCGAATCCGGCCCCGCTCGTCGGGTCGACGAGCCTGCCCGGACGCTCTGGCAGGGGTCGCGGTGTGTTCGGTTCGTCCTGGTCGGGCGTCACGGCGAGGATCTTGATCAGCTTGCCGGCGCCGATGTGGGCCCGGGTCGACCGGTCGACCATCTCGGTCGCCGTCCGCAACGGGATGACGAGGAAGGCGGTGTAGCCGTAGAAGGCGACGAGCTGTCCGGCCGTGATCTGCCCCTCCACCGCGAACCGCGCGCCGAGCCACACCACGATGAGCACGAAGATGCCGGGTAGCAGGATCTGAGCAGCGTCAAGGGTTGCCTGGTACCCGGCCACCCGGTTGCCGACCTGCCGAACTGACTGCGACTGAACGGCATACCGTCGCAGGAACGTGAACTCACCGCCGATACCGCGCAACACGCGGAGGCCGGCGACGGTGTCGGCGCCAAGCCCGATGAGCTTGCCCGCCTCCTCGCGCTGAGCGAGCTGGCGGGCCTGCAGCGGTCGCACGACGAAGGCGAGGCAGCCCACGAGCACCGGCACCCCGATGAGCACGACGAGCCCCAGTGGCGCCGAGGTGCTCAGCAGGATCAACGCGACCACGAGGTAGCTGACCACGCTGCCGACGAACCGCGCGAACACGTCGTAGAGCCCGCCGATGCGCATCGCGTCGGAGCTGACCGTCGCCACCACGTCTCCGGTCGGCACCGCCCGGGTCAGCGACTCCCCGGTGTCGGCCGCCTTGTGGCCGATGAGCTGGGCCGAACGGAAGGCGCCCTGCATCCAGTTGTACACCGCGTACTTGTGCCGGAGCATCCCCGAGAGGGCGCTCACGACGACCAGACCGAGCAGTATCAGGCACCACATGAGCAGCGCGCGGGGGTCCTTGCCGATGATGCCCTGGTCGATCGCCTTGCCCATGACCGCCGGGAAGAGAGCCTGGCTCACCAACCACACGATGCCGAAGCAGACCGCGACGACGAGGGTGCGCTTCTGGGCCCGAGCGACCCAGGTCAGATAGGCGGTCGGGCTCGTCAGAGCAGGGGTGCCTGGATCGGCGACCGGCAGGCGGATCACTTGGTTCATCCTACGATCTCGCGGGTGCCGTCTCACTTCGTTTTCTGACGCACGTCACCGTGGCGCCGCCTCGACACCACTCCCGCCGCCTCTGCCCGCCCTGCTCACGTGGCTGGGCGCATGGCTATCGGGGTTCCGGGTCTGAGAACGGAAACTCCGGCTACTGAGCGTCGTCCTCCTCGCGTCTCCTCAGCGCGTCACCGAGCTCGTCGAGGATGAGCCCGTCTCGGTCGACATTGCCCGTGCGGTAGGCGGCCCGGCCGACCAGGTGGGCCGAGACCGGGCCGGTGAAGAACTGGGTGGCGGCGAGCAGCACGAGCGTGGTGACCGCAGCCCAGGTGCGCAGGGTGAGCGCCAGGCCGGTCAGGATCAGGATCAGGCCCAGGGTCTGGGGTTTTGTCGCGGCATGCAGCCGCGAGAGCGTGTCGCGGAAGCGCACCAGGCCGATGGCGCCGGCGAGGCAGAGGAAGGCGCCGAGCAGCAGTGCGACGGCACCGGCGACGTCGAGCGCGGAGGTCCAGCTCACGGGGCCGCCCCCGTACCACCGGAATCGCCGGCGTCGGCGCCGTCGACAGGGTCGCCGGCGCCAGCAGCGTCTTCCGTGTCATTGGTGCCGGTCGCCATGAAGCGGGTCACGGCCACCCCACCGACGAAGCTGACGAGGCCCAGGATCATCAGCAGCGGCAGGCTGGTGGACGTGCGGTGCCAGACAGCCTCCATCGCGATCCCGGCGATGACGATGATGAGCAGGATCTCGGTCGCGATGATGCGGTCGAGGTTGTTCGGGCCGCGGTAGATGCGCACCAGCACGAGGGCGGCGGCGGCCCCGAGCATGAGCATGGCGGCGGCAGCGACGATGGTCACGAGCCCTCCCCGGCCGGTCCGGCTCGGCGGTCGGACCGTTTCGCCTGCTCCAGAGCGGCGATCTCCGCGCGGGAGCCGAGCGCTCTGACCACTCGCTCCTCGACGGCGAGGACGTCCCGACGCTGAGACTCGATCGCTCCCGGCCGGCCCACGTCGATCAGGTGCAGGTAGAGCGTCGAGGTGGATCGTCGAGCCTCGATGACGACCGAGCCGGGCACGAGCGTCACGAGTTCGGCGGTGATGGTGAGGTAGAAGTCTGAGCGGGAGCGCAGCGCCACCTCGATGACCGCGTTGCGGGGAGTGCGCGGTCCGAGCGCGAGGCGGGTCACCTGCCACGAGGACGCGACGAGGTCGAGCAGGAACCGGCCGATGAGCATCGCGTACCGCAGGGGGCGGAACGAGCCTGCGTACTGGATAGAGGGCAGCGGGAACGCCAGCGTCACGAAGAGACCCACGAGCAGGCCGTTGACGAGGTTGCCCCAGCTGAGCTGGTCCCACAGCAGCATCCAGACGACGGCGATGGCAACGATCGCGCGCGGTTGAAACTGTCGGCGTCGCTCGGGTGGGCCTGCGGAGCGGGCGGACTCAGCGGCATCCGGCGTGCTGGCGTTCGTCATCGGCGCACCTCGACGGGGAGCACGGAGGTGATGTAGGGCTGTCGGCTGATCAGGTCGACAGCGGCGCGCTGGGTGTAGGCGAAGAGCGGGCCCGCCGCGAGCGTGATGACCAGCCCGACCGCCGTCATGGCAGCGGCGGCGGCCACCATCGTGGGGGGCAGGGACCGGGCGTTCGACACGAGCCGCTCTCCAGTGGCCGGGTCGGCATCGAGCGCGATCGTGGCCGTCCGAGGGGTGTCGCCGGAGCGACCCACAGAGACGCCTGCGAGGTCGCCGTTCTCGACGGCGCTCACCTCGATGCCGGTCGCCCTGCTCAGACCGTCGCTCGCGTCGAGGGCAGCGCCGGCGACGCGCGCCTCCACGAGACTGCGCCAGAACGCCTGGCTCCACACCTTGGCCAGGGCGTACAGCGTCAGCAGGCTTGTGACGATGCCGGCTGTCACGAGCAGCCACGCGAGCGGGGTGCCGACCTCGATCCCGGCCTGCAGCAGTCCGATCTTGGCCAGGAAGCCGGAGAGCGGTGGGATGCCGGAGAGGTTCATCGCCGCGACGAAGAACAAGGTGGCGAGCACCGGGGAGGCGAGGGCGAGACCCCCGAGGCGGTGCAACGAGGTGGTGCCGGCCAGCCGTTCGACCAGGCCGCAGATGAGGAAGAGTGCCGCCTGGATGGTGATGTGGTGCACGACGTAGAAGATGGCGCCCGCCATGCCGTGCGGGGTGGCCAGCGCGATGCCGAAGATCATGTAGCCGATGTGGCTGACGAGCGTGAACGAGAGGATCCGTTTCAGGCCGGACTGCGAGACGGCGCCGAGGATGCCGATCACCATCGTCAGCAGGGCCGCCCCCATGAGCAGGCCATGCAGCGGGGAGTCAGGGAACAACAGGGTCTGCACCCGGATGATCGCGTACACGCCGACCTTGGTGAGCAGGCCGGCGAACACGGCCGACACCGGGGCCGGGGCGGTGGGGTAGCTGTCGGGCAGCCAGGCCGACATGGGGAAGACGGCGGCCTTGACGGCGAAGGCGGTCAGCAGGCTGAGCTGCAGCACCAGGCTCACGCCGGGCGAGATGTCTCCGAGCCGGATCGCCAGCTGCGCCAGGTTGACCGTGCCGGTGGCCGCGTAGACGCCGGCGATGGCAACGAGGAAGAGGGCCGAGCTGAGCAGGCTGACCACGACGTAGGTCGTGCTGGCACGGATGCGGGTCGCGGTTCCGCCGAGGGTGATCAGGACGAACGACGCGAAGAGCAGGATCTCGAAGCCGACGAACAGGTTGAACAGGTCACCGGCCAGAAAGGAGTTGGCGATACCGGCGGTCAGCACGAGGTAGGTCGGGTGGAAGATCGACAGCGGAGTCTGCTGCCCGTTCTCGTCATCGTCGTCTGCGCTGCCCTGCCCGATGGCGAAGACGATCACGATCAGGGTGACCACGCTCGAGACGAGCAGCATGAGCGAGCTCAGCCGGTCGGCGACGAGGGCGATGCCGAGCGGTGCGTCCCAACCGCCGAGCCAGAGCACCTGCGGACCGTTCGCGTCGGTCTGCTGCACGAGCACCGCGGCCACGATGACGACGAGGCTGAGCACGGTGATGCTCGTCGTGCGCTGCAGCCGGGCCGAGCGCCGGAACGCGAGGGTCAGAGCGGCGCCGAGCAGCGGCAGCAGCACCGGCATCGGCACCAGAGCCGGCATGGCCGTGACGGTCGTCATCGTCCACCTCCCGCGATCTCGTCGTCGACCCGCGGGGGGCCATCGAGCCCGTCACCGGCCAGCTCGTCAGAGGTCGTCGTCGGGACCTCGGAGGGGTCGTAGGTGTCGGAGGTCTCGCGGGCCTCGGCCAGCCGCTGGATGTGGGCGTCCTCGGCGTCGTCGGGAACGTCGTCGGTTCCGGAGGTCTGCCACAGCCGGTACGCGAGCGCCAGCAGGAAGCCGACCGTGGCGAGCGAGATCACGATCGCGGTCAGCACCATGGCCTGAGGCAGCGGGTCGCTCATCTCGTTCGGTGGGGCCGAGCCGACGAACGGGGCGGCTCCGGCCGTGCCGCTGACCACCATGAAGAGCACCGCCACCCCGTTGCCGATGAGCAGCAGACCGAGCAGCACCCGTACGAGGCTGCGATCGAGGATGAGGGAGGTGCCGGTCGCCACCAGAGCGGCGACGACGACCACGAGGGTCAGGCTCGGGCGCAGGGTCGCCTCGATCAGCGCCGGGACGACGGCGCCGTGCGCGGACGTCGCGGACGTCAGGGCGGACAGGGCGGTTGCCACGGCGGCGCTCACGAGATCACCTGCGCGCCCTCTTCTTCGGCGATCTGCCGGTCGATGCCGGTGCCCAGGCTGCGCACGATGTCGAGCATCATGCCGATGACGATGAGGTAGACGCCGACGTCAAACGTGAGTGAGCTGACGATGTGCACCTCGCCCCAGATCGGCCAGGAGAAGTCGAACGAGGCGGTCTCGAGGATGGTGCCGCCGAAGGCGAGCGGGGCCACGGCCGAGGCGATCGCCACGAGCAGTCCGAGACCCACGACCAGGCCGGCGTCGACCGGGAGTGCCTCATCGAGCTCGTAGCGCCCGCCCGCGAGGTAGCGCACCACCAGAGCCAGTCCCGCCACCAGCCCGCCGGCGAACCCGCCGCCCGGCTGGTTGTGACCGGAGAAGAGCAGGTAGAGGGACGCGGCGAGCATGACGTGGAAGATCAGCCGGGTGACGACCTCGAAGACCACGGAGCGGCGCTCCCGCCTCATGATGGAACCGCCGCGCAGCCAGGTGACACCCGCGTCGCCGCTCCCCTCGGCCTTGGCGCTGGCGGGTGAGAGCCGGGTGTTGCGGGTGCGCACGAAGACGAGGCTGGCGATACCGGTGGCCGCGGCGACGAGCACCGACACCTCACCAAGGGTGTCCCAGGCCCGGATGTCGACGAGGGTGACGTTGACGATGTTCTTCCCGTGGCCGAACTCGTAGGCCTGGGTGGGGAACGCTGCTGAGACGGGCAGGGCGTGCCGAGCGCTCGACGCCACCAGCGCGATCGCGGCGACCGACCCACCCACGGCGAGACCGAGCAGGATGCGCCAGGGGCGGGCGGGGGAGTCGGGGTGTCGGGTGAACTTCGCCGGCAGCCGTCGCAGGGTGAGCACGAACACGACGAGCCCCACGGTCTCGACGAGCATCTGGGTGATGCCGAGGTCGGGGGCCCCGTGCAGGATGAACAGCAGTGCCGCCCCGTACCCCGTCACGCTCACCAGCAGCACCGCTGTGAGGCGCCGGCGGGTCAGCAGCGTCAACACGCACGCGGCCACGACGATGGCGCCGACGACGGCCTGAGTGGGGTTGTCCCACCAGCGGATCGACGGCATGGAGCCACGGAGCAGCGCCGCGCCACCGGGGAGGGCCACGAACACGAGCAGGATGCCGGTCAGGTAGATGGGCAGCGAGCCGCGCTGGGTGACCGCTGTCGTCTCGACCGCCCACCGGTCGACGCCGCGCATGATCCGGTTGTACCCGCGCTCCCCGTCGACGACCGAGGGCACCTTCGCCTGCGCCCGGCCGACGCCGTCACGCCAGACGAACAGGGCGCCGCCGACGGCGAGGGAGACGAGGGAGAGCACGAAGGGGAACGTCAGACCGTGCCACAGCGAGAGCGGGTCGGGAACGGCGCCCTCGAACGGGTCTGAGTAGGGCATCAGAAAGGGCGACTCGACGGGCGCGAGCAACCCGACGAGCAGGGACAGCGTGCCCAGCAGGAGCGGGGCGACCACGAAGCCGGGATGCGGTGCCCGCACCCGGCTCGGTGTGACCCCGGGCTTGAGAGCGAAGGCGCCCCAGATGAACCGCGCTGTGTAGGCGACGGTGAGGGCGGAGCCGACGACCACCGTCGCGAGGGCCAGGGACGCGAAGGCGGGAGACAGCGGCTGCCCGGCGCGAGCGGCATCCCAGAGTGACTCGAGCGCGCCTTCCTTGGCCACGAAGCCGGCCAAAGGCACCACCCCGGCCATCGACAGCGCGGCCAGGCAGGCCGGCACCGAAACAGGCAGCAGCTTTCGGCCGACCCCCGACAGCTCACGCAGGTCACGCGTGCCCGTGCACTTGTCGATGACCCCGACGGTGAGGAACAGGGTCGACTTGAACAGTCCGTGGGCGAGCACGAGCATGATCGCGGCTAGCGCCGCGGTCTTCGTGCCGAGCCCGGCGATGGCCACGATGAACCCCAGCTGGCTGACGGTGCCGTAGGCCAGCAGCAGCTTGATGTCGTACTGGCGCAGGGCCCGCCAGCCGCCCACGAGCATGGTGAACAGGCCGAGCCCGAGGGTGGTGGCGTGCCAGCCCGGGACGCCGGAGAACGCGGGGGCAAGGAGGGCCACGAGGTAGATGCCCGCCTTGACCATGGCCGCGGCGTGCAGATAGGCGCTGACCGGGGTCGGGGCCGCCATGGCGCCCGGCAACCAGAAGTGGAACGGTACGAGCGCCGACTTCGACAGGGCCCCGACCAGCAGCAGCACCACCGCCGTGGTCGTCACGGCGTCGGGGGTGGGCGGGGTGGCCAGCAGCCCACTGATCGAGTAGGTGTGGTGCACACCGAGCACGATGATGCCGATGAGCATGGCGAGGCCGCCGGCAGTCGTCACGATGAGGGCCTGCATGGCGGACCGGCGGTTGGTCGAGCTCGCCGGGTTGTGCCCGATCAGCAGGTACGACAAGACCGTCGTCAGCTCCCAGAACACATAGAGCACGAGGAAGTTGTCGGTCAGTACGAGGCCGAACATGGCCCCGGCGAAAGCGGTGAACACGGCCGAGAAGCGCCAGATCGTCGGGTCGTCGTCGCGGAAGTACCACCGGCAGTAGACCAGCACGAGCGCACCCACACCGGTCACCAGCAGGCCGAGCAGCCACGAGAGCGTCGTCAGTCGGAAGTCGAGGCTGAGCCCCAGCCCGGGCACCCACGAGAAGCTCTGGGTGGGCAGGCGACCGTCGCGCACGTCGGTTGCCACCGAGACGAGCCAGCCGAACCCGACGGCCGGGGCGAGCGCGAGCACCAGGAAGGCCCGGGCCCGCAGCGCCCTGGCCAGCGCAGGGGCGAACATGGCGGCCACGAGGTGCAGCAACAGCAGTTGCGCCACGGCGGCCCCTCGGTCGTCGGCGGGTCACGGCCCCGGTGCCGGGGCCGTTGGTGATTCTACGGTTTCGCTCAGTAGGTTGCGTAGGTCTCTCGGGCGATGAACAACGCGTGCTTGGCGCTCTTGTCGATGCAGGTCATGCCGACCGACTCGCTGAGGCAGGAGAACGGCGTGCCGGAGGGGCTCCAGCGTTTGCCGTAGGCCAGCTTCGGCGCGCCCGGGACGCGGATGGTGTCGGAGTTGCAGATGGGCTTGGCGCCAGCAGCCGTCAGCTCGACGCGGCCCACGTCGGTCGCGCCGCCGCCGCCGGGGCACGGTGCCGACGCCGGCGCCTTGGCCCGTCCCTTGGTGACCTCACACCCCACGCCCGCGCCGTCGTCGATGATGCTGCAGAAGATGTTGCCGCTCGGGCTGACGACCGAGGTGGCTGCGGCATCCGCAGCCGGTGCCTTCGAAACGCGTGCACTCGCCTCCGCGAAGTCGGCGGGCGCGCCGCGAAGGGGGCCGACCCGCAGTGTCGGGATGGTGGTGGTCGACGGGCTCGGGGCCTGCGACGACGCGGCCACGGTCGGCACCGACGACGGCCCGGCGGGGGGCGTCGCCGAACCAGTGGCCCCGGACTCGGATGGGGTCACGGTGGTGCCGTCGGGGTAGACGGTCACGGTGGTCGCGGGCGGTGCCGGCGACGCCGAGCCACAGCCGGTGAGCAGGGCCAGGGCTGCCAGCCCCACCGTCGCGCGGAGGGTCGTTCTGAGACAGGTGCGGGTCCGAGCGAGCGAGACACGGTCGATCATGGGCGTCGAGTCTGGCACGGATGGGTGGGCGCCGGACGCTTGCGCGGGACTCTGACGGCTCTCGGTGGCCCTGGACCGAGCTACATCTGCTGGGCGCCGGGTCGGGAGCTCCTTGCGGGTGACCTACCCTGAAGGGGTGCTGCGTGCCCTGTTGACCCCTCGGTGGCTGGGTTTTCTGGGTCTGGCCCTCCTGGCGGCCGCAGTCTGTGTTCTCCTCGGCCTCTGGCAGCTGGGGGTGGCGCGCGATGAGGGCCTCAAGGATGCTGTCGCTGCAGCCGGTACCAGCGCTCGGGCGCCGCTGCCCGACGTGCTTTCGCCGCACTCTCCCTTCGGTGCCGACCTGTCGAACCGGCCGGTCTCCGCCACCGGGAAGTACGGCGCCGAGCGCGGCTTCGTCGTCGTCGACCGTCGGCTGGGCGGGCAGGCCGGATGCTGGGTCGTCGCACCCCTCGTCACCGCCGAGGGAACGGTGGCCGTACTGCGGGGTTTCGTGCCCGGCAGCCCGACGTCGTCGCCGCAGCCCCCGGCCGGCGTGGTCACCGTCGACGGCACCCTCGGGCCGGGAGAGTCGCCTCGGGCCGGGGGAACTTTGCCGGGTGACCAGCGGCAGTCGATCGATCTGTCCGCACTCGTCAACGAGTGGCCGGGCGAGCTGTACAACGCCGTGATCTTCGCGAGCGACGAGCGGGTGGGCGGCGCTGTGGTGGACGCCGCCGGTGAGTCGAAGCTCGAGCGGGTGCCCCCGCCGAGCGTCGATGCTCCCCTCAATCTCAGGAACGCGGCGTATGCAGTGCAGTGGTGGGTCTTCGGCCTCTTCGCGATGTGGATGTGGTGGAAGATGTTTAGAGCAGAGAATCAGGGGGAGACTGCCGCGGCAGCCCCCCGGGAAGAGGTCACAGCGTGAGCACAACCCCGCCCCGCCCGGCCGGCGCGAAACAGATCCGTTCGGCGCTGAGGATCTACCGGGTGCTCGCTGTCGTCGCCGGTATCGCCCTGTTCGTGCTGCTGCTCGAGATGCTGATGAAGTACGTGTTCGAGCAGACGAACGTGCTGACCGAGTACTGGAGCCCGATCCACGGCCTGATCTACATGGGCTACGTGGCATCCGTGGCGAACCTGGGCATCAAAGCGTCCTGGGGGATGGGCCGCATCGTGCGCAACATGCTCGCCGGCTTCGTGCCGGTGTTGCCGTGGGTCCTTGAGCGGCGCAACGCCGTCGACACCGAGGCGCTGCTGGAGCGGGCCCACTTCTCCGGCGGTCCCGAGGCCTCCCGCGGGGCAGCCCCCACCACCAGCTGAGTCGGGGCCACGGCCGGCTCAGGTCGCCGCTCGCGGCGTCGCACCGCACAGATCGGACCGTGGCGGGGGTGCGTGGGTCGGCAGCCGCGTGCCGGCTGCGGTCGTGTCGGGAGTGGTGCGAACGGAGGCACGTCCGACCGTGCCGAACGGCATCCGACCCGGCCGATAGGCTGACCGGGTGAGCGACCCGCACCCGACCGACCTGCAGAGCCATCCCGTCCTCGTCGTCGATTTCGGCGCTCAGTACGCCCAGCTGATCGCCCGCCGCGTGCGGGAGGCCCGGGTCTACAGCGAGGTCGTTGCGCACTCGACTCCGGTAGCCGAGCTGCTGGCCCGCAACCCGGCCGCGATCATCCTGTCGGGTGGCCCGAGCTCGGTCTACGCCGACGGTGCCCCCGGGCTCGACCCGGCGCTGTTCGAGGCCGGGGTGCCGGTGTTCGGTATGTGCTACGGCTTCCAGGCCATGGCCCAGGCCCTCGGAGGCACGGTCGAGCAGACGGGTTCGCGCGAGTACGGCAACACGAGCGCCGCCATCAGCGGCATCGACTCGACCCTCTTCTCGGGCCAGCCGACCACCCAGGCGGTCTGGATGTCGCACGGCGACTCGGTGACGCACGCACCGGCCGGTGCCACGGTCACGGCGTCGACGGCCGGCGCACCCGTGGCCGCGATCGAAGACGACGCTCGCCGCCTCTACGGCGTGCAGTGGCACCCGGAGGTGCTGCACAGCGAGCAGGGTCAGCGGGTGCTCGAGAACTTCCTCTGGAAAGGCGCCGGCATCGCGCCCGACTGGACGGCATCCAACGTCGTCGACGACCTCGTCACGGGCGTGCGCGAGCAGGTCGGCGACGACCGCGTCCTCTGTGCGCTGTCGGGTGGGGTCGACTCGTCGGTCGCCGCCGCCCTGGTGCAGCGGGCGGTCGGTGACCAGCTGACCTGCGTGTTCGTCGACCACGGCTTGTTGCGCGAAGGTGAGGCGGCGCAGGTCGAGAACGACTTCGTCGCGGCCACCGGCGTCGACCTCGTGGTCGTCGATGCTCGTGAGCAGTTCCTCACCGCCCTGGCCGACGTCACCGACCCCGAGCAGAAGCGCAAGATCATCGGCGCCCAGTTCATCCGGGTGTTCGAGCAGGCGGCGCGCGACATCGTGGCCGACCGCGGTGACGAGCAGCATCCGGTCAAGTGGCTGGTGCAGGGCACCCTCTACCCCGACGTGGTCGAGTCGGGTGGCGGCGATGGCGCGGCCAACATCAAGAGTCACCACAATGTCGGCGGGCTCCCCGATGACCTGCAGTTCCGGCTCATCGAGCCCCTTCGCACCCTGTTCAAGGACGAGGTTCGCCAGGTCGGGCTCGAGCTCGGCGTGCCCGAGGTCATCGTCTGGCGCCAGCCCTTCCCCGGGCCTGGGCTCGGCATCCGCATCATCGGTGCGGTCACGGCCGAGCGTCTCGACCTGCTGCGGCGGGCCGATGCGATCGCCCGTGACGAGCTGACCAAGGCCGGGCTCGACCGCGACATCTGGCAGTGCCCCGTCGTGCTGCTGGCCGACGTGCGCTCCGTGGGGGTGCAGGGTGACGGCCGCACCTACGGCCACCCCGTCGTGCTGCGCCCCGTCGCGTCGGAGGACGCCATGACCGCCGACTGGGCCCGGGTGCCCTACGACGTGCTGGCCGCGATCTCGACCCGCATCACCAACGAGGTCGAAGAGGTCAACCGCGTCGTGCTCGACGTGACCAGCAAGCCGCCCGGCACCATCGAATGGGAGTGATGATGAGCACGAACCTGTTGAAGGTCGGAGTCATGGCCACGTCGTCCAAGCCCGACGAGCGGCGCATCGCGCTGCACCCGGATCACCTGCGGCGCATCCCCGACGAGGCACTCGCCTCGCTCTATCTCGAGACCGGGTTCGCCTCCGACTTCGGCATGACCGACGACGGACTGCGTGAGGTGGTGGCCGGTGTGCTGAGTCGCGCCGACCTCATCGAGCAGTGCGACGTCATCGTGCAACCGAAGCCCGTGCTGAGCGAGGTGTCGCAGCTGCGCGACGGCCAGGTGCTGTGGGGCTGGCCGCACTGCGTGCAGGACACCGCCATGACCCAGGTGGCCATCGACAAGAAGCTGACGCTGATCGCCTTCGAGGCGATGAACCACTGGAGCAGCGACGACGCCTTCCAGCTGCACGTCTTCCACAAGAACAACGAGCTGGCCGGCTACTCCTCGGTGTTGCACGCCACGGCGCTCGCCGGCTCCACCGGCACCTACGGCCGACGGCTGCGCGCCGCCGTGATCGGCTTCGGCGCAACCGCCCGAGGCGCCGTCACCGCCCTGAACGCGATCGGCGTCCATGACGTCGACGTGCTCACGCACCGAGACGTGGCGGCCGTGGCCGCGCCGATCCACTCCGCGACCATCGTCAACTTCGGGGCCTCCGACACGCGCACCAGCGTGAGCCATGCTGCCACCGAGGAGGGCGAGGTGCCGCTGGCCGAGTTCCTCGCCGACCACGACATCATCGTCAACTGCGTGCTGCAAGACCCTGAGCACCCGCTGATGTTCATCCTGAACGACGACCTGGCGCTGGTGAACCCCGGCACCATCATCATCGACGTCTCGTGCGACGAGGGGATGGGTTTCGAGTGGGCCAAGCCCACGAGCTTTCGTCGCCCCACCTTCGTGGTGGGCGACAACGTGCTCTACTACGCGGTCGACCACAGCCCGTCCTACTTCTGGAACTCGGCCACCTGGGAGAACAGTGAGGCGTTGCTCCCGTTCCTCGAGACGGTGATGGGTGGGCACGAGACATGGGAGGCTGACCCGACGATCCGACACGCCATCGAGATCCGGGACGGGGTCATTCAGAACCCGGCGATCCTCTCCTTCCAGCACCGCAGCGGCGACTACCCCCACCCTGTGGTCTGAACCGTCCCCACGCCCTCGTTCCCCCGGGCGCGGCGGGCGGCGACGGCGTCGGTCCGTCATCGGGGTGCCGGGTGGCCACGGCGACCCGCCACTAGGCTGGGTCGCATGTGTGGGATCGCCGGCTTTCGCGGAGTCGAGGCCGACGAGGGGCTGGCGGAACGGCTCGGGCGTTGCCCGTTCCACCCGTCGGCAAAGGTGTTCCAAGGGGAGCGGTTCGGGCTGGCCGGCGCGATCGCCGGTCGGGTTGCGGGGCGGTTCGAGATCGCGCTCGACGGAGAGGTCTACAACCGGGTCGTGCTGCGCAGCCGGCTCACGCAGCTCGGGCACACGTTCACGACCGCTGCCGACTGGGAGGTGGTGCTGGCCGCCTTCGTCGAATGGGGCGCAGCAGGGTTCGACCGTCTGAACGGCCCGTTCGCCGTCGCCGTGCGTGACGGCGCGACCTCCTCGATCACGCTGGCCCGCGACCACTTCGGCATCCGCTCGCTCTACCTCACGCCGTCGGGAGAGGGCTGGCTCTTCGCCACGTCGATCGGGCCCATCATCGGTAGCGGCTACCACGACCGAAGACCCAACGAACGCACCATCTACCGCTACCTGCGCTTCGGGGTGCACGAAGACGGTCCCCAGACCTTCTTCGACGGTGTCGAACGCGTCGGGGCGGGTGAGGCGGTCACCATAACGGATGCCGGTGTCGAGCGACGACCGTTCACGGCGATCCGCGCCGAGCTGAGCGAGGCCGCGACGCAGCCACGAGCGTACGACGCCTCGGTGGTGCGCGAGTTTCGCTCGCGTCTCACCGAGGCGGTGCGACTACGCCTGCGCACGCCCGGACCGGTGGCCACCGCCCTCTCGGGAGGGATTGACTCTGCAGCCCTCACCGCAGTGGTCGACACCCTGGCGGCAACCGACAACGTGGTGACCAAAGCCATTGGGGCACAGCTGAACACGGTTTCAGCCCTCTACCCTTCGTCGCCCCACGACGAACGGGTGCACGTCGACGCCGTCACGTCCTCACGCGACTTCCCCGTCTCTGCGCACTCGGTATGCCCAACCGCCAACGATTTCCAGAGCGACCTTGCCGACTTCGTGCGCACCCAGGAGGAGCCGCTCGTCTCGTCTGGGCCCTATACGCAGTACCGCGTGCTGCGTGAGGCGGCCGCCGTCGGGGTGCCTGCGGTGCTCGAGGGGCTGGGCGGAGACGAGACCCTGGCCGGGGCGGAGGCCCATCACCTCGTGCACGTGCGCCAGGTGCGCCAAACGAGCTCGCTCGGAGCCGTGACCGAGCTGGCCCGGTCGGTCGACGTCCTGGCCCGCCGAGGACGCCCCCGTCTTCGTGACCGCCTGCGCGGACACAAGGAAGGTCCGGTCACTCCGTTGCTGGGCGAGCGTTTTACCGCCCGCCATCATCACGAGACCTACTCCGCCACCCCAGACGACCTGCGCGAGCGACTGCTCGATGACATCTTCATCGGTTCCCTGCCGGCCAGGCTGCGCTACGACGACCGCAACGCGCGTCGTTTCGGGGTCGCCACACGAATGCCGTTGCTCGACAAAGACCTCGTGCGCTTCGAGTTCGGGCTGAACAGCGAGGCGCTGATCAAGGACGGCACCAGCAAACGGGTGCTTCGCGACGCGGTGAGCGACGTGTTGCCTGCCTCGGTCGTACGACGTCGCGACAAGGTCGGACTCACGACGCCGCAGGCCGAGTGGTTGCTGAGCCTGCAGAACGATATCCGCGACGTGTTCGTCTCCGACACCTTCGCGAAGCGCCCGTACTTCAACCAGGGCGAGGTGCTGCGCACGTTCGAGGGGTGGGTCAAGGGCGGCGGCTCGGCAGACGCCCACACCATCTGGCGCCTGCTCAACCTCGAGCTGTGGCTACGCGAGTTCTTCGACCGTCACCCGAACCCCGCCCCGGTCTAGCGGCCACGTCCTGACGGTCGAGCGGCCACGCCCTGACGGTCGAGCGGCCACGCCTTGAAGGCTGATCGGCCACGGTCGAGGGCGGACCCCATCGTCATGGGTGACGGACGGCATCAGGGGAGGCCGTGGAAGATGTCGTGGCGGATCGGGTCGTCGGGCCCGGCAGCCGGGTCGATGAACCACTCCCGGCCGAACACGAGGTCGTAGAGCGGCCTCGGGATGCGAAGGAAGGCGGCGAGCGTGCGGTCGGCGCCGCCGTCGGCGCTCGCCTGGGAGGCGTGGGCGAGCATCGAGGCGCGTTTCGCGGCGATGTGCCGAGTGACGTTGATGCGGTGGGTGATCTCTGTGCGGGCCGAGAAGGCCCGGTCGAAGCTCGACCGGTCGAACTCCGGCGGAAAGTGGTACAACCGGGCCGCGAGGTCGATGGCGCGACAGATGGTGTCACGCGGAACCGTGGCCTCGAGCAGCATTGGTGTTTCTGCGATCTCGGCCGCCCGCCTGCCTACGGCGTGCACCTTCTTGTGGTCCTGGTGGCCGTACCCGCCGTTGCGCTCGTAGCTGAGCAGCACGTCGGCCTGCTCCTCGCGCAGGATGGCGGCCAGCCGCTGGGCCGCCACCTCGGTGTCGACCCGCACGAAGCGGGTGCGGCCGGGCGGGTCGGGCTCGAGAGCAGGGCTGAGCCCGCTGTCGGCGTAGCCGAGGTGCTCGACCCGGGCGACCCCGAGGGCCTCGGCGCTGCGGTGCAGCTCGTCCATCCGCCGACTGCCGAGCGTGCCATCGCCGGCGTACTCCTGCGACGCGAGACCGAGCTCGCCGTCGGTGGCGACGACGACCACGACGCGGTGGCCCTCGGCGGCAGCGCGCGCCATGGTGCCCGAGGTGAGCAGCGCCTCGTCGTCGGGGTGGGCGTGGAAGGCGAGCAGAGTGTGGGTCATCACCGCCATCCTGTCGCATGACAGAGTGATCCTCGTGAAGGTGGCGCTGATCTCCGACTGTTACCTGCCCCGGTTGGGCGGCATCGAGGTGCAGACGCACGATCTGGCTCGCCGGCTCATCGCTCTGGGCCACGAGGTCGAGGTGTTCACGGCCACGCGGGGATCGGCGGGGGAGATGCACGGCGCTGTCACCGTGGTCGACGACGTTCCGGTTCACCGGCTGGCCGCCCGGATGCCGTGGGAGCTGCCGGTGAACCCCTTCGCCCCCAGAGAGCTGCGTCGCCGGCTGGCGAGCGGGGGGTTCGACGTTGCCCACGTGCAGACCGGCGTGGTGTCGCCCTTCGCCTGGGACGCCACCCGCGTGACGGTGGGGATGCGGTTACCGACCGCGATGACGTGGCACTGCATGCTCGCCGGAGTGACCCCGGTCTTCGACGCGGCCCGGTTCGTGCACCGGTGGGCAGGGCGGGGAGTGGCGATGTCGGCCGTGTCCGACGTCGCTGCGAGCCCACTGCGGCGGCTCGTCGGGCCGGCCGCGACGGTGGGGGTGCTGCCGAACGGCATCGACGTGGCCAGGTGGTCGGTGGGCTCCCTGGTGCGAGAGCCGGGGCCTCTTCGGCTCGTCACCGCCATGCGCCTCGCTGCACGCAAGCGGCCCGGCGCGCTGGTGAACCTGGTGGCCGCGGCGGAGCGACGAGCCGGCCCCGGGTCGCTGAGGCTCACGATCCTGGGGGAGGGGCCGGACCGGGCCAAGGTGGAGGCCATGGTGCGAGACCAGGGGCTCGACTGGGTGAAGCTGCCGGGGCGGGTCACCCGCGACGAGCTGCGTGAGCGGTACACCGGCTCTGATGTCTACCTCTCGCCGGCCCGGCTCGAGTCGTTCGGCATCGCTGCCCTCGAAGCCCGCACGGTGGGGCTACCGGTGATCGGCCGATCGGGTTCTGGGGTGGGCGAGTTCATCACTGACGGTGTCAACGGGCTGGTGGTCGACGGTGACCCGTCCATGACCTCCGCGATTGCCCACCTTGCCGGTCATCCTGACGACGTCTCCCGGATGCGCGCGTTCAACGTCGACAACCCTCCTGCCCAACGCTGGGAGGCGGTGGCGGCCATCGCCGTCGGCGAGTACGAGCGAGCCATCACCCTGGCGCGCCGATGAGAACCAACGTGGCAGCCGGCATCCGGGTGCTGGCGCTCTCGCCTGCGGGTGACCGGGTCGTGACCGCCGGCCTGGGCCATGGCGAGCACCCCGAGGTCGTGATCGGGCGGTTCGGCTGGTCGGTGCTTGCCCCCCGGAGTGCTGAGCTCGGGCCGGACGGCGCCCTCGAGCTGACGTATGCCGTGAGCCCGCTGACCGGGCCGCCCCCCGCCGCACGGGGGGCCACCCGCCGCGACGCCGACGTCACCCCGGAGGAGGTGGGTGAGCCGCACCAGCGAGTGGGCGCCTACGCCGTCGTGCATGGGGTGTCGGGAGTGCTGCTGACCCAGTTCAACTCGCAGACCGCCATCCCGGGAAACTGGGGCCTGCCCGGTGGAGGCCTCGACGAGCTGGAGCCACCGGTAGAGGGTGTGCACCGCGAGGTGTGGGAGGAGACCGGTCAGCGCATCGTGCTCGGCCGATTGGTCACCGTGCAGTCGCAGCACTGGGTGGGTCGTGCGCCGACGGGTGTGGTCGAGGACTTTCACGCCATCCGGATCGTCTATGAGGCCACCTGCCCGGTGCCGACGGAGATCGTGATCCACGACGTCGGTGGCACGACATCGGCCGCCCGCTGGGTGTCGCCGGACGAGCTCGGCGAGCTGTCGATGACGGCATCGTGGCGAGACCTGGCCGAGCTGTACCGCTCAGCACGCCCGCCGGGCTGAGCGCAACCCGCCCCCTCTAGGGTGGCGGCATGGACTTCGGCTACCAGCTGCTCGTGGCTGCGCACCTCCTCGGCATGGCTGCGGTGGTGGGCGGCTGGATCGCCCTTCGCTCGGGTCGCACGGTCACGGCGCCGGTGGTGTGGGGGGCCCGGGCCCAGCTCGTCACCGGGCTGGCTCTCGTCGGGCTGGCCTCGGCCGACTCGAGCGGTGACCACGCCGTCAACCACGCGAAGATCGCCGTCAAGCTCGTCATCGCGCTCGCCGTGCTCGCCACCGCCGAGATCGGCGTCGCCCGGGCCCGACGCGGGCAGGACACCCAGGCGCTGCTCGACGTCGCTGGGGGTGGCGCCGTCGTGAACACGCTCGTCGCCGCCCTCTGGTGAGAGGACGCTGACGAGATGCGCTGGAACAATGGGGTGTTCGCTGGTCTGCTGATAGGGGTGGTGTGGCTGGTCGCCGGCGGCGTGCTGGTCGTCTCGGGCCGACGTCGTCGCGCGACGTCGACCCGCGAAGGAGCCGGCAGCGCTGCGGTGATCGGCATCTTCCTGCTGGTCGTCGGAGCCCTGACCCTTTTCGCGACCCTGTTGCTCGCTGTCGTCCCGGGGCCGCCGTGAGCAGCCCAGAGCGGCGAGTCGAAGGGCCAACCGCGGGTGGCGCGCTACCGAACACGCTCAGCTCGCTGGGCCGCCTGCTGGTTTGGCCGTTCGACGCGACGTTTGAGGGGCTGACCCGGTCTGGCCGACCGCCCGCAGCAGCACCGACCTCACCCAGCCCGGCTCGAACATCACCTGGTCCCAGGTGAAACGGAGCACTCGCCACCCGGCCAGCACCAGCTCGTCGTAGCGCCAGCAGTCGGTCACCAGCTGGCGGCGGCTGGTGTGGAAGGTGTAGCTGTCGGCCTCGACCACCAAACCGGCCTCAAGGTCGACGAGGTCGGGAACGATACGAACGCCGGCCACCAGCACTCCCCGCTGGGGCACGAGTCGCAATCCCGGCACGTCGAGGCTGATCGCGCGAAGCACCGACTCGAAGGGGTTGGCGGCCTTGGGGGAGGCGTGTTCGGCCACTCGGGCAGCCTGCCGCCGACCGGGCCCCCGCAGCTTCGAGACTGCCTGTCTCAGCTGCGCGGCTCTCACGTCGCGGCTGCGCAGGGCCGAGTCGGCGACGGCCAGCGCCTCGTCGAACGGCAGGGTGCGCGCGCAGTCGATCACCGTGCGCAGCGGGTCGGTCATGCCGTCGACCACGTCACGGGGTGACAGGTCGGCCCAGTGCACGGAGGCCGCCCGGCGACCGGGGGCCCCCACCTTGCGGTTACGGGGAACCGTCACCTCAGGCCTGGTCGGCGCGTGCTTCAAGGCCCAGCCGTGGGCCACCGCCGCTGATCGGTGAGAGACCGTCGCCGTCATCTCGTGGGCGATCCGCCGCGTGTCGTCGCCCAGGGGCAGGCAGTAACGACCGCGTCGTCGCCGGAGCACCGAGCCGACGACCACCGCCTGGCGGATGCGGCGCTCGCTGGCCACCAGACGCAGCTCGCCGAAGGTTGCGACCCCACCCCGGCGGGTCAGCTCGTCGACGACTCGGTCCATTCCGGCAGTGTCTGAGAAAGTGAGCCGCCACCGCCGGCGTCATCCACAGGTCGCGTCGAACGGCCAACCGAGGCAGGATGCCGCTGGGCTCGGTCTGGGCTGACCGGCATCCACCCCGTTTAGCCGTTCGGACCGTCGCTGTCGGGCTATCCCATGCTGAGGGCGTAGCTGAGCACCGGCGGCACCGCCGGATCGGCCTTGAGCAGGAAGGTCCGGCCGACCTGCCCGGTCTCGGTGTGCCAGGCCAGCAGCCAGACGCCTTCAGCCGTGATGTTCGTGTACATCAGTGTGCGTTTGTCGAAGAAGCCCGCCACCTGGCAGCAGCCCTTCTGCCGCATCGGTGACTCTCCCATGACCAGCAGCTTCCTGGCCGTGGCGTCGTAGATTGGCACCGAGAGAATGCCCTGGTACGCCGGCTTCCCACCCACCTGGTCGAAGCCGTCCTCGAGGTAGACCCCGGTGGCGGCGATGAGGTTCGTCGACCGGGTGCTGCCCGAGGTGCCGGTGGCCGGTGCGGAGACGCCGACCGACGTCTTCTGGAGGCCGTCGAGCTTCCACGTCGTGACTGACGTGCCCTTCTGCGGGTCGACCGTGATCACGTCGTTGGCGCCCGCGTAGCCCTTGGGCAAGGGGGTCGTGCTGGGGGTCAGTGCCTCCACGTCGATCGACCAGGCTCCTTGGTCTCCGCTGGCGACCACCGCGTTCGTGCCGTTCCACCGCACCTGCTCTATCGACATCGAGGGCACCGCGACGGTATGCACCTTTCCGCTTCGCAGGTTCATCAGCACCACCTTCCCCGGCTGGGGAAAGGCAGCCCACCCGGCGAACGTCACCGTGTCGGGCGACAGCGGGACCGACCGGTTGCCCGAGCTGTCGCTCACCCAGCCCAGCTCGAGACCGCTGTTGACCAAGCTTTCGTCGTCGAGCACGAAGACCGGTTGGAACGAGGTGGCGTCGGCGTAGGCGACACCGTCGACGGCTTCGAGGAACACCGCTGCCACCACCGGGTTGGGCTTCGTGGCGCCCTGGCCGAACACGTCAGCAGCCTTCTGCCTGGGTACGGTCGGGTCGACCGTCTCGAGCTCGGGCGGGCCCGACCGGGGCAGAGTCGACTCGGTGCCGAGGGCCGGGGCGACGGCGTACTCGATGCCGTCGCTGGAGACCTTTCAGGTGCCCGTCGTAGTACTGGTGGTGCTGGGCGCCGGGTCGGCCGGGGCGCGCTCGGCATCGTTCTTGGCGTCACAGGCTCCCATCGTCAACGCCAGCAGGGCGACGGTCGCCCAACCCGCCACTCGGCGGCGTGGGCGGGCCCGGCTACTCAGGCCGAAGTTCGGTGTCATGTGGTGCCTCCATACTCCTTCAACGCCGCAGACCCCTGCTCAGATTGGGGCCCGCGGCGGAAAATCTGATCATCGTAGGGGCTCATACCGCCCGGACCGCGACGGGTGCGCCGATGTCAGCTGCCGCCGTACCGAGAGTCGAGGGCGATGGTCGGTGGAACCTTCGGGTTCGCCTCCAGCAACGACCACTGCCAGGTCTGACCGATGTCCGGCTTCCAGATGAGCAGTCGCAGACCGTCGTCGGTGGCGCTGGTCTAGATCACACCGTCGTTGCCAATGAGCCCGGCGACGGTGCAGCAGCCCGTCGGGCGTTTCGGGGTCTCGCCCAACACCAGCAGTCGTCGCGCTCCGAGGTCGTGGAGCGGCACGGTGAGAATGCCCTGGGAAGCGGGCGCTCCCGAGACCGCGCCTAGCGTGCCGTCGAGAACGACGGCCGACGCCGCCACGTACCGCTGGGTGATCGTCGGCCCGTACGTCGAACGCACCGGCGCGGTGACGGTATCGACCCTGTTCCAGGTACCGTCGAGCCGCCATTCGGTGACGATGGGGCCCTTGGCCGAGTCGACCGAGATGGTGTTGGTGCCACCGTCGTAGCCCGCAGCCACGGCCACTGCCTTCGGCGAGCTCTGGGTGAGGTCGAGCGACCAGCCGCCGTCGTCACCGCTGACGACGAGGGAGTCGGTGTCGCTCCATCGCACCGAGGTGAGCAGCTCCGACGGCACCGGATAGGTCGTGGCCGAGCCGTCACGCAGGTCGACGAGGACGACGCCGCCCGGCTGGGGGAAGGCCACCCGGTCAGACCTCGAGAAGGCCCCGGGCGCGAGGGAAAGCGCGCGATTGCCAGCGCGGTCGTTGACCCACGTCAGCTCGACGTCGGAGCCGACGAGCACCCCGCTGCGGCGCACGAAGACCGGGCGGAACCGGCCAGCGTCGGCCCAGGCGGCGGCATCCACGGCTTCGAGGTAGACCGCGGTCGGGGGCGCGTCAGGGTCGATCCCCTTCTCGAGGTCGCGCTTCTCGACCTCGCGGTAGTTCGCGAAGGTGCGTTTGCCGGCGCTCGGATCGATGACCTGAGGTACGACCCCCTCCGCGCGGGGGAGGGTGGATTCGGTGCCGAGAGGTGGGGCGATGGCGTAGAGAGTGCCATCTGGCGCGGTCTTCCAGGCGCCGTTGGTCACGGTCTGGGTGACGCTGGGCCGCGGGTTGCTGGGCGGTGGCGCGTTGCGGGTGCCGAGCTGGTACGTCCCGAACCCGACCGCGATGACCGCAGCGGCGGCGATGCCCGCGGCGGCCTGCCGGCGCGAGCGCCGACGGTGAGCGCCGGCCCAGGCTCGTTCGGCGAAGTCGACCTCGTGCACGTCGGCGCTGGCCGCCTCGAGCAGCTCGTTGACGTCGGGGTTCATGACGGGTCCTCCTGACGAAGCGCAGGGGCGAGGTGGGGTACCAGCTCGCGCAGGTTGGCCAACGCGGTGTGCGTCTGGCTCTTGACGGTGCCGACGGTCACGCCGAGAACGTCGGCGGTGTCGGCCTCGCTGCGGTCCTCGAAGAACCGCAGCACGAGCACGGCCCGTTGCTTTCGGGTCAGGCGGGCCAGGGGGGCGTCGAGGTCGACGCGGTCACCGACCCGATCGCCCAGGCTGTCGTGCCCGCCGGGGTGAGCGGCATCCGGCTCGGGTGGCACGGCGCGGAGGTGCTCGCGGCGGGTGCGCCGCCACGACGAGACGGCGTCGCGGTAGAGGATGCGGCGCACGTACGCGTCGGGGGCGCCGTGCTTGACGGTGTCCCACCGCAGGGCCAGCTTCTCCAGGGCCTGCTGGAGCAGGTCTTCGGCTCGGTGGGCGTCACCGCACACCAGGTAGGCCGCTCGGAGCAGCCGGTGCTGTCGGGCTTGCACGTAGTCGGCGAAATCCGTATCGATCGGTCTCATGCGTGCACCTCCCTTGTCACCCTCTGAACGCGACAGACCCCCTGGGGGGTTGGGGGCATCGTCGAGAAACGAGAAGAACAGGTGGGGCGGGTCAGCGGGTGAAGACGACCTCGCCGCCGATCATGGTCTGCAGCACCTGGGTGTCGCGCAGGTCGGTGGGGTCGACCGACCACAGGTCTCGGTCGAGGCAGATGAGGTCGGCAAGCTGCCCCGGGGCCAAGCGGCCGACCTCGGTGCGCCCCACCGCCTCGTGGGCGCCGACGGTGTGTGCGTGCATCGCCTCGTCGAGCGTGACTCGCTCACTGGGCCGCCACCCGCCCGAGGGCACTCCGGCCTCCCGCTGCCGGGTGACAGCAGCGTGGATGCCGTGGAAGGGGTTTGGCTCCTCGACGGGGGCATCAGACCCGAAGGCCAGTCGCACCCCCGCGTCGAGCAGGGTGCGGAATGCGTACGAGAGCAACGGCCGCTCACCGATGAGTCGGTCGACCATCTCGAAGTCAGCGGTGCAGTGACTCGGCTGCACCGACGCGATGACGTCGAGCGAGCGGAACCGGGCCACGTCGGCCGGCCGCAGGTGCTGGGCGTGCTCGATGCGCAGGATGCCGGTGTGCCCCTCGTCGCGCATCACGGCGAAGGCATCGAGCACGCTGCGGTTCGCCTCGTCGCCGATGGCGTGGGTGCACACATCGAGCCCTGCCTCGAGGGCCAGCCGAGTACGTTGCAACAGAACGGGATACGGCATAGCGGCGATGCCGCAGCCCTCGTGCCCGACGAAGGGAGCCGTCATGTGGGCCGTCTGCGAGCCGAGTGCGCCGTCACTGAAGAACTTCACCGGACCCACGCGGAAGCGGGCGTCTCCCTGCCCCGAGCGTCGCCCCTGCTCGATCGCGAGCTCGAGGTCGTCGTTGCGGGTGCACTTGGTGACGCGCAGACGCAACCGGTCTTCCGCGTGCATGGCGGCGTAGGCCGCTCGACCCTCCTCGCCGTCGATGTCGGTGATGCTCGTCAGCCCCAGCGACAGGAGCCAGTCGTGGCAGCGTTCGAGCCACGGCTGTAGTGGTTCGACCGGCCGTGGCACGGCGTCGAGCAGCTCCTGTGCCGACTCTCGCAGGATGCCGGTGGGTTCGCCATCGACGTCGCGCGCGATCTCGCCGCCAACCGGGTCGGGCGTGTTCCGGTCGATGCCGGCGCGTTGCAGGGCAAAGGAGTTGGCCCATACGGTGTGCCCGTCGACGCTCACCAGGGCAGCGCCCCGGTCGGGGACCACGCTGTCGAGGGAGTACCGGTCGGGCTGCGTCGCGATGTCCCACCGGTTGTGGTTCCATCGACCGCTGGTCACCCACGCGGCCTCGGGCAGGGTGGTGGCGTGGGCGCGCACCATCTCGAGGCACTCCGCGAGCGAGGTGGCTTCACGCAGGTCGACCGAGGCGAGGGCGCGCGACTGCCATTCGGTGTGGATGTGGGCGTCGTGCAGCCCCGGCGTGACGACCTCGCCGGGGAGGTCGAACGTGGTCGGCGCCCCCGCGTCCCTCGCCTCGTCTCCGATGGCGACGACGACGCCATCGTCAACGAGCAACGTGTCGGTCCAGGGCTGTTCGGCCGAACCGGTCCAGATCTTGGGGTGTCGCAGCAGGGCCCGAGTCATGCGTTCGGTACCAGGATCAGCTTGCCGGTGGTGTGACGGCCTTCCATGGCCTCGTAGGCAGCGGCCGCGTCGACAAGGGCGTACCGCCCGCCGATGTCGATCTTGAGCGAGCCGTCGGCGACGGACCCGAGAACCTCGCCGGCCCGCCACTCGTACTCTTTTCGGTCAGCGACGTAGTGCACCAGCGTCGGCCGCGTCACGAACAGCGACCCCCCGGAGTTGAGCCGCTGGAGGTCGAACGGCGGTACCTGACCACTCGCGCCGCCGAAGAGCACCATCATGCCTCTCGGTCGCAGCGACGCCAACGAGGCGTCGAAGGTCGACCTGCCGACGCCGTCGTAGACCACGTCGACTCCTTGGGGGGCGACCGTCCGCACCGCCGCCGCGAGGTCGCCGACGTCGGTGTAGTCGATGAGGTGCTGGGCGCCGAGCTGCCCTGCGATCTCGAGCTTCTCGGGCGATCCCGCGGTGGCCACGACGGTGCCGCCCTTGGCGGTGATCATCTGCACGAGCAGCTGCCCGACCCCGCCCGCTGCAGCGTGGACCAGGGCGATATCACCGGGCTCGACGGCGTACGTGCTGTTGACCAGATAGTGCGCCGTCAGCCCCTGCAGCATCACGGCAGCGGCGACCTCCAGGTCGAGCCCGTCGGGCACCGGAACCAGCGCGCCAGCCGGCTTGTTGACGACCGTCGACTGGCTGCCGGATGACTGGCACCACGCCACGCGGTCTCCGGCCTGGATGCCGCTCACACCTGGCCCGACAGACACGACGGTGCCGGCGCCCTCCTCACCGAGCACGAAGGGAGTCGGCACCGGGTAGACGCCCTGCCGCTTGTAGACGTCGATGAAGTTCACCCCTGCTGCCGCGACCTCGATCTGCACTTCGCCGGTAACCGGCTCGGGCAGGTCGTGGGTCTGCAGGGCCAGCACGCTGCCGTCGCCGGGCTCGGTCACGAACACACTCGTCGCAGTGGTCATGTCCGCCACCCTATGACTGTCTCAGGCCTCTCCAGCCAGCCGGTCGAGCGCCTCGCCGTCGAGCCGGAAGGTCGTCCACTCGCTCTGGGGGCGGGCGCCCCGAGAACGGTAGAAGTCGATCGACGGGGTGTTCCAGTCGAGCACGGTCCACTCGAACCGCGGGTACCCCCGCTCGACACAGATCTGCGCCAGACGCCCGAGCAAAGCCCGGCCGATGCCCGAGCCACGCTGTTCGGGTTCGACGAAGAGGTCCTCCAGCCACATGCCCTGTTGCCCGGTCCACGTCGAGAAGGTGGCGAACCACAGGGCCATCGCCACCACGTGTCCGGGACGATCGGCGTGCTCGACGACGAGGCAGGATGCCGCCGGGCTGCCCGTCGTGGGGAACAGCGCGTGGTCGAACTGGTCGGTCGTCGCGACGGCCGAGGCCGGGTCCTTCTCGTACGCAGCCAGGGCCTGAACGAGGCGGATCAGGTCGGGAAGGTCGTCACGCCGGGCATCGCGGATCTCGAAGTCGGTCATCCGATCATTGTCTTCGTGGCCATGCGCGCCGCGACACGCGCCCGGCCCGATGTGGCCCCACGGGGGTGAGGCGTCGGCCCGTCGGTCGTGAGGAAGTGGCCACTCGACTGAGTTCTTGGCCCCGTGACCCCGGGTGTGCGTGGCTGGCCGGGCGGGTGGGTGGCGAGACGTAGGCTGGAGGCCATCATGAGCACGCTCTTCGACGACCTTCCGATCTCCGGGCCCCCGGGTCCCGACCACCCCACCGCGGGTGGGTCGAGTGGACTCGATGCTTCGAGGGGGGTCAGGCAGGATGTGACCGAGCAGGGCGTTCCCACCTGGGCCGAGGCGGCCGCGGCCGGGGGAGTGGGCGCGGCAGGGCGGCATCCAAGCCTCGACCCGGCGCAGCTGCTCGAAGGGCTCAACCCCAGCCAACGGGCTGCCGTCGTGCACGAGGGGGCCCCGCTGCTCATCGTCGCGGGGGCAGGGTCGGGCAAGACGCGCGTGCTCACCCACCGCATCGCCTGGCTGCTCGGAGAACGGGGGGTCCAACCCGGGCAGGTGCTGGCCATCACCTTCACCAACAAGGCGGCGGCCGAGATGCGCGAGCGGGTCGCGAACCTCGTCGGGCCTCGGGCTCGGGCCATGTGGGTGATGACCTTCCACTCCGCGTGCGTGCGCATCCTGCGTCGTGAGGCGGCCAAGGTGGGCATGAAGTCGACGTTCTCGATCTACGACGCCGCCGACAGCCAGCGGCTCATGGCGCTGGTGCTGCGTGATCTCGACCTCGACCCCAAGCGCTACCCGGCCCGCGGCTTCACCCACCAGGTGAGCAACCTCAAGAACGAGCTCATCGACGAGGAGACCTACACCTCGCGAGTCGCCGAGGGTGACCACTACGAGCGCACGGTCGCGCAGGCCTACACGCAGTACCAACGCCGGCTGCGCCAGGCCAACGCGCTCGACTTCGACGACATCATCATGATGACCGTCAACATCCTGCAGGCCTTTCCCGACGTGGCCGAGTACTATCGCCGCCGGTTCCGGCACGTACTCGTCGACGAGTACCAGGACACCAACCAGGCGCAGTACCAGCTGATCCGCGAGCTGGTCGGGGCGGTCAAGGGAGGGGCGGGCTCCTACGCCGTGCCCCCGGCCGAGCTGTGCGTGGTCGGTGACTCCGACCAGTCGATCTATGCCTTCCGCGGCGCGAGCATCCGCAACATCCTCGAGTTCGAGAACGACTACCC
This sequence comes from Humibacillus sp., assembly GCA_030452985.1. Lineage (GTDB taxonomy): Bacteria > Actinomycetota > Actinomycetes > Actinomycetales > Dermatophilaceae > DSM-29435. The sequence continues at coordinate 60,634 of JAKDLG010000001.1, forward strand.
CGACGCCAAGACGATCCTGCTCGAGCAGAACTACCGCTCGACCCAGCGCATCCTCAAGGCGGCCAACTCGGTCATCAGCCGCAACGAGGGTAGGCGGGCCAAGAGCCTCTGGACCGACTCGGGTGACGGCGCGCTGATCACCGGATACGTGGGTGACAATGAGCACGACGAGGCCGCGTTCGTGGCCAAGGAGATCGACGACCTGGCCGAACACGGTGTCAAGCCCGGAGATGTCGCCGTCTTCTACCGCACCAACGCCCAGAGCCGCGCGGTCGAGGAGGTGCTCGTGCGCGTCGGCCTGCCCTACAAGGTGGTCGGTGGCACTCGCTTCTACGAACGCCGCGAGGTCAAGGACGCTCTCGCTTACCTGCGGGTGATCTCCAACCCGACCGACACCGTCAACCTGCGCCGCATCCTCAACACCCCCAAGCGGGGCATCGGTGACCGCGCCCAGGCGTGCGTCGCCGCCCTGGCCGATCGCGAGCGCATCCCGTTCGTCGCCGCGCTCGGCCGCGCCGAGGACGCCCCCGGCATCGCCACTCGATCCGTCGTGGCGATCAAGGGCTTCACCGAGCTGCTCGAGAAGATCCGGGTGATCTACGAAACCGACGACTCCATCGCTGCCCTGCTCGAGGCCACCCTCGAGCACAGCGGCTACCTGGGCGAGCTGCGCTCCAGCCACGACCCGCAGGACGAGACCCGTATCGAGAACCTCGCCGAGCTCGTCGCGGTCGCCCAGGAGTACGACGAGCGGCGCGCCACCGAGCTCGAGGAGTCGGGCGGCGAACTGCCGCCGGGGGTGGAACCTGAAGACGTCGGCCCGGCCGGCGCGCTCGAGGAGTTTCTCGAGCAGGTCTCGCTCGTGGCCGACGCCGACGAGATCCCTGACTCGCCCGAGGGGGAAGCGGCGGCCCAACAGGGCGTCGTCACGCTGATGACGCTGCACACGGCCAAGGGCCTCGAGTTCCCCGTCGTGTTCCTCACCGGGCTCGAGGACGGCACCTTTCCGCACCTGCGCTCTCTCGGAGACCCGAAGGAGCTCGAGGAGGAACGGCGCCTGGCCTACGTCGGCATCACCCGCGCCCGCGAGCGGCTCTACCTCTCTCGCGCCTCGGTGCGTTCGGCGTGGGGTGCTCCGCAGTACAACCCGCCCTCACGCTTCCTCGACGAGATTCCGGGCGAGCTCATCGAGTGGCAGCGACTCGGCCCGTCGTTCAGCGGGGCCCGCGGCGCCGGTCAGCCGGCGGTGGCCACGCTTGCCGCCCGCCCGGGGGTGCGCAGCCCGGGTAGGCGACCGATTCTGTCGTTGAGTTCCGGCGACAAGGTCAGCCACGACACCTTCGGTCTCGGAACGGTCGTGCGGGTCGAGGGCGAGGGCGAGAAGTCGATGGCGCATGTCGACTTCGGTGCCGACACCGGCACCAAGCGACTGCTGCTGCGCTACGCACCACTCGTCAAGCTCTGAGCCCTCGTCAAGCTCTGAGGCAGACCGCGCCGGCGGATGCCGCCAAGCGGGGACACGTGCGGCTGAGACGGCTCGTGTCCCGGCCTGCCAGCCGTCGGGTCTCGTCGTCGGTCAAGTCGTGGTCAGTGTCGTGATGGCGACCTCAACGACGACATGACCCACGACCTGGCCGGCAGAGGCCACTTGGCACGCCCGACGACACGGCTAGAGCTCGCGCCCCAGGCATCCTCACCGCCCGCAGGATGCGTTGAGCGAGGTCAGAGGCGGATGCCGTGGCCGGCCAGCCACGGCATCGGGGGGACGGCGTCGCCGCCACCGGGGTGGATCTCGAGGTGAACGTGCGGGCCGGTCGAGTGGCCGGTGTTGCCGCTGTAGGCAACGAGCTGCCCCGGCGCCACCGTCTCGCCGGCCGAGACGACCAGGCGGCTGTTGTGGGCCATGAACGACACGGTGCCGTCCCAGTACTGGATGCGGACGAGGTTGCCGTAGCCGGTGCTGTCCCAGCCGGCGGACACGACGGTGCCGCTGGAGAGCGAGTGCACCTGGCTACCCACCGACGTGGCGAGGTCTTGAGCCGGGTGCAGCTTGCCCCAGCGAAAGCCGTACCCGGAGGTCAGGGTGTAGCTCGCCAGCGGGGAGACCCACCGGTGGGCAGCGGCCAGAGCATTGGCCTTGTCTGCTTTGACTTTGGCCGCCCTGTCGGCCTTCGCCCTGGCTACTTTCGCCGCTCTGTCGGTGGCGGCCTTGGACCTCTGGTCGGCGAGGGCTTTGGCCGCCGCGGCCTCCACCGCCGACGGCGTGGCGCCGGTCAGCGCTTGACGACTGCTGTCACGCGAGGTCCCGCTGCCGGCGCGGTCTGCGGTTGCCGCCGAGACCGCGCCCGGATCGGCCGGGGCGCCGAAGGCGTCCACCGAGCTCGGCGCGTTCAGCATGGTGGCAGCACCAACTCCGAGCTCGCCGGCGTTCGCCTCGCGGATCACGAGACCACCTGCCACCGTGGCGCAGAGCAGAGCAACGGGGACGACATAACGTCGACCCCGTGGTGTCTTGGCTGCCGGCCGATGTCGACCGGTGTAAGTGGCGTTTCGCACGAAGTGGGTACCTATCTGGGTTCGAGGGCAGGGTTTTGACGATACCGTGATCGTTTCGTTATGTAAAAACGCGCCATGAGGCACCGCATCGACATACGGCAGGTCAAGGTCACGCAGCGGACGGCATCCGGACGGCATCCGGACGGTCTGCGGTCACTGGGACGACGTCAGCTGGTCGTGTCTCTCACCGTAGGTGAGCCGGGGACGGTCCTCATCCCCGCGTCCACAGGCGCCGGGACGGGCCTGTCACGAAGCGGTCGACGCGCGCCCCGTCGGCCGACGACGGGTGTTCAGCGCGCTCACGCCGGGCGTGACGGTGGCACCGGATGCGTCGACGTGGGCCAGCGCCGCCGAGATTCCGTGTACCACGGTGCTGGTGATCGGCAGGCTCATGTGTCCTACGCCGTGCAACGTGATGTTGTGCACGTTGAGACTCTCGTGCCGTAGGGCGGCGTTGCTCCCCGGAACGACGACCTGGTCCAGATCGGAGCTGTAGGCGATGAAACGGGTCTTGCAGTCCCGCACCGGGGCGGCCAGCTCGGCGTACAGCGCACTGCCGGGCCGCAGCTGCCGGGTCAGGGAGTTGTTCCAGAGATAGGCGAGGTAGCTGCCCTGGTGCGGCGTGCCCAAGGTGACGAGCGTGTGCACGTGCTCGTCGCCACCGAGCCGAGTCACGTAGTACCGGGCGATGAGCCCGCCCATGGAGTGGCCGATCACGTGGATGCGTTCGTAGCCGGTCTCCTCGACGAGACGTTCGACCTCCTCGCTGAGCTGCGCGGCCGCGACGCGGATGTCGCCGGTGAAGATCGAGTAGTTGATCGTCTCGATGCGACCGAACCCGCGCTTCTTCAACCCGCGCCTCAGCACGGTGAAGATCGAGCGGTTGTCGACCATGCCGTGTACGAGCAGGATCGGCGTGTGCGCCGCTTCGACATCATGGATCGCCAGGCCACGCTGAGAAGGCGACAGGTGGCCGAGGGCGTACCCGTCGCGGTGGTCTCGCGCTCGGGAGCCGAGCAGACCCAGCGGATAGAGACCCAGGTGCAAACCTATCCACGTGGCCTCGAGGGCCGCACCGGCCAGACCGGTGGGGGTGAGCAGGGCTTTTGCGGTTTCTCCCACGATGCCCAGCAGCCCTCGACCCGAGCCGTCGTCAGCCTCGGGTGGGGGATTCTGGAGCGGCATCGTTGCCGCTCGTGCTGCCATGACCACCTGTGGACCGTACCCCGACAGCCGGCCCTGAGGTGGGTCAACGCGGGCTGCGTGTCGCGACCGTGACCCAGCTGGGCGGCAGTCCCGGTGGCATCGCGGGCGGGCGGGGGCACTAGAGTCCGTTTGACAGTCTGTTCGACCGCGCCATCGCCTGCGAAACGGCTGGGACCGACCGCTCCGGAGCACTCTGCGCCCGGGCGGGGGCCCGGGTCAGCGCCTCGGCGTGGTCGAAAACCACCTTCCGACGATGAGGACGGACCCCCGTGGATCTCTTCGAGTACCAAGCGCGCGACATGTTCGAGGCGCACGGCGTGCCGGTTCTGGCCGGCGCCATCGCCACCACCCCGGAACAGGCCCGTGCGGCGGCCGAGAAGATCGGGGCCGGCTCTGGCGGCGTCACGGTCGTCAAGGCGCAGGTCAAGGTGGGCGGACGCGGCAAAGCGGGCGGCGTCAAGGTCACCAAGAGCCCCGACGAGGCCGAGAAGGCTGCGGCCGGCATCCTCGGAATGGACATCAAGGGCCACACCGTCGGCACCGTGATGATCGCCCAGGGCGCTCGCATCGCCGAGGAGTACTACTTCTCCATCCTGCTCGACCGCGCGAACCGCAGCTACCTCTCCATGTGCTCGAAGGAGGGCGGCGTCGAGATCGAGCAACTTGCTGTCGAGCGGCCCGAGGCCCTCGCCCGCATCGTCATCGACCCGAACACCGGGGTCGATGACGCCAAGGCGAAGGAGATCGCCGACGCGGCCGGGTTCGACGAGGCCGACAAGCCCGCTCTCATCGAGGCCTTCAAGGCGCTGTGGACCGTCTACCGCGACGAGGACGCGACGCTCGTCGAGGTGAACCCCCTGGTCAAGACCGAGGACGGTGAGATCATCGCCCTCGACGGCAAGGTCACCCTCGATGCGAACGCCGACTTCCGTCACGCCGACCACGAAGCCCTCGAGGACACGGCCGCGGCCGACCCGCTCGAGGCCGCAGCCAAGGCGAAGGGCCTCAACTACGTCAAGCTCGACGGTTCGGTGGGCATCATCGGCAACGGAGCAGGCCTGGTGATGAGCACCCTTGACGTCGTGGCCTACGCCGGGGAGGAACTCAGCGGGTCGGAGGGCGGTTTCGTCGCGAAGCCCGCGAACTTCCTCGACATCGGCGGCGGTGCCAGCGCGGAGGTGATGGCCAACGGCCTGCAGATCATCCTCGGCGACGAACAGGTCAAGAGCGTGTTCGTCAACGTCTTCGGGGGCATCACCTCCTGCGACGCCGTGGCCAACGGCATCGTGGGCGCGCTCGACGCCCTCGGTGACGAGGCCACCAAACCTCTCGTCGTGCGCCTCGACGGCAACAACGTCGAGGAGGGCCGCCGCATCCTCGCCGAGCGAGCCCACCCGCTCGTCACCATCGAGGCCACCATGGACGGCGCTGCGCGCCGCGCCGCCGAGCTCGCCGCCGCGGCGAACTGACCCGAGCAACAGGAGAACTGAGACACCATGGCAATCTTTCTCAACGCCGACTCCAAGGTCATCGTGCAGGGCATGACCGGCTCGGAAGGCATGAAGCACACGCAGCGGATGCTGAAGTCGGGCACCGCCATCGTCGGCGGGGTCAACCCCCGCAAGGCCGGCACCACCGTCGAGTTCGAGGACGCGGTGTCGGTGCCCGTCTACGGCACCGTCGAAGAGGCGATCAAGGCGACCGGCGCCAACGTCTCGGTCATCTTCGTGCCCGCTGCGTTCACGAAGTCGGCCGTGGTCGAGGCGATCGACGCCGAGATCCCGCTCGCAGTCGTGATCACCGAGGGCGTCGCGGTCAAGGACAGCGCTGAGTTCTACGCCTACGCCACCGACAAGGGAACGACCCGTATCGTCGGGCCCAACTGCCCCGGCCTGATCACCCCGGGCGTCTCGAACGCCGGCATCATCCCGGCCACCATCGCCGGGAGCGGCCGCGTCGGGCTGGTCTCGAAGTCGGGCACGCTCACCTACCAGATGATGTACGAGCTGCGTGACTTCGGTTTCAGCACCGCGGTCGGCATCGGCGGTGACCCCATCATCGGCACCACGCACATCGACTGCCTCGAGGCCTTCCAGAACGACCCCGACACCGACGCGATCGTGATGATCGGTGAGATCGGCGGCGACGCCGAGGAGCGCGCTGCGGCCTACATCAAGGAGCACGTGACCAAGCCGGTCGTCGGGTACGTCGCCGGTTTCACCGCCCCCGAGGGCAAGACGATGGGCCACGCCGGCGCCATCGTGTCGGGCTCCTCGGGTACGGCGCAGGCGAAGAAGGAAGCCCTTGAGGCCGCGGGCGTCAAGGTCGGCAAGACGCCGTCCGCGACAGCCGAGCTCATGCGCGAGATCATGCAGGGGCTCTCGGCCGGCTGAGCGTTGTCCCTGTACCGGATGTCGTGTGCTGCGGCATCCGGTACAGCGGTGCCCTCGGGTGTCGGGCGGCAGGGCCACGAGGGCCGACCCGCCAAACTCGGTGACCCGGCTGCGGCGTGGGTGCTCGCCCAACGGGCTCCCAGTTGTGACCATGGGGTGTGCCTACCTCCACGACTGCAGCCTCGGGAGCGAAGTCCACGCCCAGGCGAGTGCTTTCAGCGCCTGCTCGGCCGGCCACCCTGCGCGCCGCACTGCGGGTCGGTGCGCTCGCAGCGGTGGCCACCTGGGCGCTCGTCGTCCTCCCGTCTCTCATCGGCTGGATCGCCGCCCCCGAAAGCTCGCTGGGGTGGTTCTCGGCCGTCTCGGTGGGCAGCGCCCTCTGGTTCCTCGGCCACGCCCAGTCGATCGGCGCCGGTGGCTTGTCGGTCTCGCTGACCCCGATTCTGCTGCTGCTCCTGAACGTCTACATCGGTGCTCGGTTCCTCCGTCGCCTGGTGGCCATCGAGCGGGTGGGGCTCACCACCGGCGAATGGAGCCGGGCCGTCGCACGGTCGGTGGTTCCCGGCTTCGTCGGGGGCTACCTGGCCATCGCGGCGCTGGTGGCCCTGCTCACCCTGGCGGGGCCTGCGAGCCCTGGTTTCATGGCGATCGCCGGCGTCCTGATCGTGCCGCTGGCCGCTCTCGGCTTCACGTTCCTGCGCCCCGAGGATGATGCGGCTCCGGCCTTCGTGCGGGCCTGGTTCCGGCGCGGGCCGAGCTGGCTGCCTGCCGTGTGGCACGTCGGTTGGCGCGGAGCCGGCCTGCTGCTGCTCGTGGGCCTCGCAGTGATGCTTGCTCGCGTGCTCGTCTCGTTCGGCGCCATCGTCGCGATGCAAGGCCAGTACGGCATCAATCTCGTGGCGGGCCTCGTCGTGGTCGTGGGTCAGCTGCTGATGATGGGCAACGCCGCCACCTGGGCACTGTCGTTCGTGGCGGGGCCGGGCTTCGGTGTCGCGGTCGGCGCTGCGATCAGTCCGGCCGCGGCCCATCCCGGGCTGATGCCGCTCATCCCCGCGCTCGCGGCCCTGCCCGACGAGGCCACTTACCCTCGCGCTCTCTACGCCGTCGTTCTGCTGCCGATCGCCGCAGGAGCCTTCATCGCCCGTTGGGTCGATCGTGACCTCGAGTTCTTCGGCAACGCCCGAGCCCGCTTCGCGGCGGTCAGCACCGCAGCCTTCATCGCCGTGGCCGTCATCGCCGTGCTGACCGCGCTCGGCAACGGTTCGCTGGGCGTCGACCGGCTCTCGCACATCGGCCCGGCCGTGCTCCCGTTCGCTGCGGCGCTGCTCGTGGAGGTTGCCGGTGGGGCCGCGCTGTGGGTGGCTTGGCGGCTGTGGCGTGAGCGTGAGGTGTCGAGCGACCGCGTCGAGGCCGCTGAGGTCGCCCCGACCGACGACTGACCGATCTGGCAGCACGGCCGGGGCTGGCGCTCGTCCGGGGCGCCGTGGCAGTGACGATGACCTTTTGCTGGTCGAGTGGCCAGTTCCGTGCGAGCAGGCGTGGACGAAAGTGGCCACTCGAACTGGGTTTGCGTGGACGAAAGTGGCCACTCGAACTGGGTGGGTCAGCGCAGGTGCAGCACGTCGCCCAGCACCACGGAGTCGCGCAGGCTCTCGCAGTCAGCCCTGGCCTCAGCGGTCTGGGCGCCGTCGATGCACTGCTCGTAAGCCTGGACCTTCGAGTAGAACGCTCCTTGCACGATCAGCGAGGCGAGCAGCATCCCCACGATGCCGAGCGTCATGGCCGGCCAGATCTTCTCGCGCCCACGCCGGCTCGAGAGGAACCGCAGCAGCCGAACGCTCAGGCCGACCGCCAACAGGAGGGGCACCACCGCGATGAACCGCTTCGGCAGCGGCAGGTACATCGCGACCACCGCCAACAGCACACAGACCAGGACCGGCAGGGTGAGACGCGCCTTGTCGCGGGCGAAGGCGATCGACCGCTCCTTCTCCTGGCTGCTCATGCGACCCATCCTCACTCATCGTGCCCACCGTGGTGAATTCGCACCCCGCCGCCACAGCGTCACCGACGAGGTGCCATCCGCCCAAATAGTCAGCCGATACACTCCCGCTCGTGACGATCGACGCAAAACCGGGTCCCGACGGCGTCGACATCGTGGTGCTGGTATCCGGTTCGGGGACCCTGCTCCAGGCCCTCATCGACGCCTGCACCGACCCGGGCTACGGCGTGCGCATCGTGGCCGTGGGTGCCGACCGTGCGTGTGCCGGCATCGAACGCGCCGAACGGGCCGGCATCCCGACGTTCGTCTGTCGGTTGTCGGACTTCGAGACCCGGCAGGAGTGGGATGCGGCTCTCGCGTCCCACCTGGACGCGGCTCGCCCTCAACTGGTCGTCACGGCGGGGTTCATGAGGCTGCTGGGCGTGCGTTCGCTCGGCGAGCGAACCGTCGTCAACACCCACCCGGCCCTGCTGCCGAGCTTTCCCGGTGCCCACGGGGTGCGCGACGCCCTGGCCTACGGGGTCAAGGTGACCGGCTCGACCTGCCACCTCGTCGACGGGGGCATCGACACGGGGCCGATCATCGAGCAGCGCACCCTGGCCGTGGCAGTGGATGACACCGAGCAGAGTCTGCACGAGCGCATCAAGGTGCTCGAGCGGCAGATGCTCGTCGACAACGTCGGTCGGATGGCCCGTGACGGGTTCACGGTCGAGGGCCGAGCCGTTCGGCTCGGCCACCCCTGATTGCTACTCTGGCTGCACACGACTGGCGCAGGTGGGCAACCACCGGGGAGTGACGTCGGGAGCATCGAACGCCTGGGTGCCCCCGGTCGCAGGCTCGTCCCCAGACCCCGTCACAGGAGTGAACATGGCTGCCCCCTTACGCACCTCGGCCGAACCGACCATGGCCGACCACGCCAGAGCGGATGAGGGTCGCCGCCCCATCCGGCGAGCACTGGTCTCGGTCTACGACAAAACTGGTCTGGTCGAGCTCGCGGGTGTGCTCGGGGCCGCTGGCGTGACCATCGTCTCGACCGGGTCGACGGCGAAGACCATTGCGGCGGCAGGGGTTGCGGTCACGCAGGTCGAAGAGCTCACGGGGTTTCCGGAGTGCCTCGACGGCCGCGTCAAGACGCTGCACCCGAAGGTGCACGCCGGCATCCTCGCCGACACCCGCAACGCAGACCACCTGCAGCAGCTCGACGACCTCGGGATCGAGCCGTTCGACCTCGTCGTCGTCAACCTGTACCCGTTTGCCGAGACCGTGGCCTCGGGGGCCAGCCCTGACGAGTGTGTCGAGCAGATCGACATCGGCGGGCCGTCGATGGTGCGGGCGGCCGCCAAGAACCACGCGAGCGTGGCCGTCGTCACCAGCCCAACGGCCTACGACCAGGTCGTCGAGGCCGTGGCGGCCGGTGGCTTCGCCCTCGAACAGCGCCGTCGTCTCGCGGCGGAGGCGTTCGTGCACACCGCGGGCTATGACGTAGCGGTGGCGAGCTGGATGGGTAACGTCGTGATTGACACGAGCGACGGCACCGGCTTCCCCAACTGGCTCGGGGCCACGTGGGAGCGCGCCGACGTGCTGCGCTACGGCGAGAACCCGCACCAACGCGCCGGCCTCTACCGGCACGCGCGGCCGGGAGTCGCCAGCGCAGAGCAGCTGCACGGCAAGGCGATGTCGTACAACAACTACGTCGACACGGATGCCGCTGTGCGCGCCGCTCACGACCACGGTGACCAGCCGACGGTGGCCGTCGTCAAACACGCCAACCCCTGCGGCATCGCCATCGGCGACACGATCGAGGCCGCTTACGAGCGGGCCCACGCCACCGACCCGGTGAGCGCCTACGGCGGCATCATCGCGGCCAACCGCACCGTGACGGCCGCGATGGCCCGGGCCGCCAAGCCGGTGTTCACCGAGGTCATCATTGCCCCCGACTTCGAGCCGGAGGCGCTCGAGATCCTCACGGCGAAGAAGAACCTGCGCGTGCTGCGACTCCCGGCCGGGATGGCGACGGCCGTCGACGCGGTCGAGACCCGCGCCGTCAGCGGCGGGCTGCTCCTGCAGACCGTCGACCGGGTCGACGCGGTCGTGCGCGACGATGACGGCGCGATCACGGGGGGCGATGACGCCGTGAACTGGCGTCTGGTGGCCGGCGAGGCCGCTGACGAGGCGACCGTGGCCGACCTCCAGTTCGCCTGGCGTGCCATTCGCGCGGTCAAGAGCAACGCGATCCTGCTCGCTCACGACGGCGCGGCGGTCGGCGTCGGGATGGGGCAGGTCAACCGGGTCGACGCGTGCTGGCTGGCGGTGCGCAGGGCGGGGGAGGAGCGGGCTCGGGGCTCGGTCGCGGCATCCGACGCCTTCTTCCCGTTCGCCGACGGTCTCCAGATTCTGCTGGATGCCGGTGTGCGCGCGGTCGTGGCCCCCGGCGGGTCGATCCGCGACGAGGAGGTCGTCGCCGCGGCCGAGGCGGCGGGCGTGACGATGTACTTCACCGGCACCCGCCACTTCGCCCACTGACGGACGCCCGGTCCGCGCCGCCACTTTCCTGGCTCTCTCGCTCCCGGCTCTCGCGCTCCCGGCTCTCGCGCTCCCGGGCTTCACCGTCGAAAGGACGTTTCGTGTCGCACGAAACGTCCTTTCGACGGTGAATGCGGGTCGAGAGGGCAATGTCGGGCCCTCGTCGCGGCCCGATCCGGCGCTGGACCGACCCAGGCTTCGGCCGGCGCACCCCTGGGTGGCAGGCTGCCACGGTGACCGAAACCCGCGCCCTCCGTACCGCGCCCGCCGATCTCACCTGGCTGGTGGCGGTGGCGGCCTCGCTGTGGGGGCTTTCAGCCCTGTGGCGCGAACCCCTGGCGAAAGAGTATCCGGCCCTGACGGTCGTGTTCTGGGAGCACCTCGTGCTGACCCTTCTCGTCAGCCCGTGGCTGGTGCCCGCCGTGCGCCGCCTATTGGCCTCGAGCACCCGTACCAAGGTCAGCGTGCTCGTGATTGGCGCGGGCAGCTCGGCGATCGCGACGACGCTCTTCACCGCCGCCTTTCGACTGGGTGACCCGATCACGCCGCAGGTGCTGCAGAAGCTGCAGCCGCTCATCGCCGTGGCGCTCGCGGCCCTGCTGCTCGGCGAACGAGTGCGCGCCAGTTACGCGCTGTTCGCTGTTCCAGCGCTCGTGGGCGCCTGGCTGCTGGCGTTTCCCGACCCTCTGGGAGTCAGCGTGTCGAGCGCCGAGGCAGCGTTGCTCGCGGTGGGAGCTGCTGCCCTCTGGGCAGCCGGGACCGTACTCGGACGCGCTGCCAGCGCCGAGCTGAAGTTCGCCGACATCACGGCCCTGCGCTTCGGCGTCGGGCTGCTGACGCTGCTGGCCTTAAGTGGTGCAACCCGCACCCCGCTCGCCATCGGTGTCGAGGCGGTACCGAACCTGCTGCTGCTGGCGGTCGTTCCCGGTCTGCTTGCCCTGCTGCTCTACTACCGGGCTCTCGGGCGCACCCCTGCCTCACGCGCCACCCTCGCCGAGCTGGCGTTCCCCCTCACCGCAGCCGTCGTCGGGGTCACCGCCCTCGGCGCCACCCTCGCCGGCTCGCAGTGGCTGGGCTTGGTCGTGGTGCTCCTGTCGGTGGTGGGGCTTGCCGTGCACGAGCAGCGCTCCCGCCGTCCTTCGGTGCCAGTGCCCGACCGCGCTGCTGAGGCCCTCCCCGTCACGGCGCGCTAGAACACCAACTGCCCTCTCGACCCCCTTCCACCGTCGAAAGGACAGTTCGTGCGACACGAACTGTCCTCTCGACGGTGAAAGCGGGGGTCAGGGGCGCCAGGCGTAGCCGGTCGGTTCGCCCGCACCGAGGTCGACGATGGCCGCGACCGGGCCACCGCCGTCGGGCCCCTGGTGTGCCGCCGACACCGAAACGAAGCAGGCGGGGTCACCGGTCACGGATGCCGTGACGCCGCCGACGCAGGCCTTGATCTGCCGGTGCCAGTGCACGTCGGAGTCGTCGAGCATGGCGTTGCGCCGACCGTGCACCTGCCCGTTGGCGCTCACCTCGCACTTGAGGAACACGTTGACGAGCCGTCCGGCGATGTCGCTCGGGTGGGCCCGCTCGGGCAGGTCCAGGCCGGCGTCGCGGATCGCGTCCCAGATGCCGTCGGCGTCGAGGGCGTCACGCATCACGGAGTGGCCGATGCGGTAGCGCCCGCCGATGCCGCGCACGTTGCCGACCACGACCACCTGAGCCTGGTCGAGCTCGACACCCGAGCTGCACGAGGCGACCGACGAGAACAACGACCGGTCACGCATGATGTCGGCGTCGGTGGGCATCTCGATCTCGCCGAGCGCCACGGCGACACCGAGACCGGTGGTGCCGTTGGAGAGGTCCATCGACTCGTGGGTGTGCTCGGTCCAGACCTGGTGGCCGCGCGCCTTGGCGTCACGGATCGTGTGGATGGTGAGCAGCGGGGTCTTCGTCTGCACGTAGTGCACGTCGGCGGGGTCGGTGATGCCGGCTCGCCCCATCGCGACCTTCACGGCATCCGCCACCTTCGTCACCATGGCCACGTAGCCGATCTCCTCCGGCAGGAGGGGCTCGCTCATGGCGAACCCGACCGTCAGCCGGGGCTCGTCGCTCGGCTCGGCCTGCCCGGCGGGCACGGTCGCGAAGATCGTGGCGTGCGGGCTGATCACCCCGTCGGTGCCGCCCGACCAGACGATCGGCACCTGCCTGACCTGCTCGGCCGGGGCGCCCTTGGCGATCAACACCTCGCGGAAGGCGCGGTCGGCGATGATGCGCGTGTAGTCGTTGACGCCGCCGTTGCCCTCGGTCTTGCCGATGACGGCGACGACGCGGGAGGCTTCCATCACTCCGTCGTCGATGAGCCGGGCCAGGCCCGACGCGTCGCTGACGGAGTCGAGCACAACCTTGCGGACCTCGATGGCTTCGGGCACGGGATCACCTTTCGTGGGAGGGAAGAGCGGGGGCTGACGGGCTGGGCTGTCGGGGTTGAGCCCGGCCTTCGATGACCGTGCCCACCTCACCGTCGATGGCCACAGCGATCTGGGCGAGAGAGGTAATGACCGACCACGATCCGCCGGCCCGCACGAATCGCATCGCCGCCTCGACCTTGGGGCCCATCGAACCCGACGCGAACTGGCCCGCAGCCGCATACGCCTGCGCCTGTTCGAGACTGACCCGCCCGATCGGCGCGGCCGTCGGGGTGCCCCAGTGGATGACGGCGTTCGGCACGTCAGTGGCGATCACCAGCACGTCGGCCTCCACGGCTCGGGCGAGCAGGGCAGCGGTGAGGTCCTTGTCGATGACGGCCTCGACGCCGTGCAGAGCGCCGTTTGCCGAGCGGGCCACCGGGATGCCGCCACCTCCCGCCGCGACCACGACGTAGCCCGCGTCTAGCAGAGTGAGCAGCGTATGCGTCTCGAGCACCTCGACCGGATCGGGGGAGGCGACCACCCGACGCCAGCCGTGTTCGCCGCGGTCCTCCCACTGCTCGCCGTGGTCGACCAGGGCCTGGGCCTGCTCGCGGGGCAGGTAGCGCCCGATCGGCTTGGTCGGGTGGGCGAAACCGGGGTCGTCGGCGCTCACGAGGGTGCGGGTCACGATCGCGGCGACGGGCGTGGCCAGGCCCCGCTCGGCGAGGGCGGCTTCCAGGGTGTCGAGGATGGTGAACCCGATCGTGGCCTGGGTCTGGGCGCCGCACCAGTCGAGCGGCACCGGTGGCACCACGGCGGCCGCCAGTTCGTTCTTCACCAGTATGTTGCCCACCTGGGGGCCGTTGCCATGGGTGAGCACGACCTCGTGGCCCGCCGCGACGAGGTCGGCCACGGGTGCCATCGCGGCTGAGATCGCGTCGTTCTGGGCCTGGGGTGTCGCACTCCCGTCGGGCCCGATCATGGCGTTGCCGCCGAGCGCCACCACCACTCTCACGTCGCACTCACCATCGTCGGCCGGGTGTGGGCTCGCTCGTCATGGCGTGAGCATAAGCAGTAAGGCATTGTCTCCGCGATGTCACGTTGTGCCCAAACCCATCCGTCCGTGGGGGCGGCGTCGCCCTGAACGTTGCACCGGATGCCGTTCACAGCCAGTCGACCTCGGCCGACGTCTGGCCGCCCGAGAGCGTCGCGTAGCCGGGCCCGCGGTCGAAGAATGGCTGGTGCGCGGGTCGGGCCGCTCGCAGCTCGGCTCGCAGGGCGTCGGAGGCGACCTGGTCGATGACGGGGTGGTCCCGGTCTCCGGCGGCGATCACGCCGTAGTCTCGGCGGGCACCGTCCCGGCTGACCTTGCCCCAGCGAAGGTCGCGCTCGACCTCCTCGTAGGGCCGCTCGAGCGGGTCGCCCCAGCCGCCCCCGCCGGTGGTGCGGATGCGGATGACCTGACCGGCCAGTACCGGCTCTGCGTCAGCCAGAGCGTCGACGACGCGCTCGTCAGAGCCGCCGGGGTCGATCGTGACCTCGAAGGAGGCCCCGGCCCGACCGCCTCGGACCCCCCAGCAGGCGAGGATCGACCGGTCGGCGATCGACATGAGGTGTGCGTCGCGCAGCATCCGGATCTGCTTCTCGTAGCCGAGGCCCCCCCGATGTCGCCCGGGGCCTCCGGAATCGACGGCGAGCCCGAGACGTTCGACCAGGAAGGGGAAGCGGCTCTCGGTGAACTCCGTGGGCAAATTGCGGCTGTCGGGCACCACGTGGATGGTGTCCTCACCGTCGGCGTAGGGGCGGCCACCGGAGCCGCCCCCGAGCACCTCCCGCATGAGGTAGTCGTTGTCGTCTCTGTCCTTGCCGTAGACGCCGGTGTAGCGGATCGTCTCCTGGTCGGCCGGCATCTGCCCGTCGACCGCCTTGGCGACGACGCCGGTCAGCACCCCCAGCAGCCGCAGGATGACGAAGGTGCGCGCGTTGGTGGGAGCCGGGTAGATCGGGGTGAGCAACGTGCCCTTCTCGGGGAACCGCATCTCGATCAGGGGCACGACCCCCTCGTTGACGTCGAGCTGCGCCATCCGCTCCGGCGTGTCGGCGAGGTTGCGCAGGATGGGGGCGAGCCACTTCTTGAGAAAGTTGCCGCCGACGTAGTCGCCGCAGTGGTTGATCGGGCCTTTCGCCTGTGCCGACGTGCCGGTGAAGTCGATGATGATCCTCGGTCCGCCGTCGGGATAGCGGTCGGGGTGGCCGGGGCCTCCCGTCGAGGTCTTGGTCAGGGTGATTCGCTGGGCGTGCAGCCGCGGCTCGTCGACGCCGTCGTGCTCGGCGTAGTCCTCCCAGACGTACGTGCCGTCGGGGATCTTCGAGAGGATCTCGCGGCGATAGGTCTCGGTCGTTCGATCGAGGATCTCGTCGAACGCGGCCTCGACGGCGGGGCGGCCGTAGCGCTCGAATAGCTCGGCGAGCCGCCGTGCCCCCATCAGACAGGCCGAGCACTCCGCGTCGAGGTCGGCCGCCAGGCTCTCCGGCATCCGGCTGTTTCGCGTCATGATCCGTAGGGCGGCGCGGTTGGGAACCCCCTTGTCCCACAACTTGATCGGCGGGACCATCAGGCCCTCCTCGTAGACCGAGCGGGCGTGGCTGGGCATCGAGCCGGGCACGGCGCCGCCGATGTCGTCGTGGTGGCCGAAAGCCTGCACGAAGGCGACGACTGCACCGTCGCAGAAGACGGGAACCGTGACGCAGAGGTCGGGCAGGTGGCCGATGCCGCCTTCCGACTCGTAGACGTCGTTGTGGAAGAAGATGTCGCCATCGGCCATCTCGGCGAGGGGGAAGTCACGCGCGACCGGGTGCACGAGGGCGCTGTAGGAGCGCCCCGTCAGCTTGCGCAGCTGACGGTCGTGGATGCCGGCGCGAAAGTCATGGGCGTCGCGGATCATCGGCGAGCGTGACGTGCGCCCGATGGCGGTCTCCACCTCCAGCTCGACGCTCGCCAGGGTGCCCTCGACGATCTCGACGAGGATGGGGTCGACCGCGGTGCCCTCGGGGGTGAGCCGGTTGCCATGCTCGTAGGCGGTCGGCAGCCCCGCCGGGTTGACGGGGGAGCTCGAGCCGCCACGGGCCTCATTGACCGGTTCCATGGCCGACCTCCTTGGTGATGACGAGGTTGCCGAGGTCGTCGACCCGGATCGCGAAGCCGGGGTGCACCGGCACCGTCGAGCCGAACTCCTCAACAATGGCCGGTCCCACTACCCTGTCACCGGACAGCAGAGCCGGACGCCACCACACGCCGGTGTCCAGATAACCCGCGTCGGCGTCGAAACAGACCGGTCGGACGCTGCGGTGAGCGCGCTCACGCACGGTGACACCGTCACCTGATCCGGACCGGTCGATCGGCCGTGGCTCCGGTCGGCTGATCGGCCCCACTCCGGAGACGCGGAGGTTGACCCACTCGACCTGCTGCGTGGGGTCAGACCGGAAGTCGTAGCCGTAGAGGGCGCGGTGCTCCTCGTGGAAGCGCAGGGCGATGACGTCGGCGTAATCCACGTCGACGTCGCCGTCGGGAGCGGCGACGGGCACCTCGTAGGCCTGCCCGAAGTAGCGCAGGTCGACCGTACGCGCGAATCGCTGCACCGACCGCGGGAACCCTTCAGCGTCAAGGGCCTTCGTGGCCCGGGCGGTGAGGTCGTCGAACGACCTCTGCACCGCCGCGTGGTCGAGCGCGTGGTGACGGGCGACCGACGTCTGCACGTAGTCGTTCTTGACGTCGACGGTGAGCAGCCCGAACGCCGACACGTTGCCGGGGTTCTGGGGTACGAGTACGCCGGCAAGGCCGAGGATGTCGACCAGGCGACAGGCCAGGAGCGAACCGGAGCCGCCGAAGGTGGTGAGCATGAAGTCGCGCACGTCGAGGCCGCGTTTGACGCTCACCTGGCGCAGGGCGTTGGCCTGGTTCCAGGCCGAGATCTCGAGGATGCCGGCCGCGCACTGCGCCAGCCCGAGGCCGAGGCGCCCCGCCAGCTGCTGGATGCCGGCCCGCGCGGCCTCGACGTCGATCGGGATCTCGCCACCGAGCAGGTGCCCCGGGATACGGCCGAGCACCAGGTGGGCATCGGTGATCGTCGGGTCGCTCCCACCCTTGCCGTAGCAGAGGGGCCCCGGCTCGGCCCCGGCCGACTGCGGACCGACCTTGAGCGAGCCCTGGGGAGAGACCCACGCGATCGACCCTCCGCCGGCGCCGACGGTGACGACGTCGATCATCGGGATCTTGCTGGGGTAGGCCCCGATCGACCCCTCGGTCGTCAGGGTCGGTTCGCCGGCGAGCACGACGGAGACGTCGGTCGAGGTGCCGCCGCCGTCGCAGGTCAGCACTCGGTCGAACCCGGCCCGGCTGGCGATGAGGCCGGCGCCGAGAGCGCCCGCCGCCGGTCCGGACAGCACGGTGGTGATCGGCTGGTGCACGACCTCGTCGGCCGACAGCACGCCGCCGTTGGACTTCATGATGTGAAACGGCACATGCGCGCTCAGGGTCGCGGCAGTCGGTTGCGCGGGCGTGTGCTCTACCGGCTCGGGCTCTTCGGCGGTTAGCGCCGACAACCGCTCGGCGATGGTGGCGACGTAGCGCGACACGGTGGGCTTCACCGCGGCGTCGAGCAGGGTCGTCATGGAGCGCTCGTACTCGCGGTACTCGCGCAGCACCTCGGAGCTGATCGAGACGACCGCCTCGGGGTGCTCGCGGCTCAACACCTCCCGCATCGCGATCTCGTGGCGGTCGTCGGCGTAGGAGTGCAGCAGGCAGACACCGATCGTCGTGATATCTCGCTCGCGAAACCATCGCGCCGCTGCGACGGCGCTGGCCTCGTCGAACGGACGGACCTCGCGACCCTCGAAGTCGAGACGGCCGCCCACGGTTCTGACGTGGTCGGCCGCGACAATGCGGGGCGGCTTGACCCAGAAGTAGGAGTTGCCGTAGCCGTCGGGCACCGACTGCCGGGCGATCTCGAGGATGAACTTGTAGCCCTCCGTTGTGATGAAGCCGAGCGACCCGGTCTTGCCTTCGAGCAGCTGGTTCGTGGCGACGGTCGTTCCGTGCGAGACAGACGTGACGTCGTGGCTCTCGGCCCCCATGATGCCGAGCACCTTGTGAATCCCGGCCATGAAGCCGTCGGCCGGGTTGCCCGGCGTCGACGGTGTCTTGGTGGTCACCATCTCCCCTGAGTCTTCGTCGAGCGCCACGACGTCGGTGAAGGTGCCGCCGGTGTCGATCCCGATACGGATGCGGCTCACCGAGCTCACCGAGCTCAACGCGGGGGAGCGGAGGAAGCGATCATGACCCGATTCAACCCGGCACCCTCGACCAGAGCGCTGGCACAACCTGCCAACCCGGGCGGGGCGCTCGGTCAACCCTCGCCGGTCACGACCCGCGGATGCTGCAGTCGACCCGTCCTGATGCGCTGGCCGCCTTCACCACGCGGTTGCCGTTGAGCAGGCGGCAGCCCAGCGTGGACCCCGGTGTGCGGGCTGTTGCCGTGACCCGGACGGTCTGGACAGCTGCCGCCACGTCACTGGATGCCGGGAGGCTGCCCCGGTACGGCAACGAGACCTGCACCGTCTCGACACCGAGGGCGGAGCCCATGACGAGGTCGGCCTGGCCCGAGCCGTCGACCTCGATGATCAGGTTGGTGAGGGAGTCAGGTGCCCCGGCCTGGCCCTGGCCAGCGGCAGGAACGTTGGCCTCGGCTCGCTCGGCTGCCACGACCTGCTCGCCGACCCCGGGCCGCTGAGGAGGCGTCTCACCGATGGCAGACCGGCCCGAGACGCCGATGACCAGCGCGCCGAGCACGGCCACGGCCGTGACTGCGGCCGCCAGCCTCAGGGGGGCGGGGGTGCCTCGCCGCTGGGCGGCGTCACGGTCGAGATCGTGGTCCGGGACCAGGGGTGGCACCTCAGCGCCAGGTGGCAGACCCGGTGGCAGTCCCGTGCGCGAGGTCGCGGGGCGGTTCGCCGGTCGAGCGGCATCCGGAGTGCGGCGAGCGCGGGTGTGCTGGTCAAGGTCGCTCATCGGATCCCTCGTCTCATACGGCTGTGTCCAGACAGTACGTCACCGTGGTCCACCGCCCGTGACCTACCCGGCCTCGTCGCGTCGGGGATGAGCCTGGAGTACGAGGTCCCAGTCGCTCCTCGTCATGACGATCGCAGCCCTTGCTCCCTTCGGAAAGGGCATTGCGGCCGCCACGGCGATGTCCTCGTCGTCAGCCACGGTGGGCAGGGTGCCGGCCGTGGCCTCGCCCAGGCAGTTCGACCAGAAGTCGTGAGAGTCCCCGAGGATCAGGGGCTGCCCGCTGTCCGTGCGCAGCTCGTCACCTCGAACGCGTACCGTGAACTGCCCAGATGTCAGCTCCGGCACCTCGGTCAGCTCTCGCCCGAACAGGTCGAGCCACAGCACGGGCACCTTGACCTCCGCGCCATAACGGTGCTGTGCCTCCCGGCGCGGTGCTGCGCCCTGACGCAGCCGGGATCGCAGCGCGCCACGGCCCGGAGCACCGGGCCCGGTTCCTGCACCACCCGGCCACGGTCACCACCCGCCGAGCGGACACGTCTCTCGGCGTCACGATGGTCGTGCTCTTGCGGGGTACCGAGAAGGCACGGTGCTCAGTCGGCTTCGCCGTGATGGATGAGTGCGCGCGTGAAGGAGGTCGGGGCGACGAGCACGTCAGGCTCGCCCTCGCAGCCGCCAGCCGAGGGCGACTCCGACCAGGGCGACGGCCGCACCGGTGACCACCCCCATCGCAAAGTCGAGGGCGGCCCGGGAGTCGTGCGCGGTCGTGCGGGAGGCCGCTGGGCGCGCAGCCGCCGGGCCGGCCGCGCCCAGCGGCACGGGCTGTCCACCCGCCACCCCTGCGGTCTGGGCCTCGTCGGTCGGGTTCACAACTACCTCTGCCGAGCGCTCGCCCGTCAGGTCGGCGTCGACCGCGCTGAAGAACTGGCCGGCCAGCTTGCGGGTCACGCCCGACAGCATCCGTTGGCCGACCCCGCCGATCGCGCCGCCGACGGAGGCGTCGGCGTCGTAGACGAGGTCGGTGCCTCCGCACGGGGTGGGTGAGAGCCGCACGACAACAGTGGCGTCGACGGTACCCGGTGCGCCCGACCCCGACGCCTTCAGGGTGAACGAGTCGGGTCGCTGCGGTTCTCGCAGGGCAACTTCTCCGTCGTAGGTGCCCCTGATGGCGGCGACGCCAGCGGTGACGGTCATCGCGTAGTGATCGGGCGACACCTCGCTCAGCTGCTCGCACCCGGGCAGGCACCGGGCCAGCACGGCGGGGTCATGGAAGGCGTCCCACACCTGGCCCGGATCGGCGGTGAGGGTGGCAGTGCCGGTGATCTTCATCGCGGGCTCCTCATGGCGTGGGCTCCTCGGCTCGGTCGGCAGGCTCTGACCGGGGGCTCGCACGGCGCAGCGGTGTGATCTCGCCAGCAGCGTACCGACGACGAAGCCCCCACAGCTCGGAGGGGGAGATCGGCATCCGGGTGATCGCGAAGCCCTCGGCGTCTTCGATAGCGGAGGCGATGACGGCCGAGACGGGGATGCAGCCCGCCTCGCCGGCACCCTTGATGCCCAGAGGATTCAGAGGGGACGGGGTCTCGAGGTGGTCGGTCTCGATGGTCGGTACCTCTGACGCGTAGGGCATCAGGAAATCCATGAAGGACGCGTTGAGCAGCTGGCCCGACTCGTCGTAAACCATCCGCTCGTAGAGCGCGCCACCGACGCCCTGGGCCACGCCACCGTGCACCTGGCCCTCGACGATCAACGGGTTGATCATCGGGCCGCAGTCATGCACGACGCAGTAGCGCAGGATGCGGATTTCGGCTGTGACCGGGTCGGTCTCGACGATCGCGGCGTGCATCCCGTTGGCGAAGGTGGCCTGCGTAGGTGAGTAGAAGTCCTTACCTTCGAGCCCGGGCTCGTCGCCCGCGGCGACCGGTGGGCGGTCGGGGTCGAAGGTGCCCGCGAACTGGGTTGCGGCCTGGGCCGCCTCGTCGAAGGCGTAGCGCAGGGGGTTGCTCAGCACCGACACCGTGCCCAGCGTCATCGAAGCCGACGGGGCACCCTTGACCTGTACCGTGCCGTCGACGATCTCGAGGTCGTCGGCGGAGACCTCGAGGGCATCGGCCGCGATGCGCAGCGCCTTGGCCCGCACCTGACGGGCGGCCAAAGCGACGGCGCTGCCGCTCATCACCGCGGCCCGCGAGGCGAAGGTGCCCACGGCATAACCCATCTTGCGCGTGTCGCCGGTGGTCACGAACACGTCTTCCATACGAACCCCCAGCTCGTCGGCAACGATCTGGGCGAACACCGTCTCGTGACCCTGGCCCTGTGAGGTCAGCCCGATCGACACATTCACGCGGCCGCTCGTCTCGACCTGAACGTGGCTGCCCTCGTAGGGCCCGACCCCGGTTCCCTCGACGTAGCAACCGATCCCGAGACCGATCTTGCGGCCCTGGGCCGTCGCGGCCGCACGTTCGGTCGCGAAGTCGTCCCAGCCCACGAGCGCCTTGAGCTTCGACAAGGTGGCGGGGAAGTCACCGGAGTCGTACCTCAACGGGCGTCCGTCCTGGAAGAGCAGCCCGTGGTCGTAGGGCATCTCGCTCGGCAGAATGAAGTTGCGGGCCCGCACCTCTGCCCGGTCGAGGCCGAGCCGGTCGGCGATGGCGTCCATCGTGCGCTCCATCGCGAAGCACCCCTGCGGTCGGCCCGCTCCCCGATAGGGCGTGACCAGAACGGTGTTGGTGTAGAGCGACCAGAACTTGACCCGGTAGGCGCCCGGCTTGTAGGGCCCGAGCAGCTGGGTCGAGGTGATGATCGGCACGATGATGCCGTAGGGGGTGTATGCGCCGTTGTCGTGCCAGAACTTCACGTCGAGCCCGAGCAGGTGACCGTCGTCGTCGAAGCCGACCGTCACGGTGTGCAGCTGACCTCGCTCGTGAGCGGCCGCGACGAAGTGCTCGCGCCGGTCCTCGGTCCACTTGACCGGGTGACCCAACCGCCGCGCAGCCCACGGCACGAGCACCTCCTCCGGCCATGGGTGCATGATCTTCACGCCGAAGCCGCCGCCGACATCAGGCGCTATGCACTCGACCTTCGCCAGCGGCAGGTCGAGCTTGGCCGCCACGGCAGCACGCACACCCGTCGAGGTCTGGGTGGAGGAGTACATCCGCAGCTCGTCGCGCTCGTCGTCCCACCGGGCGTAGACGCCCCGTCCCTCCAGGGGCGTCGAGGCGCTGCGTTCGATGTCGAGCTCAAGGGTGAGGGTGTGCGGCGCGCTCGCCAGAGCTGCGTCGACGTCGCCGACAACCTGGGTGAGGTGAGCGGCCACGTTGCCGGGAACGTCGGAGTGCACGCGCGCTGCCCCGTCACGGGCCGTCTCGATACCGACGACCACCGGCAGCGGTTCGTAGCGCACGCGGATGCGTTGACAAGCGTCCTCGGCGACATAGCGGTCGGTGGCCACGACCATCACGACCGGTTCGCCGACGTGGTTGACCTCGTCGCGGGCCAAGGCGTATCCGGTGCGCCCGTGGGTGAGGGCCGGGTGCGGGATCAGCAGCGGGAGCGGCTCACCCACCTTGCCCGGCAGGTCGTCGTGGGCGTAGATGCCGAGCACCCCGTCGAGCTCGAAGGCGTCGTCGGCGTCGATGTCGACGACCCGGGCGTGGGCGTGCGGGCTGCGCACGAAAGCCGCCGCGAGGGCGCCGTGACCGAGGTCGTCGAGGTAGCGGCCTCCACCCGTGACGAGTCGGGGGTCCTCCTTGCGTTTGATCGGGGCGCCGAACAGCCTCGTGCTCACGACGGGACTCCTTCCGCCGCAACAGGGCCCGGATGCGGCTCACCTGGCTCAGCGGCATCCGGAGCACGTCGCTCGGCCTTGATCTCAGCCGCCCGCAGCACGCTCTTGACGATGTTCTGGTAGCCCGTGCAGCGGCACAGGTTGCCCGAGATGGCCTCGCGAGCCTCGTCGCTGGTCGGGTCGAGATGATCGTCGAGGTACGCGGTGACGGTCGTGAGCAGGCCGGGGGTGCAGAAGCCGCACTGCAGGCCGTGGCACTCGGTGAACGCCTGCTGAACCGGGTTCATCGACTGACCGGTGGCGCAGTCGCGGGCATCGGGCCGCAGCCCGAGGCCCTCCACCGTCGTGACCTCGAGGCCCTGGGCCGACACGGCGAACATCAGGCACGAGCGCACCGGCTCGTCGCCCACCAGCACTGTGCAGGCGCCGCAGACGCCGTGTTCGCACCCTACGTGGGTTCCGGTGAGGGTGAGGTCGTGGCGCAGGAAGTCGGACAACAGGCGCCGGGCCGGCACGGACGCGGTACGGCGAACACCGTTCACGGTAAGGGTCACCTCGTGCAGCATCTCGTTCACCGACGTCCACCCCCCAGCCCCTCGAACGCCGCGTTCGTTCTCGAACTCACCGTTGCAACAGCGCTTTCGTGCACGAACGCTGCGTTCGATCGGCTGATGGCGATTGGGAGAGCGCGGCGGGTGAGTTCGGCGACGAGCATCCGGCGGTAGTCGGCGCTCGCGTGGATGTCGGTCTCGGGGGCTACGTGTTCCCGCACGGCCTCGGCCGCCTGGTCGAGCGCGCTGCCGAACCCTGCGTCGGCCAGCTCTCGGCCGCCCAGTGCCGGCGTGAGGTCGAGCACGCTGGGTACGTCGGTGACCGACACGAACGAGGCGGCGGCGGCCGAGACCACCCCGTCGCTCACCGTCACCCGCACGGCGACGCCGGCGAGCGCGTAGTCACCGCTGCGCCGCGCCGACTCGGCGAACGCGGTGCCGGTGCCGGGGGGCATCCGGTTGAACCGGGTTGCGACTGCGAGCTCGTCGGGTGCGAGCACGGTCTCGAGGGCGCCGAGGAAGAAGTGCTGCCAACCGACCTCACGGATGCCGTGAGGCCCGACCACCTCGACGGTGCCGTCGCAGAGCGCCAGCACCGCCGGCATCTCGCCCGCTGCGTCGGCATGCGCGATCGACCCCACGGTGGTGCCCCGGTTGCGGATGGCCGGGTGGGCGACGTTGACGACTGCCTGTCGCAGCAGGGGAAGCGCCGCATGCGTCGAGTCTGACCGCTCCAGACCCGAGTGGCGCACCAGGGCGCCGACGCGCACGGAGTCCGAAGTGATCTCGATGTCGTCGAGCCCTGTGACGTGGTTGATGTCGATGAGGTGGCCCGGTGACGCGAGGCGCATGTTGAGGATCGGGATGAGGCTTTGCCCGCCGGCCAGCACCTTGCCGTCGTGGCCGACCTCGGCGAGAACGGCGACGGCCTCCTCGACCGAGCGGGGCGCGTGGTACTCGAACGGAGCGGGCTTCATCTGATGATCCTGCCTCCCGGGATGACCAGGATCTAGGGGCGCCGTCGATCGGGTTCGTCGCGGTGGCCGGCCGCTCGGTCATGAGTGCCGGGGCTGTCGTCCTCGTGGTCGATGCCGGCCGGCCCGACGATGATGAGGGCTCCGTCGGCGCGCGCCCGCAGGTCGGCGGGCGCGAGAGCACGCGCGAGGTGGTAGGCGCCGATGGCCACGATGGTGCCCAGGGCGATACCGCCGAGCTCGAAGTTCTTTGAGAACACCAGGCTCACGTTGCCGATGCCGATGACGATGCCGGCCGCGACGGGAACGAGGTTGATCGGGTTGGCGAAGTCGACGCCGTTCTCCTTCCAGATCTTGGCGCCGAGCAGGCCGATCATGCCGTAGAGCACGACGGTGATGCCGCCGAGAACGCCGCCCGGGGTGGCCGCGACCAGGGCGCCGAACTTGGGCGAGAGCCCGAAGATGATCGCGACGACGGCGGCAACGTAGTAGGCCGCGGTGGAGTAGACGCGGGTGGCAGCCATGACGCCGATGTTCTCGGCGTAGGTCGTCGTCGGCGAGCCACCCACGGCGGAGGCGAGCATGGTGCCGACGCCGTCGGCTCCGATCGCCCGGCCCATGTAGGGGTCGAGGTCGGTCTTGGTCATCTCGGCGACCGCCTTGACGTGGCCGGTGTTCTCGGCGATCAGGGCGATGACGGCGGGCAGCACGAGCAGGATCGCCGCGACCGAGAAGCTCGGCAGGTGGGCGCCGACGATCTCCTTGCCGTCAGGGCCGATGCTGCTCACAGGCGGGAGACCGAACCAGGACGCCGAGTTGAACCCGTCGAGGTTGACCCTGAAGTGGTCGGTGATCTTGCCGGTTCCGTCGGAGGAGGTGATCATGCCGAAGACCTCGTCGAAGACCCACGAGAGCACGAACCCGAACACGAGAGCGAGGAAGATCGCGATGCGCCCGACGAACCCGCGGAAGGCGACGGCGAACACGATGGCGAACGTCATGACGCACAACGCGACCCACTGGTCCTGTGGCCAGTAGACGTTGGCCACCACCGGAGCGAGGTTGAACCCGATCAGCATCACGACGGCGCCGGTGACGACCGGCGGCAGCACCTGGTGCAGCAGTCTCGAGCCCAGGTAGTGGATCGCGACGCCGACGAGGGCGAGCACGAAGCCGGCGACCAGGATGGCGCCCGTCACGGTGGCCGACGTCGCACCTTCCTGACTGCGGATGGCCGCGGCCGCTCCGACGAACGCCGCTGAGGTGCCAAGGTAGCTGGGCACCTTGCCGTTCACGATGAGCAGGAAGCAGATCGTGGCGATGCCGCTCATCATGATTGCCAGCTGCGCGTTGAGGCCCATCAGGAGCGGGAACACGAACGTCGCGCCGAACATCGCGACGACGTGCTGCGCCCCCAGCCCGACGGTCCTGCCCCACGAGAGCCGCTCGTCGGGGGCCACGACCTCATCGGGCCCGAGTGTCTTGCCGTCGCCGTGCAGCTTCCAGCCCAGTGCCATGTACGACTCCCATCGGAAAGCGCCGGTTCGTCCCGCGCGGTCGGTGCCGGCACCCACGCTGCGGGCGCCTTGGGCCGAAAACTACTCCGAGACAGGGGGGTCGCGGTGGGCAATTGCTGCTGACGCGCCGAAGTCGGTCTGGCAGGACCTGCCCTTCAGCCCCGCCCTCCCGGTCGAGAGCCCAAGACCACCCAGTCGAGTGGCCACTTTCGAACGCTCGGGGGGTCAACCCCACCCAGTCGAGTGGCCACTTTCGTACGGTCGGGTGACCGTGCCCCCACCAGGGCGGCCGGGGTGAGCGGCATCCGGCTCACGCCTGCAGGCCGCGACGGATGAGCGCGACCACCTCGGCGGCAGGTCGAACGTCGCCGTACGAGCGGTACACGACGTGCAGGGTCGCGTTGTGCTCTCGATCGGTGTTGACGGCGCAACCGTCCGCCACGAGCACGACGCGGTAGTCGAGCGTACTGGCGTCGCGAACGCTGGCCTCGACGCAGACGTTGGTGACCGTGCCCGTCAAGATGACGGTGTCGATGCCCTGCTCGGCCAGTAGCTCGGGCAGGTCGCTACGGCCGGGGAAGAAGGCGCTGCTGGCCGTCTTCTCGGCCACGAGGTCGCCAGGCTCGACCTCCAGGCCGGCCCAGAGCCGTTCGACAGGCCGGCCGGAGCCGCCTGAACGCGCGTACCCCTGCGCAACCTCGTCGCCGTAGAACTCCCGAGCTCTCGCCGAGGGCACGACGGGTCCGGGCACGACCCAGGCGACCGTTCCCCCGGCCCGGCGCAGCTCGTGGGCGAGCAGATTGACGGTCGGCACGATGGCGCGGCAGCGAAGCGACTGCTCGACGAAGAACGGGACGAGGTCGACCACCACCAAGGCGGTACGGAGCGGGTCGATGCGTTCGAACGCGTGCCGGCGCCCGCGCCTCTCCTCGTGGCGGCGGTACTCCCGTTCGTCGATCGACCAGTGGAGCGCCGCCGAGTCATCGTTCACGGCGACGGCTCGAGGATGGTCGCGAACTGCCTCAGGAGTGCTCGAGCAGGCGTGGCTCTAGCCAGGGCATCGCGCAGGCTTGCCGTCAGCGGGTTGCCGGCCTGGGCCACCCGTCCGGCCAGCCGAGAGCGCGAGACCACGTACTCAGCGCGAGATCTGCGGTGGAGCTCATAGGCAGCCAACGCCTCGGGAACCGGGGCTGAGCCGAGCTCGTCGAGCAGTGCGGCGACGTCTTCGAGGGCTTGGGCGGCCCCTTGGCCCAGGTTCGGGGTCATCGCATGGGCGGCATCGCCGACCAGAGCCGTCGAGCGGCCGTCGTGCCAAGCGTTCAGGGCGGGGAGGTCCTGCAGCGCGAGCACGGGCGTGCTGCCCACCTGCCGCGCCTCGAGGGCATCGACGACCGGATGGTGCCAGCCGGCGAAGGTCTCGAGCGGATGCTCGGCGGCGGCCCGAGTTCGGGTGGCCGCGAACCAGTAGATCAGCTCGTCGCGCAACGGCACCAGCCCGAACCGCAACCCTCGACCCCAATACTCGGTGGTCACCGCTGGCGTCATCGACCCGGTCCGGGCCACTCCGCGGGCGGCGAACTGACCCGTCTGCCGGGGGTGCACCACCCCTGTCACCACCTCGCGTACCGACGAGTCGATTCCATCGGCCCCGACGATGAGCGTCCCGGAAACGGCTCGCCCGTCGACCAGGAGCTTCCCGGAGGCAACGGCCATGGTCGAGCCGTAACGAATCGGTTCCGAGAGGTGCTCGCTGAGGGTGCGGGTCAGCTCGGCGCGGTGGACCGCGATCATGGGCCCGTAACGGGCCGTGAGCTCGGCGATCGGCAGCTGGGTGATCTCCCGGCCTCGAGCGCTGCGAATCGTCGCGCGGCTTGCCGGCATCCCGATGCTGCGGACCGCCGCGGCGGCACCGATCGCGTCGAGGGCTCGCATCGCGTTAGGCCACAGCGTCAGGCCGGCGCCGTCCTCGCGCGGGGCGGATGCGCGTTCGAGCACGGTGACCTCCCAGCCGAGCCGCTCCAGCCCGATGGCGGTCGCAAGGCCGGCCACCCCGGCACCGACGACGGTGGCAGTCGGGCTCATGGGGTCAACTCTCCCTCAGTTCGATCACAGCGGCGACGCTGTCGCCCGCCCAGCGGCATCCGCCGACTGTATGAAGGTGGCCATTCGACTGTACGGAAGTGGCCATTCGACTGTACGGAAGTGGCCACTCGACTGGGGGCGGGTCAGAGGCCGCGCATCCGGTGCACCTTGAGGGCGAGGGCCAGCGCGAGCCGCAGCTCGGGGTCTGTCGTGAACGGGCCGAGCATCCTCTCCAGCTTGCCGATGCGGTAGCGCAGCGTGTTGTAGTGGAAGAAGAGGCGCCGGGCCGTCTCGGCGACGTTGAGGTTCGTGTCGATGAGCAGGCCGAGCGTCTGGCGCAGGTCGGCGTACTCGGCCTGGTCGTCGGTGGCGAGCGGGCCCAGCGTGTCAGTCACGAAACGCCGCAGGTCGGCGCCGTCGGGCACGAGCGCGAGAAGCCGGTAGATGCCGAGACCGTCGACATGGGTCAGCGCGCCGTGGCCGTGCAGCTGACGGCCGACGGTGACCGCCGACTGCGCCTCGTCGTAGGCCTGGGGCAGGTCTGCGGGCGACGTGATCAGGCGAGACACCCCGGCCGAGAAGCTGCGGCGGCCACCGCCACCGTCTCCGCGCACCACGCGCACGAGATCGTGGACCGAGCGCAGGACGCGGTCGGTGTCGGCCTCGGCCGGCACGCCCACCAGAGCGACGACCTCGCGGCTGAAACCCATGACCGGAGAGCGGCTCTCCCGGACTGCCATCGCGTGGGTCCACGCCCGGGTGAACCGCTCCTGAAGGAAACGCACCTCCTCCGCGCCGCGGCTCGACCGCTCGTCGTCCTCGTCGGTCTCGGCCACGACGACCACCATCGGGCGGTCGATGTCCCACCCGAGCGACTGCGCGTGCGCAACGGCGTCAGCCACCGACCCGGCCCGGCCGGCGAGGGCGTCGCGCAGAAACTCGGCCCGGTACTTGCTCTCCACCGCCGCCACGGCCTGGTCCTTGGTGATGGCCAGGGCCGCTACCGTGGCCGCGCGCTCGAGCAGGTGCACGTCATCGACCGTGAGGGGGCGCCGGCTGCAGAAGGCGACGAGCAGGCCGTGGTCGAAGTGACCGGCGGCGATGCGGACCGCGGCGCGGCCGGCGGTGGGGCCGTCGGGGCGGGCGCCGATCGGCTCCGACTCCGTCAGCAGCCGCCCCGACCGGTCGAAACAGGGCAGGGATGCCGCGTGCTCGCGTTCGGGTACCGAGCCCGCCGCGGCGATGACCCGCCCGTCGGTGGTGGTCACCATCGCCGCCCCGCCGATGAAGCCGACCACCCGTTCGCACAGGTCATCGAGCGAACCACCGGCCAGGACGATCCGCACGAGAGCGCGATCGGCATCGTCGAGCCGGCGCAGCAGCGACGTCTGGTGCTCGAGGATGGCCTCGAGCACCTCGGTGGTGAACCGAGGCAGGCGCTCGTCGGGGAGCTCGATGAGCGGCAGGGTGCTGGCGTGCTCTGCGGGCCTCATGAAGGGTTCGGCCCGGTCGGCCGAGGCGGTGCCCACCACGAGACCGGCCGCGCCGGCCCGGGCCAACCGGCCCATCAGACACTCTCGACCTGAGGCGGTGGGCCCGGCTGCGCTCAGCAGCGTCGTTTCGTCGGTGATGACGAGCCGGTGGAGCAGGTCGATCTGCTCGCTGTGGACGGGGAGCACCGTGCTGACGCGGTCGACCGCGACATCGAGGTCGCCGACGCAGACGTGCATGACGCCACCTCGACTCGCCGCCAGACCTGCGATGCGACGCAAGGGGATGCCGGACACGTCGGAATCGGTGACGGAAGCTGGCAAAAATGCAGCACGGGGAGGGGCATCGTTGGCAACATTGGCCATGCGCGGACTGTACCCGGCCTCGGTAGCGTCGGCTCACGATGCGGGTCAGGTCGGCCCCGATCAGACGGGAGCGCCGCGTGAGCACACGGGTCGAGACACCGACCGTCGTGTCGTGGCCGGCCGCTGTCTCGCCGCTCGTCGCACCGACGCCGGTGACCTCATGACCTTTGGCGCCGGCGGGGTGCGGCTGCCCGGACACGCGGAGGCCATCGATGGTTGACCATGTCGAGCTCAGACCGGGCGGCTACCACGACTCCGTGAGCCTGATGCAGGTCTCTCGGGCGGTAGCGACGGCGCCCGGGGTGGAGGCGGCGCAGGTCGCGATGGCGACCGACCTCAACCTCGAGGTGATCGCCTCCATGGGCTTCACGGTGCCCCCGGGCGCGGGGCTCAATGACCTCGTCGTCGTGCTGCGTGGTGACGCCGCCGCCGTTGACGCCGGCCTGGAGGCGCTGGAGTCTGCCTTCGCCGCGCTCCACTCCGCGGCGGCACGGTCGACCGGATTCGGCGAGCCACCGCAGCCCCGCACCCTCGGCGGCGCGGTCGCCCTGTCGCAGGCCAACCTCGCCCTCGTGTCGGTTCCCGGCCCCCACGCCGCAGTCGAGGCGCTCGACGCGATCCGGGCCGGCGTCAGCGTCATGGTGTTCTCCGACAACGTGCCCGTCGAGCAGGAGGTGCAGCTCAAGGCCACCGCCGCTGAGCGGGGCGTGCTCGTCATGGGCCCCGACTGCGGCACCGCGGTGGTCGGCGGGGTGGCTCTCGGGTTCGCCAATGTCGTGCGGGAGGGGTCGGTGGGCATCGTGGCGGCCTCCGGCACCGGGGCCCAGCAGGTCATGTGCCTGCTCGATGCGGCCGGCGTCGGTATCAGCCACTGCCTCGGCGTCGGTGGACGCGACCTGACCGGAGAGGTGGGTGGTCGTTCGACCCGGCAGGCGCTGGCGGTTCTCGCCACGGACCCGCTCACCACCTCGATCATCGTGGTCTCCAAGCCACCGGCCCCACGGGTCCTCGCCGCGATCGAGGCGGATGCCGTCGGGCTGGGCAAGCCGGTCAGCTGGGCGATCCTGGGGCCGGGGCGGCCCGACCTGACCAGCGTGGTCGAGTCGGTGCTTGCCGATACGGGGACCGGGCCAACCGGCTGGCCGAACCGCAAGGTCGAGTGGCCCACCGGGCAGGGGGAGTGGCCAGCGGCCCTGCCCGGCTCGCTGCGGGGACTGTTCTGCGGGGGCACGCTGGCCGACGAGGCGATGCTGATCGCCACCGAGTACGTGGGCGGCATCCGGTCGAACATCGCGCTGTCGCCCGACCTGGCCCTCGGGCCCGACCTGCGCCACGAGGGCCATCTCGTCATCGACTTCGGCGACGACGCGCTGACGCGGGGGAGGGCGCACCCCATGATCGACCCCTCTCTCCGGCTGGCACGCATCGCCACCGAGGCAGCCGACCCCACCTGCGGAGTGTTGCTGCTCGACCTGGTGCTGGGTCACGGCGCCCACCCCGACCCGGCACCTGACCTGGCCGCAGCCATCGCGTCGGCCCGCCGGGTGGCGGCCGACGGCGGGCGCGAGCTGCCCGTGGTCGTCTCGCTCATCGGCACCGGCGCCGACCCCCAGGGCTGGGCGCGCTCGGCCGACCTGCTCGCTGCCGCCGGGGCCGCTGTGCTGCTCTCCAACGCCGAAGCCACCCGGTACGCCCTGAACCTGCTGGGCCACCGAACGCGGCCGCATCAGGTGCCCCCGTCGCAGCCTGAGGCCGGTCAGCGCCCTGTCGCCGCTGTGGAGACTGTCTTCCCGGGCACGACAGGCGTGCAGATGCCGCTCGAAGGCGAGGTCACGGTGGCCACGGCAGGCGCGGCTGCCCTGACGGATGCCCTTCGTGAACAAGGGATCTCTGTCACGCAGGCGAGCTGGCAGCCGCCGGTTACTGGCGCCGAGAGCGACCTCTGGGCAGTGTCGACCGACATCCGGCGCGACACCGCCAACGCCCAGGCGCTGGCCCGCATGACGGCAGCCGGCGCCGAACTCGTCGACGTGCGGCCCGCGAGTGAAGCCCTCGGTCTCGGGCGCGGCACCTTTCTGCACGCCGGTCCGCCCATCACCTTCGCGCGGGCATCGGGGCCGTTGCGGGGGGCGCTCATCGGGGCCATGCTGCTCGAGGGGCTGGCTGACACCGCGGAGGAGGCCGAGACCGCCTTGACCCGCGGCGAGGGCATCGTGCTCGAACCGTGCCACCACCGCGGCGCGGTGGGCCCGATGGCCGGGGTCATCTCACCGTCGATGTGGGTCTACGAGCTGCGCGACGAGGTGCACGGCAACACCTCCTGGTGCTCGCTCAACGAGGGCCTCGGCAAGGTGCTGCGCTACGGAGCCTACGGCCCGGAGGTCATCGACCGGCTGCGCTGGATGGGCGCGGTGCTCGGGCCGATCCTGCAGCAGGCGGTGCGGGCGCGGCTGCACCAACAGGGACCGATCGACGTCAAGGCGATCATCGCTGCGATGCTGCAGATGGGCGACGAGGGGCACAACCGCAACCGGGCCGGGTCGTTGTTGCTGCTGCGCGAGCTGCTGCCCACGATGATCACCGCCGACGCGCCCAGCAGCGACATCGCCGAGGCGGTCCGCTTCTCGGGGGCCAACGAGCACTTCTTCCTCAACCTCGGGATGCCGGCCTGCAAGCTGGCGACCGTGGCGGCCCACGGCATCCCGGGCTGCACGGTCGTCACGACGATGGCCCGCAACGGCACCGACTTCGGCATCCGGGTCTCCGGCACGGGCGATGCCTGGTTCACTGCTCCCGCGGGCACCCCCGAGGGGCTCTTCCTGGGTGACTACGGCCCGGCTGACGCCAACCCCGACATCGGCGACTCGGCGATCACCGAGACCGCCGGAATCGGTGGGTTCGCCATGGCAGCGGCGCCCGCCATCGTGCGCTTCGTCGGGGGCGACGTGGCGTTCGCCCTGCGCACCACTGCGACGATGTACGAGATCACGGTGGGTGAGCACCCGGCCTACCAGGTACCGATTCTCGAGTTCCGGGGCACCCCGACCGGCATCGACGTCGTCGCGGTGGCCCGCACCGGCATCCTGCCGCAGATCAACACGGGGATGGCAGGGCGAGTCGCCGGTACCGGTCAGGTCGGAGCGGGTCTGGTGACACCGCCCGCCGCCTGCTTCACCCAGGCCCTCGCGGCGCTGGCCGCCCTGACCGAGCGGCCCCACCTCTGATCGCGCTGCGACGACGCACTCCCCGGCGGTGCCTTCTCGAGAGCGTCGCCACGGTCGACGAGATCGGAAGGTTGCGACAACCCGGAGACTCACGGTGCGCTGCCACCGGGTCGACCTCGTCCCGACCGGCTGCGAGCTCGCGTCAGATGTGGCCCCCTCATCCTGCGCACCCGCGGCTGGGACGGTCGGCCCCGTCGGTGCGGCCAGGGCTGCCTCTCGGTCGGGGGGCCGGCAGCCTGACACCCCGCGATAGCCCGTCTGTGGAGGGTCGGCAGCGGCTGGCGGGGGTGATCCTCCACGTCCCGGATCGCGGGGCATGGCGGGTCGGAGAAAAACAGATTGGGGAGTGTCGGTCGTCCCGCTTACTCTGGATCAGCCATGCGAGACTTCCCGCCCGATATCCGGGCCTACACCGAAACCGGGCGTGCGGGCGACGAGCCAGACACGCGAAGCCCGCGCACCTTCCTGCGTTGGATGGTCGTTCAGCAGGGCGGCCTCTTCTGGTTCGGTCTCTTCGTCGCGCTGATCTGGATGGTGCCGCAGACCCTCGGACCGTGGATCGTCGGCCGGGCCATCGACACCGGCATCGTGGCCGGCGACTCCACAGCCACGATCAAGTGGGTGGTGGTGCTCGCCGTCGTCACCGTCGCCGGCGCCCTGAGCGGCATCGTGTTCCACACCGTCATCGTGCGCGAGTGGCTGATCGCCCTCTACGGCACGACGATGCTCGTGACGCGTAAGGCGTTGCGGCTCGGCCACGTGCTGACCCGGCGTACCCCCACCGGGGAGGTGCTGTCGGTCTCGGGCAGTGACGGCGACCAGTTCGGTGCCCTGATGGAGATCACCACCCGGGCCTTCTCACAGCTCGCCGCCTACCTCGTGGTGGCCGCCATCGTGCTGACCACCTCGGTGCGCATGGGCCTGCTCGTGCTCGTGTCGGCGCCGCTGCTGGTGCTCCTCGGCGCACCCCTGCTGCGGCCGATGCAGCGCTGGCAAGGCGTCGAGAGGTCGCGCAACTCCGAGCTGACGTCGATGGCGACCGACATCGTGGCCGGGCTGCGCATCCTGCGGGGCATCGGTGGCGAGGAGACGTTCGGCGGAAACTATGCCGCACAGTCGCAGCGGGTGCGCCAGTCGGGGGTGGCGGCCGGTCGCTGGCTCTCGGCCGTCGAGTCGGTCGGGGTACTGCTCTCCGGCGGCTTCGTGGTCGCGTTGCTGTGGCTCGGCACTCGTGAGCTCGCCGTGGGCCGCCTCACCGTGGGGCAGTTCGTCAGCTTCCTCGGCTACGGGCTGTTCCTGGTACAGCCGATGCGCACGTTCGTCGAGTTCGCCCAGAAGTGGACCCGCTCGGTCGTCTCCGCTCGCAAGGCGATCGCGGTCTACGAGCAGCGCTCGCCGTGGCACCGCCCGGCGCAAGGACGCGAGCTGCCGTCGGACGCGACCATCATCGACGAGGTCTCCGGAGTCACGATCTCGCCGGGTCGCCTGACCATGGTCGTATCGGCGGTTCCCGACGACACCGCGGCTCTGGCCGACCGGCTCGGTCGCTACCTGCCGAACGACGAGGAAGCACTCGTCAGCGAGGAGATCCCCGAAGAGCTCAAGGGCCGTGCGGCCCGACGCGAGCGTTCGAGGCGAGCAGCCGCGCGTGCTGCCCAGGCCGACCGCGACGACGAGCGCGCGGGCCGGCCCTGGGGTGTCACCGTCGGCGGTGTCGACCTGTTCGAAATTCCCCTTGAGGTCGTGCGCGAAGGCATCCTCGTCAGCGACACCACGCCTCAGGTCTTCGCCGGCACCCTGCGCAGCGCCGTCGACCCGCTCGGTCGCCTGACCAGAGAGCAGGCCGAGCGGGCCCTCTACACGGCC
Source organism: Humibacillus sp. (assembly GCA_030452985.1). Taxonomy (GTDB): domain Bacteria; phylum Actinomycetota; class Actinomycetes; order Actinomycetales; family Dermatophilaceae; genus DSM-29435. Next base: position 95,628 of record JAKDLG010000001.1, read on the forward strand.
GCCGCCGACGACGTCTTCGACGCCCTTCCCGGCGGCTGGCAGGGCGAGCTCGACGAACGGGGTCGCGGGCTCTCCGGCGGTCAGCGCCAACGCCTGGTGCTCATGCGCGCACTCGCAGCCGACCCCGAGGTGCTCGTGCTCGTCGAGCCCACGTCGGCGGTCGACGCCCACACCGAGGCCGCCATCGCAGCCCGCCTGGGGGAGCACCGGGCCGGGCGAACCACCGTGGTCATGACCGCCTCCCCGCTCCTGCTGCACCACGCCGATGAGGTCGTGCTCCTCGTCGGTGGGCGGGTCAGCGAACGGGGGAGGCACTCCGACCTGCTGGCCGGCTCAGCCACGTATCGCGCCGTCGTCGTTCGGGGCGACCTGGAACCTGATGACGCACGTGACTCCACGAGCTCTGACGTGCTCGCCTCCACAGGGGAGAGTGCCCGATGAGCTCCGCTGCGGGCACCCAGCTGGCCCCGCTGAGGCCGGAGCTGGCCACGGAGTCGCGGCGCACCTGGGATGCGGCCATCGACCTGCCCCCGGTTCCCGATGAACTGCGGCCACCCGTTGAGGCGTCGCCGACCGAGCGGGCCGGCGCGATGCGTCGCCGCCACCTGCTGCGTGAGCGTCGCGCGCAGGAGTTCGTGGCCGACACGATGAAAGCGCGCTCCGGCCTGCCCATTGCCGACACCCGCAGCGTCGTCAGCTTCGTCGGAGGGCTGCTCCGCGACCAGCGGCTGCTGGTGGTCGCGGTGGTGGGCTTCAACGCCCTGGCTGCGATCGCGGGCCTGCTCGTGCCCCGGCTGCTCGGCCAGCTCGTCGACTCGACCGTGGCCGACGTGCAGGCCGGTCGGGTGGATGCCGCCCTCGCGGGAGCGAACGCCACCGCGCTGGTCGTCGCCGGTCTCGTCGTGGTGCAGGGCGTCGTGACGTTCGCGGCCAAGCTGTCGGCGACCGTGCTCGGCCAGGGCATCCTCGCCTCGGCCCGCGAGTACGTGGTGCGCGCCATCCTGCGTCTGCCGCTCTCGCGCGTCGAGAGCGCCAGCTCGGGAGACCTCGTGACCCGGGTCACCCGCGACGTCGGCACGATGAGTGAGAGCGTCCGTTGGGCCCTGCCCGAGTCGATCGTCGCGAGCATCACGGTCGTACTGACCCTGGTGGCGATGGTGAGCAACTCGGTGCCCCTCTCGCTGCCCTCCATCGTGCTGATGGCTCTCGCCATGATCCAGGTGCGGCGCTACCTGGCCCGGGCGCCCAAGGGCTACCTGACCGAGGGCGGCAGCTACTCGCGCATCAACACCACGCTCACCGAGACGGTCGAGGGCGCCCGCACGGTGGAGGCGCTCGGCCTGGCCGGTCGCCGACTCGAGCGGGGCGACGACGACATTGCAGTGTCGGCGCAGGCGGAGCGGTACACGATGACCCTGCGCAACCTGCTCTTCATCGTCATGGACTTCGCGTTCAGCCTCCCGCGGGTGCTGGTGCTGCTGTTCGGCGCGGTCGGCTACACCCAGGGCTGGGCCTCGCTGGGACAGATCACGGCGGCCATCCTCTACACCGAGGCGTTATGGGGGCCCTTCGACATGTTGGTGTCGACGGTCGACCGGGTGCAGGTGGGCATGGCTTCGACCACGCGTCTTCTCGGCATCGCGACCGTGCCACCCGATCGCGAGGCCGGTGAACACCGGCCCGTCGGGCGCGAGCTGGTGGGCACCGACCTGCGCTACGCCTACCGCGAGGGCCACGACGTGCTGCACGGCATCGAGCTCGACCTGCGCACCGGCGAACGGCTCGCCATCGTGGGGCCTAGTGGTTCCGGCAAGTCGACGCTGGGTCGGTTGCTGTCGGGCATTCACGGTCCGCGAACCGGGTCGGTCGCCGTCGGAGGGGCCCCGCTCACGGGGCTGCCGCTCGAGGTGCTGCGATCCGAGGTGGCGCTCGTGACCCAGGAGCATCACGTCTTCATCGGCACGCTGCGCGACAACGTGGTGCTGGCTCGAGAGGGGTCAAGTGACGATGAGGTACGAGCCGCGCTCGGCGCCGTCGACGCCCTGCTCTGGGTCGACCGGCTCCCCGACGGGCTCGACACGCGGCTGGGCTCCGGGCAGCTGGTACTGACTCCGGGGCGGGCCCAGCAGGTGGCCCTGGCCCGACTGATCCTCGCCGACCCGCACACCATCGTGCTCGACGAGGCCACCTCGCTCATCGACCCGCGCACGGCCCGGCATCTCGAGGGGTCGATGAACGCGCTGCTCGCGGGGCGAACAGTCGTGGCCATCGCCCACCGGCTGCACACGGCCCACGACGCCGACCGCATTGCCGTCGTCATCGACGGGCGCATCGCCGAGCTGGGCAGCCACGACGAGCTGGTCGATCTGGGAGGGGAGTACGCCGCCCTCTGGGGCGCCTGGACGTCGTGACGCCCTGCCGGATGCCGTTCACCCCGGCGCTCGGGCGAGGGGGAGCAATGCGAAGGGCCGGGTCCAGGCCGCGAGCTGTCCCGGGGACGCGTTCAGCGGGTTAGTACATCGACAGGGCGGTCGCACCGACGGCGGCGAACAGCGCCACGGCTCCGAGGGTGGCCGACACCGCGCCGACGCGCAGCGCCCGCTCCACCCGCCGCTCCGACTCGTCGATCTCGTTCTCCAGGGTGCGCACCTGAGTGTGCAGCTCCAGTCGGTGATCTTCCGTCAGCACGTCCGTCCCGGGCCGCCCCTCCGGCACCCGCGCGCGCTCCACCCGCGGGCCCGTGTCGCGGGTGTCGAGGTGGCGGCGCACCGAGTCGAGTCGGGCCAGGGACACCCGTGAGTCGAGCCGGCTCGAGTGAACGCGGTAGGTGGCAACCATGGCGACCAGCCACGCCACCAGGCCGAGCAGGAGCGTGGCCGCCACCGCAGCATCGGCAAGCAGGGTCGTTCCGCGCATCACCGTCATGGTGACCAGCACGAGCACCAGGGCGACGGAGAGCCAGCGCGCGACTCGGCGAGCCGAGCGGAGCCGATCGAGGCGACGTTGCTGGAGGTATACCCTCAGCACCGCTGACGGCGCGGCGCCGTACGGGACAGCCGTGGGCATCGGGCCTCCTGCCGTTCGACGGATGGGCTATTCGTCCGTTATGCGGGGATCCTACGCCCAGAATACCGCTCTGCGCGAGTTGGCGGTGGCTTCGACCTGGGCCAGTTCTTCCACCGACCCATTTCCGAACCGAGCTGTCACGAATCAGGATCCGACCGGCGGTCGTCTCGCCCGCCGACCCGAGGTCGGGCGGCGGTTGCCGCAGCCGGTGTGTGACGACCCCTCGACGGCATCCGCGCGACATGTGATGGTGGGACCATGAGCGCAGAAGAGTCACGAGCCACCTACCTCCTCGTCGGCGGCGGCCTTGCCGTGTCGCGTGCCGTCGAGGGCATCCGAAGCCTCGACCAGAGCGGCAGCATCGTGCTGGTGACGGAGGAGGAGCGACTGCCCTACGAGCGACCGCCGCTGTCGAAGGCGGCGCTCAAGGGCGACGACCCCGTCGAGTCGGCCTTCACCCACGAGGAGAGCTGGTACACGGCCAACCATGTCGACGTCAGGCTCGGTGACCCCGCGACTTCGCTCGATGCGGCAACGAGCGCCGTCACGCTGCACGATGGCGCCGTGGTCGGCTACGACAAGCTGCTGATCGCCACCGGCTCGTCGGCGCGGGCCCTCGAGGTGCCGGGGGCCGACCTCGAGGGCGTGCTCTACCTACGTCGGATGCCCGAGTCGACGGCTCTGCGAGCGCGCTTCGCCTCCGGACATCGCCTGGTGATCGTCGGAGCCGGCTGGATCGGTCTCGAGGTGGCCGCAGCGGCCGTCGACGCGGGCTGTCAGGTGACGGTGGTCGAGCCCCAGCCGTCGCCCCTCTTCGGTGTGCTGGGCCCGCAGATCGGAGGCTGGTTCGCCGAGCTGCACCGCTCGCACGGTGTGCAGTTCCAGTTCGGTGAGGGCGTCGAGCGACTGGCCGGCGAGGGGCAGGTGACCGGCGTGGTGACCAAAAGCGGACAGACGCTGGCCGCCGACACCGTCGTCGTGGGGGTGGGGATCAGCCCGAACACGGGTCTGGCCGAGGTAGCGGGGCTGGCGGTCGACAACGGCATCGTCACCGACAGCTCCTTGCGCAGCTCCGACCGTCAGGTATGGGCCGCCGGTGACGTCGCGAGCTGGCTGAGCCCCACGCTGGAGACCCACGTGCGCGTGGAGCACTGGGCCAACGCCAACGACGGTGGGTACGCCGCTGGGCGAATCATGGCCGGAAGCAACGAGGTCTACGACCCCATCCCGTTCTTCTTCTCCGACCAGTACGACGTCGGGCTCGAGTACGCCGGGTACGTGCCCCGCGGCACTGACACCGAGCTCGTCGTTCGCGGTGACCTGGCGAGCAACGAGTTCATGGCCTTCTGGGTCGTCCCTGCCGATGGTTCAGCCGATGGGTCAGCCACGGGTGCCGGTGAGGTGCGGGTGCTCGCGGGCATGCACGTGAACGTCTGGGACACCATCGATGCCGTGCAGCAGCTGGTACGCGATCGTACGACCGTCAAGCGCAACAAGCTGGCTGACCCCGACGTGGCCCTGACCGACCTCACCTGAACAAGCGGTCACCGCCCGAGGACTTCGGGTACCGATGGTGGCCCACCCACCTGCCGTCCCCATGCTTCGCTCAGCGGCTCGGGTGGCAGGATGGGGCGCGTGACAGCACGCATCCTCGACGGCAAGGCCACCCTGCGATCGATGAAGCGTGAGCTGGGGGCCCGGGTCGCCCGGCTGGCAGAGCGTGGCGTGGTGCCGGGCCTGGGCACCGTGCTCGTGGGCGATGACCCCGGCAGCCTGTGGTACGTCGCGGCCAAGCACCGCGACTGCGCCGAGCTGGGAATCACCAGCCTCCGCCGGGACCTGCCTGCCAGTGCGACGCAGGCGCAGGTGGAGGCCGTCATCGACGAGCTCAACGCTGATCCGCGGTGCACCGGCTTTCTCGTGCAGCAGCCCACCGGCCTCGACGAGATGGCACTGCTCTCGCGGGTGCACCCCGACAAGGACGTCGACGGCCTGCACCCGATGAACCTGGGGTGGCTCGTGCTCGGTCGACCCGCACCGCTTCCCTGCACCCCGATGGGGTGCATCGAGCTGCTGCGCCGCCACGACGTTCCGATCGCGGGTGCCGACGTGGTGGTGGTGGGTCGTGGCCTCACGGTCGGTCGTCCGCTCGGCCTGATCCTCACCCGCAAGAGTGAGAACGCGACCGTGACCCTGTGCCACACGGGTACCAGGGACCTTGCGGCACAGGTGCGGCATGCCGACATCGTCATCGCGGCGGCAGGAGTGCCGGGCATCATCACGAAGGACATGGTCAGGCCGGGCGCCGCCGTGCTCGACGTCGGGGTGAGCCGGGTCGAGGGCAAGATCGCCGGCGACGTGGCTGCCGGCGTGGGCGAGGTGGCGGACTGGATCAGCCCGAACCCCGGTGGGGTCGGCCCGATGACACGAGCGATGCTCTTGACCAATGTCGTCAACGCGGCCGAAGCCGCCGTCACCGTTCCCGCGACCCGATGACCTCGCACCGATGAAGCTGCGGGGCAGCGGGTTCGCTGTGCTTGGGGTCTGGTGGCCGGTCGGGGTGCTGACTGCGGCCGGGGTGCTCACGATCGGCGCCGGCCAGATCAGGCTCGGAGGGCAGATCATCGGAGCGGCCCTCATCGTGGGCGCCGTCGTTCGTCTGCTCGCCCAGCCCGCCCGACGGGCAGGCGGTCTCGTGGTGCGTTCCCGCGGCCTCGACGTGGTGGTGCTGCTCGCGCTCGCGATCGGCGTGATCATCGCCTCGGCCACGGTCAACCTCGATCCGTCGGCCGACCGACCGCCACCCCGCTCTGTCACGCGCTGACGTCGTCGCGATCAGTGGTCGCTGCTACCGACCTCACTGACCCCGCCGGACGCTTGCGGCAGCGACGAACGCCGGAGACCTTCAGGGTGGCCGGCGTTCGTCGATGGCAGGGGATGCTGCCCGGCTCGTTCCAGAGTGACGCTCAGATGAGCCCGAGCCCCTTCACCGCGTCTCGCTCACCCTCGAGCCGGGCGACGGAGGCCTGGATGCGCTCCTTGGAGAAGTCGGAGAGCTCGATACCCTGCACGATCTCGTACTTACCGTTCTTCACCGTGCAGGGGAAAGAGGAGACGATTCCCTCGGTGACACCGTACGACCCGTCGGAGGGGACCGACATCGACACCCAGTCGTCGGTGCCGTTCACCCAGTCGCGCATGTGGTCGATGGTGGCGTTCGCCGCCGAGGCCGCGGACGAGCTTCCTCGGGCGGCGATGATCGCGCCGCCGCGCTTGGCCACTGTCGGGATGAACTCGCCCGTGATCCAAGCTTCGTCAACCAGATCGGCAGCGACCTTGTCGCCGACCATCGTGTTGTAGAGGTCGGGATACATCGAGTCGTCGTGGTTCCCCCAGACGGCCAGCCTGCTGATCTCGCTGACCGACACCCCGAGCTTCTTGGCCAGCTGCGACTTCGCTCGGTTGTGGTCGAGCCGCGTCAGCGCGTTGAACTGCTCGTTGGGGATGTCGGGCGCGTTGGTCATCGCGATGAGGGCGTTGGTGTTGGCCGGGTTGCCGGTGACGAGCACCTTGACGTCGTCGGCCGCGCTGTCGCCCAGGGCCTTGCCCTGACCCGTGAAGATCTTGCCGTTGGCCGAGAGCAGGTCGGCGCGGTCCATACCCTCCTTGCGAGGCATGGCCCCGACGAGCATGGCGAGGTTGACCCCGTCGAAGACCTTCGTGGCGTCATCTCCGATCTCGACCTTCGCCAGAGTCGGAAAGGCGCAGTCGTCAAGCTCCATCACCACACCCTCGAGCGACTTCAGAGCCGGGGTGATTTCGAGCAGACGGAGCTCGACGGGAGTGTCAGGGCCCAGCAGCGCGCCGCTGGCGATGCGGAAGAGGAGGCTGTAGCAGATCTGGCCGGCGGCGCCGGTGACGGCGACCTTGACCGGCTGGCGGCTGGCAACAGTGGGAGTTGTGCTCACGGTGGGCCCTTCACGGTTGTGTGGTGGTGGGACGACTCGACGCTATCAGTGGCGCGAGACGACCCCCACACACCCGGTCAGCGGGCCACGGCGAGGCTGGCGAGCGCGAGCAGCCAGCTGACGAAGCTGCCGACGAGGAAGTACTCGGTGACGTCGTCAATTCCGACAGGCCCGGTTCGGGTGCCCGTGGTGGTGCCGCCCGGCAGTGCCGGGTTGGCTGAACCGGCTGTGCTGCCGGCCCCCGGCGGCGACGCGCTGCCGCGGGCCGATGCCTGGATCTCGGGAAATCGGAGTAGCCCCTTGGCGGCGATGACGAGCCCTGCCGCGCCGAACTGACCGGCGAGCCCGAGGCCGAGGATGACGAGGCGCTCCATCGGACCGAGCAGTCGGCCCCCCTTGAGCCGGTCGGCGGCCTGGGGTTGCTGAGAGGCGGTCAACTGGTCGGGCCGGAGTGCCCCGATGGCGAGCAGCACCAGGCGCACGACGATGTTTGCGGTCGCAATGTTGAACAGGGCCAGCCCGGTGAGCAGCAGCACCCGCCCGCTGTCGGCTTCGCCCATGCCAGGCAGGTCGGCCCAGCCGAGCCACGACTCCAGGGGCCCGTTCGGGCTGGTCGCGGCGCCCGAGAAGGCAAGCAGGCCCACCAGCGTGCCCCCCAGCGTGGTGAGCGCCCAGATCGCCTGCCGGCCTGTGGTCTGGGCTCGGTCGGACAGCTCGGTCCACAGTGTGCACCCGCCGAGCGCCAGCAACAGCGCGACGCCGTCAGGCCATCGAGACACTCCCGAGAGCAGGGCGACCACCAGCACGACGAGCGGGCCCACCAGATGGGCCGCGAGCCGACGCCGGCGCGACAACGAGGTGCGCACGAGGTCGGCCACCCCGACCCCGATGAGCACGATCGAAACCCAGGTCACGGCTGCGATCCCAAGGTCGTCATGGTGTCGAGGGCGACGCCGAGGCCGTCGCGGCGGAGGCGCTGCGACACGGCAGAGGGGCTGATGCCGGCTCGCTCGGCGATCTCGAGCTGGGTGTGTCCGTTCATGAGTCCTTCGAGGATGGCGTGGGAGCTGCTCGAGAGAGAGCCAACCATGAAGTCCAGACAGTCGAGGGTGGCCTGAACCGCGGCGACCAGGTGGGGAAGGTCGTCAGGGGAGTGGAAGCCGGTGCGCGAGGTGCGAGTGCGGGCCCGACCGGCCCGGGACTCGACCACCTCTATCGCATCGCGGGCCCGCCAGAACGCTGAACCGTCGAGGATGCCGCGGGTGGTGTCGAGGGTGCGCACCTCGCCGCGTCCGACCCCGAACCGCACATCGCCGAGCGGAGACAACGAGATTCGGATCCAGAAGCTGGCCGTGAGCGCGTCGCCGAGGCTGCGGTAAACACCCTGGAACTCGTCGCCGACGGTGATGACAGCCGGCTCGATGGGGTCGAGACGACGGTTGACCACATCGAGCACGTCGTCGAGCATGGTGTGCAGGGCCTGACGATCGGGGGACTTCCGGGAGTCGACCAGATCACCGATGAGTGCGACGACCGACACCATCGCCTTCTTTTCCGACATGTGAAGATCATAGCTTCATACTTGGGGAATGAATCTCCGAACCCTCTTGAGTCGAACGGGCGACTGGGACGTGTCCCGTCCGGTCGGTCGCCGTTCGGCGTCTGGTCAGCGTGCGAGGTGCCGGGCCAGGCCGGAGCGCCAGTCGCCGATCGGGGATATCCCGGCGGCGAGCAGCGAGTCGTGCGAGAGCACGCTGTAGGCCGGCCGTGGCGCCGGCCGAACGTAGGCCGCGCTCGTCGTGGGTTTGACCCGGGCGGACGCCAGGCCCTGCTCCTCGAAGATCGCCCCAGCCAGCCCGTACCACGTCGTCTCACCGGTGGAGGTGCCGTGGTAGACGCCGGTCGGCGCATCGGCGGCCAGCATCCGCACGAGAAGATCGGACAGGTCGTGCGTCGAGGTGGGCTGTCCGCGCTGGTCGTCGACCACGGACAGCTCGTCGCGTTCGGCAGCAAGCCGCTGCATCGTGGCCACGAAGTTCGGGCCTCCTGCGCCGTAGAGCCACGCCGTGCGCACCACCCACGAGTCGGGGCACAGGGCGCGAACCGCCCATTCACCGGCGGCCTTCGTGCGGCCGTAGGCGGATGCCGGCGCCGCCGGGTGGTCAGCGGCGTACGGTTCGGTCGCCACGCCGTCGAAGACGTAGTCGGTCGACACCTGAACGGTGCGAGCGCCCACGTGCGCTGCGGCTCTGGCGAGGTTGGCGGCCCCGACCGCGTTGACCGAGAAGGCCGCAGCCTCGTGGCTCTCAGCCTCGTCGACAGCGGTCCAGGCGGCCGTGTTGACGACCACGTCGTGACCGGTCACCCCCGCGACGCACTGAGCGGCATCCGTCACATCGAGGTCGGCCCGGTCGAGTGCCGTCACCAGATGCCCGGCGGCGCGCAGGGTGGGGACCAGGTCGCGGGCCAGCATGCCGTTCGCGCCGGTGACGAGAACCCGGCGGACGCCGCCCGGAGAGATGCTCATCTACCGAGCCGGGAGTAGGTCTTCTCGGCCGCCACCTTCGCCGAACGCCACCAGTCCTCGTTCTCGCGGTACCACGCCACGGTGGCGGCAAGGCCGGCCCGGATGTCGGCGTAGCGCGGCTGCCAGTCGGTCTCGGCCCGCAGCTTGCTCGAGTCGATCGCATACCGAAGGTCGTGACCGGGGCGGTCGTTCACGTGCTCGAACCAGTCCACGGGCCGGTCGGTGAGCTCGAGCAGCAGACGAACGATGTCGTGGTTGTTCAGCTCACCGTCGGCGCCGATCAGGTAGGTCTCACCGAGTCGGCCCTGCTCGATGATGGCCACCACGGCGTCGTTGTGGTCATCGACGTGGATCCAGTCACGCACGTTGAGCCCCGAGCCGTAGAGCTTGGGCTTCGTGCCCTCGAGAATGCCGGTGATCTGCCGAGGAATGAACTTCTCGACGTGCTGCCTCGGGCCGTAGTTGTTCGAACAGTTCGAGACGGTGGCCCGAACGCCGAACGACCTGATCCAGGCGCGCACGAGCAGGTCGGCACTCGCCTTGGTCGCCGAGTAGGGACTCGAGGGGTTCACTGGGGTTGACTCGGTGAACCGCAGCGGGTCATCGAGCTCGAGGTCGCCGTAGACCTCGTCGGTCGAGATGTGGTGGAGGCGTCTGTCGTGCCGACGCACCGCCTCGAGCAGTGTGTAGGTGCCCACGATGTTCGACTCGACGAACGGCCACGGGCTGTCGAGGCTGTTGTCGTTGTGCGACTCGGCGGCGAAGTGCACCACGACGTCACAGCCGGCCACCAGCTCGTCGACCAGACCCGCATCGGCGACCGAGCCCTCCACCAGACGCACCGAGCGGTCACCCTCCTCCAGCACGGACGAGAGCGAGGCCCGGTTGGCGGCGTAGGTCATCGAGTCGATCACCGTGAGGGCCCAGTCGGGCCGGGTCTCGCGCACGCGCAGCACGAAGTTCGAGCCGATGAACCCGGCTCCACCGGTGACGAGTACACGCATGGGAGGCAGGGTATCCAAGTTCGAACCCCGGACAGACCTATCCGAACGAATCCGTCGTGCCCCCCGGCGCGGGCCCATAGGCTGAGCCATCATGAAGGGGATCATTCTCGCCGGCGGAACGGGTAGCCGACTGCACCCGATCACACGCGGCATCAGCAAGCAGCTGATGCCCGTCTACGACAAGCCGATGGTGTACTACCCGTTGTCGACGCTCATGATGGCGGGCATCCGGGACGTGCTGGTGATCACCACCCCGCAGGATGCCGACCAGTTCGAGCGGCTGCTGGGTGACGGTTCGCAGTGGGGGATGTCGATCACCTACACCGTGCAGCACCGACCCGACGGCCTGGCGCAGGCGTTCATCCTCGGGGCCGACTTCATCGGCGACGACACCGTGGCGCTCGTGCTCGGCGACAACATCTTCTTCGGCCCCGGTCTGGGGACCCGCCTGCGCGACAACACCGCGGTCGTCGGGGGCAACATCTTCGCCTTCCGGGTCTCCGAACCGTCCGCCTACGGGGTGGTGGAGTTCGACGACGACGGCCGGGTGCTCTCGATCGAGGAGAAGCCCTCGCGACCCCGGTCGAACTATGCGGTACCCGGCCTCTACTTCTACGACAACGACGTCATCGACATCGCCCGGGGCCTCACGCCGAGCCCGCGCGGCGAGCTCGAGATCACGGCGGTCAATGACGAGTACCTGCGTCGCGGCGCACTGACGGTCAGCGTCTTGCCCCGTGGCACGGCGTGGTTCGACACCGGTACCTTCACCGGGCTGATGGAGGCGAGCCAGTACGTGCATGTCGTCGAGGCGCGGCAGGGCCAGAAGATCGGCTGTGTCGAGGAGGTGGCCTGGCGCAACGGCTGGCTCGACGACGAGGGCCTGGCGCGGCACGCCGAAGACCAGCGCAAGAGCGGCTACGGCCTCTACCTGAGCGGGCTCATCGACGAACGTCGGAGTGCCCGCTGATGCAGGTTCGTCCGCTCTTGGTCGCCGGAGCCTTCGAGATCACTCCCCGTCAGTTCCCCGACGACCGGGGCGTCTTTCTCGAGTCCTTCCGCGGCGACCTGCTGGCCGAGCACGTGGGCCACCGTCTCGACGTGGTGCAGACCAACGTCTCGGTGTCGTCCCGAGGAACTCTTCGCGGCATCCACTTCGCCGACGTGCCGATCGGCCAGGCCAAGTACGTCACCGCCATGACCGGGTCTCTGATCGACTACGTCGTCGACCTTCGGGTCGGGTCACCGACGTTCGGGCAGGTCGACTCCGTGCTGCTCGACGCGACCGACCGCCGCGCGGTGTACCTCGCCGAGGGCCTTGGTCACGCCTTCTTGGCCCTCGAGAACGGCACCACCGCTCACTACCTGTGCGGGGCGGCCTACGACCCCGGCGCGGAACACGGCATCGACCCCCTCGACGCCCAGGTGCGCCTTCCCCTGCCCGACGACATCGACATCCGGCTCTCACCCAAGGACGCAGCGGCGCCGTCGCTCGAGACGGCAACGGCACGGGGGATGCTACCCACGTGGGCGTCGTGTGCGGCCTGGTACGAGAGCCTCGCGACCGACTGAGCTCAGCCCGTTGCGACGCGTCGTGAGCGTCTACAAAGTCGTCTTGTCACGGCCGGCGCCGGCACCGGCCGTGACCCGGAACGTGCGCGGGCGCTTCCACCCCTGCTGCTGGTAGGCGCGTCGCACGGCGGAGACCACGGCTCCCGAGCCTCCGCGGCCAACCAGGGCGATGGCCGAACCGCCGAAGCCTCCGCCGGTCATCCTGGCTCCATGGGCACCGGCCGCGACGGCGGCGTCGACGGCGACGTCGAGCTCGGCGCACGACACCTCGAAGTCGTCGCGCAGCGAGACGTGCGACGCGGTGAAGAGGGCGCCGAGGGCATCGAGGTCGATAGGGTCGCCGTCGCGCAGCAGCTGCGCCGACTCCTTCACCCGCTCGATCTCGGTCACCACGTGGTGGGCCCGGCGGCGCGCCACGGGGTCGGTCACAGCCTCCAAGGTCTCGTCGAGTCCGTCGGGCGACACGTCGGCGAGCAGGGCGACCCCGAGGTCGCGGGCGGCCGCTTCGCACTGCTCGCGTCGAGCGGCGTACTGGCCGTCGACGAGGGCATGATGGGCCCGCGTGTCGATGATGAGCAGCTCCTGCTCGAAGGGCACGTGCGAGACGTCCATGGTGCGGCAGTCGAGCTCGAGCGCGTGCCCGGCTCGACCGCGCAGCGACGCGGCCTGGTCCATGCCGCCCGTCGGGGCACCGACCACCTCGTTCTCGGCCCGCTGACAGGCCGTCGCGAGCGCCCGGCGCCCGGCGTCGTCGTGGCCGAGACCCAGACCGCACAGGTCGTCGATGGCGAGGGCGACACTGGCCTCGAGTGCGGCCGAGCTGGAGAGCCCGGCGCCGGAGGGCACGTCGGAGGTCAGGGCGATGTCGGCACCGGCGACGGCGTGGCCCGCCTGCTCCAGAGCCCAGAAGACCCCCGCCACGTAGGCCACCCAGTTCTTGGGATTCCCAGGGGCGATGTCGTCGAGAGCGACCTGCTCGACCCCCGAGTCGCCCGAGATGACGCGCAGCATCCGGTCGTCGCGCTGTCGCATCGCGGCATGGGTTCGTTGCGGAATGGCCATCGGCAGGCAGAGGCCGCCGTTGTAGTCGACGTGTTCACCGATGAGGTTGACCCGGCCTGGGGCCGACCACACCCCGTCGGGCGCCACACCGTACGTGGCCGTGAACGAAGCGGCGGCGGCGGAGGTCAAGTCGCTCGAGGGGGTGCTCATGCTCCCTGATGATGGCACGTCGAGGGTGGGCGCACGGCGTCGACCCGACCGAGTGGATGCCGCGCTGCTGGCATGGGTGAGAATGCTTGCCATGGCAGACGACACGACGACCGCTCTTACCACGCCACCACGCAGCCTCTCGGGAATGCAGCCGACCAGCGACTCGCTGCACCTCGGCAACTACATCGGCGCTCTGGTGGAGTGGGTTCGCCTGCAGGAGACCCACGATGCCTTCTACTTCGTGGCCGACCTGCACGCCCTGACGGTGGCGCCCGACCCGACGGTGCTGCGCGAGCGAACACGGCTCACGGCCGCGCAGTTCATCGCCGGCGGAGTCGACCCCGTCCGATCGGTGCTCTTCGTGCAGAGCCACATCGCGGCGCACACCGAGCTCGCGTGGGTGCTGAGCTGCCTCACCGGGTTCGGCGAGGCCGGCCGGATGACGCAGTTCAAGGACAAGTCGGCCAAGGGGGCCGGGCCCAATGTCGGGCTCTTCACCTACCCGGTGCTGCAGGCAGCCGACATCCTGATCTACGACGCCGACGTCGTTCCGGTGGGCGAGGACCAACGTCAGCACCTCGAGCTCTCTCGAGATCTCGCGGCCCGGTTCAACGCCCGTTTCGGTGAGACCCTCGTCGTCCCCTCGGTGCACATCATGCGGGCCACCGCCAAGATCCAGGACCTCCAGACCCCGACGGCGAAGATGAGCAAGTCGGCTGCCAGCGACGCCGGTCTGATCAGCCTGCTCGACGAGCCGTCGCGGATTGTGAAGAAGATCAAGTCGGCGGTGACCGACACCGGTCGCGAGATCCGCTATGACGAGGCCGACAAGCCCGGCATCTCCAACCTGCTCTCGATCCACTCGGCCCTTTCGGGCACCCCCATCGCCACGCTCGAGGCGTCCTTCGCGGGTCGCGGGTACGGCGATCTCAAGAAGGAGGTCGCCGAGGTTGTGCTCGAGACGGTGACCCCCTTCCGCAACCGCACCCTCGAGCTGATGGCTGACCCCGCCGAGCTCGACCGCATCCTGGCCGACGGGGCCGGTCGCGCCCGAGCCATCGCCGAGGCGACCGCTCGGCGCGTCTACGACAGGGTGGGCCTCCTGCCGATGTCCCGACCGAGCTGGCCGGACGCCGGGTAGTGGTCAACCGGCGCCGCATCCGGCTGCGCCAGCAAGGTCCGGCCGGCGCGGGCGGTGGGCGGTCCGGGGACCGGCTCGGGATTCGATACGGTCTGGGGTGTGACTGATGAGCGTCCGACGACGATCGGTGTATCGATCCCGGTCCCGCGCCCGCACGGAGAGTTCCTGCAGGCGCGGCGAGCCGACTTCGGCGACCGGGCGGCTTGGCAGATTCCGGCTCACATCACGCTCCTCCCACCCACGCCGGTGGACGCATCGACCTACGAGAGGTTCCTCGACCACTGCGCCGAGGTAGCGGCGGCCAAGCCATCCTTCGACGTGGTGCTGCGCGGCACCGGAACCTTCCGGCCGCTGTCGAACGTCGTGTTCATCCAGGTGGCGCAGGGAGTCTCGGCGTGCGAGAGCCTGGAGAGGTCGTTGCGCTCGGGACCGATCGAGCGTGACCTCGACTTCTACTACCACCCGCACGTCACCGTCGCGCACGACGTGTCGCCGGCCGATCTCGACCGGGCCTTCAACGAGCTGGCCAGCTACTCGGTGACCTTCGAGGTCACTGCCTTCCATCTCTACGAGCTCGGCTCCGACGGCGTCTGGCGCCCCGAGCACGACTTCGAGCTGGCTCGGCGCAGCACGTCGTGACCTCCCTGAAGAGGTTGTGGCAGACCATCACACGTCTCCGGCCCTACACGGCGTACCAGCGATACGGGAAGGCCAACGGCAACCTGCTGGCCTCAGGGGTGGCCTACTACTCCTTCTTCTCCATCTTCCCGGCCATCGCCCTGGCCTTCACCATCTTCGGCTTCGTGCTGCAAGGGCGGCCTGATCTGCTCGATGCCATTGCCGACCAGCTGAACCAGACCATCCCCAACCTGATCAAGACCCCCACCGTCCCCAACGGACTCATCAGCATCTCGGCGCCCACGACCACCGCCCTGACCATCACCGGCCTCGTGGCGTTCGTGACTCTGCTGCTGGCGGGTCTCGGCTGGATCGGCGCCCTGCGCACCGGCGTCCGCGCCGTGTTCGGGCTCGGCTCCTCGCCCGGCAACCCGGTGCTGGCGAAGCTGCGCGACGTGGCGGTTCTGGTCGCCCTCGGCGCCGGGATCGCCGTCTCGGCCGCCGTCTCCAGCGTTGCCGGCGGACTGACCACCCAGGTGGCGGACGCCGTAGGACTCGGCGGTGAGGAGTGGATCGTCACGACGGTGGGCCTGCTTCTCGGACTCGCTTTCGACTCCGGCCTGATGGTCCTGATGATCCGGGTCCTCTCGGGAGTGCCACTCCCGTGGCGCAACGTGCGGGAGGGCGCGATCGTCGGCGGGTTGTTGCTGGGGGTCCTGAAGTTCTTCGGGTCGGCCCTCATCGCCAACGCCACCAAGAACGCGCTGGGCGCCGTTGCGGTCGCGGTCGGGCTCCTCGTCTGGCTCAACCTGATGGCCAGGGTGATTCTCCTGGCGGCGGCCTGGGCCGCCGCCCATGTCGACATCGCGACGATCGTCAGCGGCGAGGCGGTCAACCCGTTTGCACGCGTCGTGCGGCCGGCCTTCGTGGTCCCGTTGACCGCGACGGCCGACACCGCCCTGGTGCCGTACGCCGGAGGTCCGCCGCGCAGCGACCCGACCGCCGCGCCTGACCCAATGGCGTCCACCCCGCATGAGTCGAACCGTGCCGGTGACCGGGTCAGCGTCGCCGCGGGCGCGGTTCTCGGCGCTGTCAGCGTCCTCGGCATCTCCGGTCTGCGCCGCTTCCGGAGTCGCTGACCACATCTTCTCGCGTTGCAACGGGCGCGCGGAGCCGCGAGCGACAGCTGGGTCGTGGTGCCCTTCTTCGTCGACATGAAGCTCCTCCTGGCCGCACCTCAGGGGCCGGAAGATCGTCGGCCACGCCAAGGACGGCCGGTCAGGCGTCGTATCAGCAGTACAAGGCCGGTCAGCACGCCCAGCCAGGCAGTTCCCAACACGATCGCGTCGACGGTGTGCGAGCCAGTGTCTGATGTCTTCTTGCCCGAGGGGTTGGCGGCGGCACCCCCCGCCATCGCCAACGGTCCGGGTTCAGGGGTGGCGCTGCTCGGGGGCCCGGATGGGGAGGTCGTGGGCGAGTCAGGTCGCAGAGACGGGCTGGTGCTTGCGATGCTCGGGGCCACGGCGACGCCCGGGTCGACCAGGCGTCCCACGGGCTTGACCTTGCCCGCGTTGGCGAAGCCCCAGTCGAGCAGGGCCGCCGTGGGCTGCCAGGCGCCGGTGACGCTGCCCATCTGCGTGACGATGAGGCTTCGACCGCCGCGGGTCGCGGCGCCGATGAAGGTGTGCTGAGCCCGGTCGGTGCGGCCCGGCTTGACCCCGATCGCCCCGGGGTAGTGCGTCAACAAGGGGTTGATGTTGTAGATCGGGAAGGCGGGCCATACCTTCTTGGCGGGGTCCGTGCCGCCCGGAAAGGTCGCGGTGCGCTTCACCACGGTTTGGCGGAACACCGGCAGCTTCATCGCCGCACGACCGATCAGGGCGAGGTCGTAGGCGCTGGAGCGCTGGTTGCCCTCGTCGAGCCCGCTCGGGTCGACGGTGACCGTGTCGAAGGCCCCGATCTGCTTCGCCTTCGCGTTCATCATCGCGACCGTGCGGTCGTAGCCGCCGGCAGCATCGGCAAGGGCGTAGACCGCGTCGTTCGCCGAGAACATCAGCATCGCATCGATGAGGTCACCCACCGGATAGGCGTTGCCGGCGATGATGCCGACGCGCGTGCCGGCCGCGGCCTGGGCGTCGGCCGTGGCCATGACCTTTCGGCGCGGGTCGAGCCGGGGGAGCAGCGTGAGCGCGGTGAGGGTCTTGAGGGTGCTGGCCGGGCGCAGCCAGGCGTGTGGTGCCTTGGCGGCGAGGATCTCACCGCTGTCGAGGTCGGCGATGACGTAGGAGACGTCATACACCTCTGGGGGAGCAGTCGCCCCTTTGCCGAGATCGGTGACTACGCCGGATGCCGATAGCGCCGGACCCCCGACAACGGTCGCGGGGTCGAAGGGTGGGGTGGCGAACGGGGTCGGGGCGACGGTGCGACACACCACCCGCTTCGGGGGTGTGGTCGGCCGCTGCTTTGCGGTGCGGCCCGGAAGGGTGCTGACAGGCGGTGCGGCATCCGTCGTCGGGCCGGGCGGGAAGACGCGGGGCGTCAGCTGCACTCCCGCGGGCACGGTGGTCGGGCGCTGCCACGGCCGGCACGACGGCGTCGGCAGCGGTGTTGGGGCGGGCGTCGAGGCGGCACCCGCCGGTGCCGCCGACAGGCCGAGCGTCAAGACGCTGCTGACCACCCCGGTGATGACGGTGGTCAGCGGATGCCGGTGCGCGCGATGGTCAGCCATGACCGGGACAGGATAAGCACAGTCAGCGGCCGAGAACGACATCCCACGCGCTCAGTGACCGCATCCCGTCAAGCGCCGCGCTGATGCGGGAAACCTGTTGGCCCTCTCGTCGAGAGGGACCCGCACGGTCTGGTCAGAGCCCGTGGCTCAGCGCGTGACGCAGGTCGATGTTCAACTGGTTGATGACATCCTGTGGGATCTCCTTCGGGCAGGCCGCCGTGCACGCTCCGACGTTGGTGCAGCCGCCGAAACCCTCGTGGTCGTGCGCACTGACCATCGCCACGACTCGGGCGTCGCGCTCCGGCTGACCCTGGGGGAGCTCGCCCAGGTGGGTGATCTTGGCACCCAGGAAGAGCATCCCGGACGCGTTCGGGCAGGCGGCGACACACGCGCCGCAGCCGATGCAGGCGGCTGCCATGAATGACCGGTCGGCGTCCGCCTTGGGCACAGGAACGGAGTGGGCCTCGGGGGCAGCGCCGGTGTTGGCGCTGATGAAGCCGCCGGCCTGGATGATGCGGTCGAAGCTGCTGCGGTCGACGACGAGGTCCTTGATGACGGGGAAGGCGTCGGCCCGCCACGGCTCGATGATGATCTCCTCACCATCGCTGAACGACCGCATGTGCAGCTGGCAGGTCGTGGTGACCTCGGGGCCGTGCGCCTTGCCGGAGATCATCAGACCGCAGGCGCCACAGATGCCCTCGCGACAGTCGGAGTCGAAGGCGATCGGTTCGTCGCCGCGAGCGTTGAGCTGCTCGTTGAGCACGTCGAGCATCTCGAGGAAGGACATGTCCTCGGAGATGTCGGTCACCGGGTAGGTGTGCATGGCGCCCTTGGCCGTGGGGCCGCTCTGGCGCCAGATCTTGAGCGTGAGATTCATCGGGGCCCCCGCGAAGTATCGAAGTGAGGTACGAACGTAGAACTTTGTGG
>JAKDLG010000113.1 GCA_030452985.1 Humibacillus sp.
GAGTTCAAGCTGCTGCGCTACCTGCTGCTCAACCCCAACCGGGTGCTGTCGAAGCTGCAGATCCTCGATCACGTGTGGGACTACGACTTCCGTGGCGAGTCGGGGATCGTCGAGTCGTACATCTCCTACCTGCGGCGCAAGATCGACGCCGACGGCCCGTCTCTCATCCACACCAAGCGTGGCGTGGGCTACGTTCTGCGAGTGCCCCCCGAGCCTGCGACGACCTGAGACCCGGCTGACCGTGACCGGCCAGACCGCGCGCTCGACCCGACCTCTCTCCGCTCGGCTGCGCAGCGTTCCCCGGCGGCTGCGCGCCCTCCCCCTGCGGTGGCGCCTGCTCACCGTGGCCCTGGGTCTGATCCTGGTCGCCCTGCTGCTGACGATGGTCGTGGTCAGCAACCTCATGGGTCGCTACCTGCTCGGACAGGCCGAGAACGAGCTGCGGGTCTACGGCGCCGGTATCGCCCGGCTGCAGGTCGAACAGGCCACCCAGGGCGTCTCTCCCCTGCCGACCGGGTTCACCCTGCGCTACCTCCCCGTCGGTGCCGAGGCGCAGGTGTCGCTCGGTGAGGCCGCCACCGAGACCGCCCGGGCCGACATCCCGAACCTGGCCCCCACCGACCCGCTCGTCACCCAGGGCACGACGTTCGTCGTCGGTTCGCAAGGAGCGAGCGACGAGCAGTGGCTCGCGCTCGCCCTGACCGACGCGGGGCGTGACGCCACCTTCGTGCTGGCGCTCCCCCTCCGGCCGCTGCACGACACCGTCGACCAGTTCCTCTGGTACACCGGGGGTATCGGCGCCCTCGCGCTGCTCGCGTGCGGCGGGCTGGGCTGGTACCTCGTGGGTCGGACCTTCCGGCCGCTGACCCGCATCGAGGACACCGCTGCTGCCATCGCCGGCGGTGACCTCACCCAGCGGGTCGTGGTCCCTGACACCCGCGACGAGGTGGCATCGCTGTCGCGCTCCTTGAATGCGATGCTCTCCCGCATCGAGCAGGGTTTCGCGGTCCGCGAGGCGAACGAGGAGAAGATGCGTCGCTTCATCGCCGACGCCTCCCACGAGCTGCGCACCCCGCTCGCGGCGGTCTCGGGGTACGCCGAGCTCTACCGGCAGGGGGCCCTTCCCACGTCGGAGGCCGTCACCGGGGCCATGGGGCGCATCGAGAGCGAGAGCCACCGCATGAGCGGCCTGGTGGAAGACCTCCTCACGCTCGCCCGGCTCGACAGCGACCGTCCGCTCGAGCTGCAGACGGTCGACCTGGCCGTGCTGGCCGCCGACGCGGCCCAGGACGCCCGCACCATCAGCCCCGACCGCCACTTCGCGGCATCCGGCATCACCGGGCCCATCGAGCCGACCGAGCTCGTCGCCGACGAGCGGCAGCTGCGCCAGGTCGTGACCAACCTCGTGACGAACGCCCGCGTGCACACGCCGGCCGGCAGCCCGGTCGAGATCCTCGTCGGCCCAGCGGGCTCGGGTCAGGTGGCGATGCACGTGCGCGACCACGGCAACGGCATCGCGCTCGCAGACAGGGCCACCGTCTTCGAGCGCTTCTTCCGCACCGACTGGTCGCGCAGCCGTGGGCGCGGAGGTGGCAACGGGCTGGGCCTGGCCATCGTGCAGGCCATCGTGCACGCGCACGGCGGCGTGGTCCGGGTCGACGAGACGGTGGGCGGGGGCGCCACCTTCGTGGTCGAGATACCGATTCGTCCGCCGGCCAGGGACGCGCCGTCAATGCCCACAGCCAACACCTAGGAACCCCACAACCTCGTCCAAAGGTCGGCCTGTCTGATGGGGGTAACGAACCGAAAGAGGAGGAGTCATGACCATGGCGCCCGAGAACACCGAACAGATCCCGATGTCGCAGTACTGGAACACGCCCACAGGCGACCCGCAGGACCCGTCGTATGCGGGCTACCCGGGCCAGACTCCGACGCCACCGCCACCCCCTCCGTCGGGCAAGGGGCAGAAGGGCGAGCCGCGCCCGCGGCGACGCCTCGCCGAGACCGCCGGGGTCGCGCTGCTCGCGGCGGTGCTGGCCAGCGGCGGCACGTACGCCCTGACCCAGACGAGCAACAACGGCAGCGCCGTGGCGGTCCAGAGCTCGAGCACGACCGCGAACCCCGCCGCGAACACGTCGCCCACGGTGTCGCAGAGCAACGCGGCAGCCCCCGACTGGTCAGCCGTCGCCAAGGCGGTGTCACCGAGCGTCGTCAGCATCAATGTGACGACCCAGCAGGGCGGGGATGCCGGCTCCGGCGTCGTGTTCGACGCATCCGGTCACATCCTCACGAACAACCACGTCGTCGCCGACGCGGCCGGGAACAACCAGGCCACCCTGACCGTGACGCTCGCCGACGGAACCACCTACGCCGCGACCATCGTCGGCACCGACCCGTCTACCGACCTTGCTATCATCAAGCTCACCAACGGGCCGAGTGACCTCACCCCCATCACCCTCGGTGACTCCAGTGCCCTTTCGGTCGGCGACCCGGTCATGGCGATCGGCAACCCGCTCGGCTTGTCGGGCACCGTGACGACCGGCATCGTCTCGGCCCTCAACCGGCCGGTGAGCACCGGACCGGCCGAGCAGGCACCGCAAGACGGCCAAGGGCCACAAGGCAACCAGACCCAGTCCGACGCAGTGGTCACCAACGCCATCCAGACCTCCGCCGCCATCAACCCCGGCAACTCCGGTGGCGCCCTGGTCAACGGCAAGGGTGAGCTGGTCGGCATCAACAGCTCGATCGCCTCGCTCGGGCAGAGCTCGTCGGGTAGCCAGAGCGGCAACATCGGCATCGGCTTCGCCATCCCGATCAAGGAGGCCAAGTCCATCGCCAACCAGCTGATCACGTCGGGCAAGGCCGAGCACGCCTTCCTCGGGGTCAGCTCGCGCGACACGACCATCACCGACGGCTCGGCCAAGCGGGCCGGCGCCCAGATCGTCAGCGTGGTCAGCGGCACCCCCGCGGCCAAGGCCGGCCTGAAGGTCGGCGACGTCATCACCGAAGTGAACGGTGAACCGGTCGACTCGGCCATCGCCCTCGTCGGTCAGGTCCGCGAACTGGCCGCCGGCGACCAGGCCCAGCTCACTGTGTTCCGTGGCGGGGCCAAGCAGACCATCGACGTCACCCTCGCGGTCAAGCCCGACAGCAACAACTGACCGTCCATCCCGAGGTCACCACGATCCCCAGACGTCCACCTAGGATGCTCCGGTGGACCCGGACGAAGCCAACCCGATCGCCGTGCCGTCGCCACGCCTCGAGCCCGAGGACGTGGCGACGGCCTTGCGCGTGCTGGCGGCCGGCCCGGCGCTGGAGCGCGACGATCCCGACTTTGAGGCCCTCAAGCGCGCCGCCTCCTTGTTCTACAAGCGGATGAAGAAGGACCGACGCAACGCCAAGACCTGGGCCGAGCGCAAGGCCGACCGCCAGGTGATCGAGGCCACCGCCACCGGGTCGCGGCTGCGCATCGACGACGAGACCCGCGGCCTCCCCCTGGTCAGCACCACCAAGGGTGCCTTTGCAGGTGAGCTGGTCAACTCGCGTGGCTGCTACATCTGCAAGGCCGACTACACGCTCGTCGACGCCTTCTACCACTGGCTCTGCCCCGACTGCGCCACCCGCTCGCACGTCAAGCGTGACCAGCGCACCGACCTCACCGGCAAGCGCGCCCTGCTCACCGGAGGGCGCGCGAAGATCGGGATGTACATCGCACTGCGCCTGCTCCGAGACGGCGCCCACACGACGATCACGACCCGCTTCCCCAGGGACGCCGTCCGGCGGTTCGCCGCGATGGACGACAGTGCCGACTGGATCGACCGGCTCACGATCGTCGGCATCGACCTGCGCGACCCGACCCAGGTCGTCTCCCTCGCCGACGAGGTCGCGGGGGCCGGGCCTCTCGACATCCTCATCAACAACGCGGCCCAGACGGTGCGCCGCTCCCCCGGCTCGTACGGCAACCTCGTCGAGCAGGAGTCGGCGCCGCTGCCGATCGGGGTCGCGCTCCCCGAGATGGTGACCTTCGACCGCATCAGCGAGGCCCACCCGGCCTCCATCGCCGGTGCCCTCGAGGCTCACGCGGTCGCCCACCACGAGGGCGAGTCGGTGGAGCAGGCGCTCGGCGCCCAGAACGCGGCGTCGATGACGGCGCTCGCCCTCTCGGCCGGTCACGCGAGCCTGGAGGCCCACCTCGCCGGCACCGCGGTGGACGCCGGGGGGCTGCTGCCTGACCTGCAGCGGTCGAACTCGTGGACCCAGCGGATCGAGCAGGTCGACCCGCTCGAGCTGCTCGAGGTGCAGCTGTGCAACTCGACGGCGCCGTTCATCCTCATCTCCCGGTTGCGACCGGCGATGCGCGCCGCTGTGCTTGCCGGCGCCCGGCGGGCCTACGTCGTCAACGTCTCAGCCATGGAGGGTCAGTTCTCACGGCGCTACAAGGGCCCCGGGCACCCGCACACGAACATGGCGAAGGCGGCGCTCAACATGCTCACCCGCACCAGTGCCGGAGAGATGTTCGAGACCGACCGCATCCTCATGACCGCGGTCGACACCGGCTGGATCACCGACGAGCGCCCCCACCAGGAGAAGCTGCGCATCGCCGCCGAAGGATGGCACGCGCCGCTCGACCTCGTCGACGGGGCCGCCCGGGTGTACGACCCGATCGTGCGCGGTGAAGCCGGCCACGACCTCTACGGCTGCTTCGTCAAGGACTACGAGCCGAGCCCCTGGTAACAGCGGCTGATCGAGCTCTCTTCTGCTGCAACCGGCCGGAGTGCACGGGTCGGGGAGGTTCCTCGGCGCTGGGTGCCGGTGAACCTCCCCGACGGCTTCCCAGCCGGGCTGGTGACACTCAGAGCCCGAGAGCGTCGTCGATGACGTCGGTCATGAGGGCGATCAGGTCGCGGCCCCGCCGGGCGGGGTCGTTCGCGTAGGTCGAGTGGCCATCAGGTTGCTCGCGCACCCGCAGCGCCTCCTCGACGACCTCGCGATGCTGCGGGAACGCTTCGAGCGCCCAACGGCCCCCACCCGACTTCGAGGTGAGTCGCCCGGTGGCGAGCAGGTGGTGCAGACGCGGTGCGCCCAGCCCGCCCCACTCGGCCGCCCCGGGCAGCGCAGCCTCGCGCGGGTGGTGGCGTAGCGCCTCCAGCTGCATGCTCCAGTAGCCGTCGAGGTTCGCGCGCGTGGTCGCTCGCAGGCCCGCGGCATCCTGATGGATCGGGATGTCGCCGACCGCCTTTCCCCGCAGGGTGATGCCGCGCTCGGCCAGCTCGTGCCAGGTCACCAGGCTCTGATCGCACTGCCGACCGACCGAGAACCACCCGCCGAGGACCCCGGGTGTGGGTGGCACCGCCTCCGGGGGACCGGCCAGGTCGCGCTCGAGCAGGTAGAAGCCGTCGTAGGCCGGGCGCTCCCCGGCGTTGCCGAGGTCGGCGTGCACGCGCCGCAGCGCCTCGACGTCGGCCTCTCCCGGACGACGGGTGAGCGTCGCGACGAAGTCGACGTCGCTGCTGGCGAAGAACTCGCCGTCGAAGCAGATCGAACCGTGGAGGTAGAGACCGTCGAGCAGACCGGGCGCAACCTGGTCGACGAGATCGGCGTGCGCTTCGCAGACCGAGGTCACGGCATCCGGCAGAGTCACGGTATCCGGCAGGATCACGACGGACGGCTGAACACCCGACGTGACTCCAGAGCCTCGCGCAGCTCGGCGTCGGCGTCGATGAGCTGGCGACGAACGGCCGGCGAGAGGTCGTCGCGGCATAGCGCGGCGGCGCTGAGCTCGGCGGTGGTGTCGGTGAACACCTTCGGAAAGGCGACGAGCACCACTCGAGCCAGGGCGTCCTCGCCCACCCACTGCGACATCGCCGGCACGTCGGTGAAGTAGCGCGGCACGTAGTCGGCGACGAGGGAGTCGGTCGGGGCCGACCAGAAGGCCCGGGCCAGGTGCACCAGCTCGTAGTTCGACCGTCCGCGCTTCTGCGTCAGCTCCTCCCACGCCCACGCCTTGGCGTCGGCGTCGGGGAGGGCCGCCCGACACATGAGGGCGTTGAGCGAACCCTGAAGGGTGTCGTCGCGGGCCCGGTAGGAGTCGATGTCGGCCGCGTCGATGAGGCCGCGGCCGGCGAGGTTACGCACCACGATCCACCGGAAGTCACCGTCATCGGCCAGCCCCTCGGGCAGGTCGTGCCCGGCCGCCCAGGCCGTCAGCATCGACTGGTCGTCGCTCGTGGCGGCCGCCAGGCGGGCCGCCGCCAGCGACTCGGTCGTACCGTCGCCGGCCGTGGTGAGCATCTTGGCCGCCACCTGGGTCAGGCGCAGCAGTGCGGCGTCCTGCTCGGCCCTCGGCACGAACCAGGCGATGATGCGGTGCTCGGCGTAGGCAGATACCCGGGTCAGGATGGACGAGTTCCTCTCCTGGGGCCAGGCGGCGTCGAAGACGTCGAGGAAGACCCGGGGGTCGACGGTGGCGCCGTGCACCCCGTCGAGCAGGGCCGACCACACGACCGCCCGGGCCTGCGGGTCCTCGACCAGGGGCAGCTGCTTGCTCAGGTGGGCGATCGTGCTGTCGGACAACCGAACTCGTGCCCAGGTGAGGTCACTGGCGTTCGGCACCGCCAGAGCCGGCAGGGGTTGGCCGACGAGCCCGGACACTGCGGTCTCGCTCGAAACCACGGTCACCTCGAAGCGCGTCGTCTCACGTCCGTCGGTGAACCCGGCCACGTCGAACGCGTGAGGTCGGTTGGCCGGCTGGTCGGCCGGGGTCTCGCGCAGCACCCTAGCCGCGATGACGAGCCGAGCCCCGCCCTCGGAGCCACCGCTGCCCTCGGGGGCGTCGCCGGTTTCGAGCTCGAGGGCGAGCGTGTCGCGACCGGCGGTCAGCAGCCAGCCCTGCGACCAGTCAGCCAGGTGCTGGCCGCTGGCCTGCTCGATGGAGCGGACGAAGTCGGCGAGCGTGCCGTTGGCGTAGGACTTCTCGGTGAGGTAGGCCCGCAGACCCGCGATGAACGCGTCATCACCGACGTAGGCAATCAGCTGTCGCAACGCCGCCGCACCCTTGGCGTAGGAGATGCCGTCGAAGTTCTGCAGCGCGCTCTGGGCGTCGAGGGCCGGGGCGCCCGCCACGGGGTGGGTCGAGGGCGAACGTTCGGCGCCGTAGCCCCACACCTTGCGCACGATCGTCGAGTCGACCCAGGCCTCGGTGTACTCGGTCGCGGCGACCAGCGCGCGGTGCGACATGTACTCGGCGAACGACTCGTTGAGCCAGAGGTCGTCCCACCACTGCATCGTCACGAGGTCGCCGAACCACATGTGCGACATCTCGTGCGCGATGGTGTTGGCGCGGCTCAGCAGCTCGTCGCGGGTCGCAGCTCCCCGGAAGAGGTACTGGTCGCGGAAGGTCACGCAGCCGGGGTTCTCCATCGCGCCGGCGTTGAACTCGGGCACGAACACCTGGTGGTACTCGCCGAAGGGGTAGCGGATGCCGAAGAGGGCGTGGAAGTAGTCGAACGAGGCTCGGGTGATCTCGATCATCTCGGCGGCGTGCCGTTCCAGGGGCTCGCGGAGCGAGGCACGCGCGTGCAACCCGAGGGGGATGCCGTCGTGCTCGTCGCGCACCGACACGTAGGGCCCGGCGCACACCGTCACGAAGTAGGTGGCGAGCGGTTTCGTCGTCGCCAGGGACCACCGTCCGGGTGCCGCCCTCGTGGCCGCGCCGTTGCCGATGACGACCCAGTCGACCGGGGCCGTGACGCTCACGTCGTAGGGGGCCTTGAGGTCGGGCTGGTCGAAGCAGACGTAGACACTCGGGGCGGCATCGAGAAAGAGGTGACCGTAGACGTAGTCGAGGTCGTCGGCGGGGTCGGTGGCCCGGTGCAGGCCCTGGCCGTCGTGGCTGTAGGCCATCGTCGCCTCGACCACGAGCTCGTTGTCGAGGGCGAGTCCCGACAGGGGCAGCCGCCCGTCGCGCACGGAGGCGGGGTCGAGCGCCCTGCCGTTGAGGGTGATCGAGTCGATGGCGACGGCCTTGAGGTCGGCCCAGCTCTCGGCGTTCTCGCGCCGGCTGCTGAACCGCACGGTGGCTCGCGAACCGAACACCTCGGAACCCCGGTCGAGATCCAGGTCGACGTCATACGACGACACGGTCAGCAGGTCGCCGCGGTCGCGGGCTTCGGCCAGGGTGAGACTGCGCATGGCCCCGAGCCTGCCAGATCGCTTCGGGCTGTGGCGCTCAGGAGCGGTGCGGACCGCCGGCGAGGTTCTCCAGGCGCGAGATGCGCTGGTGCATCGGGGGGTGGGTGGCGAAGAAGCGTGAGACGTCCTGGGCGCGGAACGGGTTGGCGATCATCATGTGGCTCGCGTTGACGATCTGCTGCTGGGGCTGCAACGGCGCCCGCGCCACCCCCGTCTCGAGCTTGCGCAGGGCCGAGGCGAGGGCGAGCGGGTCGCCGGTGAGCTTGGAGCCGTCTTCGTCGGCGTCGTACTCCCGCGTGCGACTGATCGCCATCTGGATCATCATGGCTGCGAACGGGGCGAGCAGGCTCATGGCGAGCAGGGCCAGGGGGTTGGGACGGTCATCACCCGAACCCCCGCCAGCGGTGCCACTGAACATGGTGGTGAACATCATCATCTGGCCGATGGAGGTGATGACGCCCGCCACCGCGGCCGCGACCGAGGCGGTGAGGATGTCGCGGTTGTAGACGTGCATCAGCTCGTGGCCGAGCACCCCGCGCAGCTCCCGCTCATCGAGCAGCGAGAGGATCCCCTCGGTGCAACAAACGGCCGCGTTACGCGGGTTGCGCCCGGTGGCGAACGCGTTCGGCGCCTGGGTCGGCGAGATGTAGAGCCGCGGCATCGGCTTGCCGGCTCGGGTCGACAGCTCGCGAACGATTCGGTACATCGCCGGCGCCTGGGCCTCGGAGACGGGGTAGGCGTGCATCGCCCGGATGGCGAGCTTGTCGCTGTTCCAGTAGCCGTAGAACGTGGTGGCGACGCCGATCAGCGCGAAGACCCAGATGAAGCGGCCGCCGCCGACGATGGCCCCGAGGCCGAGCAACAGGACCCAGATGCTGCCGAAGAGCGCAGCGGTCTTGAGCCCGTTGAAATGGTTGTGCATGCCGGTTGAACGTGTGACCTTCGATGCCCGTTCCCAGCGCCCTCGCGGCCGACCCTCAGCGCAGCACGCCGAGCAGCAGGTCGGGCTGGACGCTGACCACGAGCAGCACCGCTGCCGAGATCACCAGCGCGGCCACGACCGCGCCCCGTCGCACCTGGCGCACCCGGGGGGAGCTCAGGGCGCGGCCGGCCACGACGGCCGAGCCGGCCGCCTCGTTCACCGGCTCGGCCGCCTCGGCCGGCTCGGCCACGGAAGTGACGACCGGACGCAACCAGCGCAGGTAGACCGCAACGCCCAGCACAGCGTTCGCCGCCGCGATGACCGTGAGCCACACCCACCCCTGCGCCACGACAGGCCGCAATGCCACGATCTTGCCCACGAGACCGATGACGCCGGGGGGCAGGCCGGCCAGCGAGGTGAGGGCGAGGCCCAGGGCGCCGGCGCGCCAGGCGTGGCGCCGCCACAGACCTTCGTAGCCGACCAGCGACCTCCCTACGGCGCCGGAGTCACGCACCGTGAGCGCTACCACGGCGAACGCCACGAGGGTGGCCACCACGTAGGTCAGCAGGTAGGCGGCCGAGGCACCGGTGCCGAGCGCTGAGACGCTGACGAGGGGCAGCACCACCCAGCCCGCCTGCGCGACGGTCGACCAGGCGAGCAGCAGCACGACGTCGTTCTGTCGCAGCGCCATGAGGTTGCCGACGGTCATGCTGAGCGCGGAGAGCACGGCGATGGCGACGAACCCGGGGGTACCGAGCACCGCCACGGCCCGCAGGAACACCAGCAGCGCGGCGAGGGCCCCGATCTTCGAGACGGTGGCCAGGAAGGTCGCCACCGACAGGGTCGCTCCGGAGTAGGCCGTCGGGGTCCACGCGTGGAACGGCACCAGCGAGAGCTTGAACCCGATGCCCGCGACCACGAACACGACCGAGAGCGCCAGCAGCGCGGCTGATCCCGCGCTGTCCAGGGCCACGGGTGAGCCGGCAGCGCCTCCTGCGGCCTCCGGGTCGAGGAACGGGCTACCGGTGGCGGCGAACCACAGCGCGGCGCCGAGCACGAGCAACGCGAAGGAGACGAGCGAGGTGACGAGCAGCTGCACCGCGCCGACGATGGAGCGCCGCCTCCCGGCGAGGGCCACGAGCACGATCACCGGGAGGGTGGCCAGCTCGAGCGCGACGAGCCAGGTGCCGACGTCGCGGCTCGCGGCGAGCACCACGGTTCCGGCGAGCGCGGCGAGCAGCAGCACCGCTTCGACCGGCTCCCGAGTGTGGCCCGACCGCGCCGGCGCGGGCGCACCGGATGCGGCATCCGCCCGGCTTCGAGCGATGGGCCACGCGAGCAGCAGGCACACGACGGCAGCCAGACTGGCCGCGAGCTGGAGCCCGCTGGCGAGGGAGTCGGCCTGCCAGAAACAGGTCGGGGCGATGTGGGGCGGCGCTGACGTGGAGGAGAACCAGCCCTGCTGTCCCACGCAGAAGCTCGAGCGGCTCGAACCGGCCTCCTGGAGCACACCGGGCAGCGAGGTCCAGGCACCGAAGCCCGCGGCGACCACGGCCACCGCGTAGGGCGCCTGCCGCAGCCGCGGAGTGACGAGGTCGACGACGAGAACGGCCACGATGCCGAGCAGGGGGAAGAGCGCCGGCCACAGCGCGGCCACGTCGATGACGAGCCCGTTCATCGGCCACCCCCGCCCAGCACGGCAACGACATCGAGCTCAGAGATGCGCAGCAGCAGGTGGGGCACGACACCGAGGCCGACCACCGCGACAAGCAGGGTGACGACCACACCCCAGCGCGGGCCGGTCGAGTCGGGCACGGCCTTCGCGACCTCACCCTGAGCATCCTCGCTGCCTTCGCCGGCCCAGACGATGCGCAGCACCCGCAGCGAGTAGGCGGCCGCGAGGGCGATCCCCATCGCGCCGACGACGACGCACGTCCGCAGCAGCGCGACCGGCCGACCCGGGGCCGGCGACCAGGCGGCGTAGAGGGCCAGGAACTCACCCCAGAAGCTGACCAGCCCCGGCAGTCCCAGAGCCGCCGCGAAGCCGAAGACCAGCGCCACCCCGAGGCGGGGCGTCTTGTCACGCAGGGCGGCGCGCGCCACCGACAGATCGGCCGAGCCCCACTGCTCCTTGAGGTCACCCACGACGAAGAACAGCAGCGCCGAGACGACGCCGTGGGCCACGTTGCCGAAGAGGGCGGCCTGGAGCCCGGCGTCGCTGCCCGAGGCGATCGCGAGCACGACGAACCCCATGTGGGCGACCGAGCTGTAGGCGACGAGCCGCTTGAGGTCGCGTTCGACGAGACAGGCCAGCCCTCCCCAGATGATGCCGACGACGCCGAGGATCGCGAGCACCGGGCTCAGCGCGGCGACGCCCTCCGGCAGCGCCGGAACCGCGAGCCGCACGATGCCGTAGGTGCCCATCTTGAGCAGCACCCCGGCGAGCAGCACCGAGCCCGCGGTCGGGGCGATGGTGTGCGCGCTCGGCAACCAGGTGTGCAGCGGCCAGATCGGCACCTTGATCGCCAGACCGGTCAACAGCACGGCAGCGATGGTGATCTGGAGCGGGCGGGTGAGGCCATCGCCGTGCAGGCGGGCGAGGGTGTCGAGGTCGGAGGTGCCCTGGTTCCAGATGAGCAGCAGGATGCCGATGAGCATCAGGGTCGAGCCGAACACGGTGAACAGGATGAACCGGCCGGCCGCGTCGGACCGTCGCTCGTCGCTCACGTGGTCGTCACCGAAGCGGCGGATCAGCACCCACATCGGCACGAGCACCACCTCGAACGCGATGAAGAAGAGCACCGCGTCGCGAGCGAGGAACGTCGCCAGCGCCCCGGTCTCGACGAGCAGGACGGCGCCCAGGTAGGTCGACCGTGACCCGCCGGCCGGCGTCGGGCCGGCCAGGGCGTGCACGATGACGGCGACCGTCAACAGGGCCGCCAGCAGCACCAGCGCCGCCGACAGCCCGTCGACCGCGAAGTGCCAGCGGATGCCGAGCGAGCGGACCCACGACCGGTCGACCTGGTACGAGCCGGAGACGACCACCACCGCGAGCACGGCGGTCACGAGTGAGCCGCCGAGCGCGATCACGCGCTCGCCACCACTGGTGGACGGCAGCGTGAGCAGCGCCAGGGCGGCCAACAGGGGCACGAGCAGGAGCAGCGTCATCAGGCTCGTCGCCATGGTCACTGCCACACCGTCACCCCCAGCACGGCGACGACGACGATGCCGACCACGACGCCCAGCAGGGCGCTCGCGGGAACGGCCCGGTGCAGCCGCACCCCGATTCGGCCGAGCTGGCGAGCTGTCACGGCGGTCGCGCGCGGGTAGGCATCGACCACGTCACGATCGAGCACGACGACAAGTCGCGCGAGGGCCGTGACGCCGGAGCCCACCCGCGCGTACGCGGTGTCGGCGCCGAAGCCGATGACCGCGTCGGCCCGTAGCCGGGTCGGCAGTCGTTCGGCGGCGTCGCGAAGACCGCGCTCGCTCATCGACCAGGCCGCGAAGGCACCGGCCGCGACGAACAGCAGCGACACCGTGGCCGAGACGACACCCACGTGCACGGCTCCATCGAGCCCCAGCAGGAGCAGGGTGCCGAAGAGCGTCAGGGCGGCCAGGGCGAAGACCGACAGGGATGCCGTGAGGGTGATCGGCTTGTGCTCACCGTGCGTGGTCAGCACACCGGGCTCGCCCACCGCCAGGGGGGTGAGCGGCATCCCGTCGTCGAACGCGCTGGTGGTGAGCGAACGCGCCCGTGTACCACCGTGTTCGACCTCGAACGAGTCGTTCGCGGCAGAAGAGGTGGAGGCGGGAGTGGGGCAGGGGGTGTCGAGCAGCAGCCAGGCCCGGGTGCAGTAGGCGGCCGTGAGCGCCGTCGTGGCGAAGAGGGCCACGACGACGATCCAGGCTCGCAGCCCCCCGCCGCCGGTGGCGCCTTCCACGGCGGCGTCGATCGCAGTGTCCTTGGTGAAGAAGCCGATGAGCGGTGGCACCCCGGCGAGCGAGGCGAGCCCGATCGCCATGGCCCGGCGCAGGGCCCGACGGTCTCGAGCGCGACCTCGCAGGGCGTCGAGGGCCGTCGCCCCGACGAGGGCCGCGAGCCAGCCGGCACCGAGAAACAGCAGCGCCTTGAAGAAGGCGTGGCCGACGAGGTGCGAGACCGCCGGAACCGGCCCGACGTCAGCCGGCGCGGCAGCGAGGGCTCCGAGCATGATGGCGACCTGGCTGAGGGTCGAGTAGGCCAGCAACCGCTTGAGGTCGGTCTGCGCGAAGGCCAGCAGGGCCGTGTAGACCATCGTGACGGCAGCGAGTACGGCCAGCACGGTGCGCGCGGCATCGTCGAAGGCGTAGAGCGGGAAGAGTCGGGCGATCACGTACGTGCCGGCCGCGACCATGGTGGCAGCGTGGATCAGGGCGGAGGCCGGGGTGGGGCCCTCCATGGCGTCGGGCAGCCAGTCGTGGAACGGCACGAGGCCCGACTTGCCCGCCACCCCGATGACGACGCAGACGAGGCCCAGCGTCAGCAGAGCATCGGTGCCGGCCGACGGGTGCACCGTGAGCACGTCGAGCAGGTCGGTGCTGCGCGCCCGTACCGAGAGCGCGATGAATCCCACCACCATGGCGATGTCGGCCACGCAGGTGACGAGGAACGCCTTGTAGGCAGCGCGGCGGGCCGCGAAGCGTTCGCTGTCGTGGCCGATGAGCAGCCACGAGCACCAGCCCATGACCTCCCAGCCGACCAGGGTCAGGGCCAGGTCGGCCGAGGCCACAACGAGCAGCATCCCGGCGGCGAAGAGCGACACGGTGGCGGCGAACTGGGTGTACCGCGGGTCGTCGCGCAGGTACCAGACGGTGAAGACCTGGATGGTGAGCACGACGAGGGACACCACGAGGGCGACCACGCCGGAGAGCTGGTCAGAGAGCAGGTGCAGCGGTGCGCTGAGGTTGCCCAGGGGCAGGGCGCCGACCGAGTCGATGTCGGCGGTGTCCATCGGAGCGACGAACAGGGCCACCGCCAGGGCCACGACGACCACGGCCGAGCCGACGGCGACTCCCCGGGCCACGAGCGGCGTGCGGCGCGCCAGCAGCCCGGCCAGGCCGGCGAGGGCGGGCAGCAGCACGACGAGACGCACGACCCAGATCACGGCGAGACCTCCTCTCGCGATGAACCGTGCTGGCCGACGGTCGCCGAGTGGGACCCCGCCGCGGGCGGGTCGTCATCGCGATCGGGGTCGTCGTCTCGATCGGGGTCGTCGTCTCCATCGGGGTCGTCGGCTGGGTCGTCGGCGAGGTCGGGGTCGGCGGTGAGGTCGATGTGCCCCAGCCCGCGGAACATCGCCAGGATCACCGCGAGCGCCACACACACCTCGGCGGCGGCGATGGTGATCACGAAGAGCGTGAGCACCGACCCGGCAGCGAATGGGGCCTTCGGCTGCAAGCCGACCGTGACCAGAATGAGGTTCGCCGCGTTGAGGATGAGCTCGACGCCGATCAGCACCAGCACGGCGTTGCGGCGGGCCAGCACGCCGTAGACGCCGATGCCGGCGAGCAGGGCGGCCAGCGCCAGGGGGTACTGCAGGTGCATCACGGCGCGTCGACCCCCTCACGCAGTACGAGGCGCGAGACGGCGAACGCACCGATCAGGGCGACGAGCAGCAGCACCGAGAGCAGTTCGAACGGCCAGACCCAGGTGCCGAACACGGCCTGGGCGATCTGTGGGGTGCCGGTGCGGGGTCGGTCGAGGTCGACGGAGACCCCCGAGAGCACCGGAAGCAGGGTGGCGGCGAGCAGGGCCGTGGTGGCGCCACCGAGCACGACGGCGGCGACGCGCTGCCAGGGCGGAGTGCTGATGTCGGGGTTGGGGCCGATCGGTGCACGCGTGAGCATCAGAGCAAAGAGCACGAGCACGACGATGGCCCCGACGTAGACGAGCAGCTGCACCAGGCCCACCAGCTCCTGGCCGAGCACGAGGTAGCAGCCGGCCAGGGATCCGAGCGAGACGAGCAGCCACAGGGCGGCGTGCACCACGTGGCGGGTCGTGACGGCGAGTAGTGCGGAGAGAGCGGTGATCGCGCCGACGACGACGAAGACGATGTCGCGGGTCGTCACTCGC
>JAKDLG010000114.1 GCA_030452985.1 Humibacillus sp.
GGTGTGGGGGTGGGTGTTCGGGCGGTGGTGAGGAGCAGGTCGACGGCTCGTTCGGCCTGGTCGGCCCAGCGGTGGCCGCCGGGGTCGTTGGCGACCTGTTGGTGGGCCAGGCCGCTGATCAGGGCGCTGTACAGGTCGATGTCGGCTGCCGTGGTGATGCCGGCCTTGGCACACAGGTCGATGGCTCGTCGGGAGAACTCCAGCGAGGGGGCGTACGCCTGCGGGGAGGGTTCGAACCCGGGCAGCGTGCGTTGGAAGAGCAGCTGGTGGCGGACCGGGTCCGTGCTGGAGAAGAGCACCAGGTCTCGAACGAACTCGACGAGCGCGTCGCGGGGGTCACCGCCATAGTCACGGTTCTCGAGGTGAGCCAGTAGCTGGCGGTAGCCGTCGGCGAACATGGCGTCGTAGAGGGCGAGCTTGGAGTCGAAGTACACGTAGAGCGAGGGCTGTCGCAGCCCGACGGCGGCGGCGAGGTCGCGCAACGAGATCGCCCCCAGACCATCGCGGCGGGCCAGGGTCCAGGCCGCGTCGACGATGTCGGCGATCTTGGCCTCGCGGCGTTTCGCTCGCGGGTCATCAGCGGTCAACGTCATAACAGGCCTCCAGAGAAGATGTGGCCAGGTACGGCCAGGTACAGCTTGATGGTGCGGTCGGTGCGGTCGGTGAGCGCTCACGCCATCCGAGGCCCGCGGGGGCTGGAGAACCATGGGGTCAGCCACTGCAGCCGCCGCCCGGTCACCAGGCGCCGAGGGCTACGGGCTTCGCGGACCTGACGGCCCAGCCGCGACTGCTCGGCCTGCGCGATCCGGTCAGCGATCTGGAAGCTCGCGGCCTGCTGAATGAGGTAAGGGTGCATGTCAATCCTCCTGAACCGATCGCCGATAGTATCTCTATCGACAATCGGAAAACTATCATCGATAGGCCAGGTGGTCAAGGCCTCCGCCGTGTGACGTCCATGAGGCTCACGCTGGACGTCGTCGGCGTCCCGTTCCGGCCTGACCCCTAGCCCGGGTCGGACGTTTGGGTGTAGACCGGAAAGGTTCGGCTCGGGGGCCGCGAGAGAAAGGGAAAGTTCATGGGGATTGCAATGCGGGTGAGGGTATTGGGGACCCTTGCTGCTGCGGGAGCGCTCGCGCTCTCGGGTGGGCCGGCGATGGCGGCCGGGTCCAGCACGCAGACGCCGAAGGCGTACACGTGCACTGGTGGTGAAATCCCGTCGGGGAGCTACGCACGCATCGCGGTCAAGGGCGCGTGCACCGTGCCGGCGAAGGCAAAGATTCGTGTCGTCGGCAACGTGTTCGTCGCCGCCGGTGCCACGTTCGACGCGCAGAGCGCGCCGTCGACGATCACCGTCGGAGGCAATGTCATCGGGGCTGCGGGCTCGTTGGTCGGACTGGGCTGCCAGCCCGAGTCCTACACCGGCAACTCGGCGCACCCGTGCACCGTCGAACCCAGGAGGCACTCCACCATCACCGTCAAGGGGAACGTCTGGGTCACTGACGCGGCCGCCGTTCTGCTCAACGGAATCACGATCCGCGGGAGCGTTGCCCTCTGGAGTGGCGGCTCCGTTGTTCCATGGGCGATCAAGAACAACACCATAGGCGGCAGCCTCACGGTCAGCGGGCAGCGGACCGACTGGGTGGGTGTGCTCTTCAACAAGATCGGCAGGAACGTGACACTGACCAACATCCGGCTGAGTGATCCCGACCCGGGCGCCCCCGGCGTCTATATCGTTCAGAACAAGATCGGCGGGAACCTGAGCTGTAGGGCTCTGGCCCCGGGCGTGTCCGGCGGGTTCGTCCCGGGGGCCGTCAACGTCGTCGGCGGCAAGGCCACCGGACAGTGCAAGGCCTTGGTCTGACGCGGTTCACACCCCGTCCGTCTGCCACCTCAAGCCTCAAGCAGGTGGCAGACGGACGCTGTGATCGCACCACGGGAGGCACGAACCCGACGCTGCCTCGCCGCATCCGCGTCCACGTCCGCGGGTAACGCGAGGCCGCGCGGGTCATCACTCTGCGGGGTCGGGCAGGACATCACGCCAGGAGTGCTGGGGCGCGTAGCCGAGCAGCGTGCGGGCCTTGTCGATGGAGTAGAACGTCTCGTCACGCCCCATCTGCCGCCGCAGCTCCACTCCATCGTAGAAGTGGTCGCAGACCTCTTGGGTCGTCGCAGCGACAGACATGTCGGCGTTGGCCACGTTGAAGACCTCATACCCCAGCCCGTCGACCTCGAGGCAACGTTGCACCATCTGGCCGAGGTCACGGGTGTCGATGTAGGCGAAGATGTTTCGCCGCCGCAGCGACGGGTCGGCGAGGAAGTCGGGAAACTTCTCGGCGTACTCGTGCGGCTCGATGACGTTGTTGATGCGCAGGCCGTAGACGTCGGCGCCGGTGCGGGCCTGGAAGGAACGCGCCGTCACCTCGCCCGCCACCTTGGACATCGCGTAGGAGTCCTCGGGGATCGTCGGATGGTCTTCGTCGACCGGCAGGTACTGCGGTTGTCGCTGGCCCTGGGCGAAGCAGATGCCGTACGTCGTCTCCGACGAAGCGAACACGACCTTGCGCACGCCCAGCCGGGTCGCGGCCTCCAGCACGTTGTAGGTGCTGAGCACGTTCGTCGCGTAGGTCGTCGCATCGGGGCGCAGCAGGATGGCCGGCACCGCGGCGAAGTGGACGACAGCGTCGTAGGCGGGCTTCTGCGCCAGCTCGAGCTCCGCCATCCTCGCCATTCCGGCCAGTGCCGAGTAGGTCTCGCCGATGTCGGTGAGGTCGACCCTCAGGTCGGACACTGCCGGGTGCCCCAACGGGACAAGGTCGGCGTTGGTGACCTGATGACCGTGATCGGCCAGGTAAGGCGCGACGTGCCTGCCGGCTTTGCCACTGCCCCCGGTGAAGAAGATGCGCATGCGTCGATCAAACCACCGGGACGACCCGCGGGCCCGCCCGGGATGGAGCGGCGACGACCTCAGTGCGTCGGCAACTCTACACAGTCGGAGCCGCACGCCTCACCGTCGTCCACCTGCTCGCCGGACCCGGCCGCCGCACGGTGCAGAACGGCACGAGACGGGGTCACCAGCACGCCATCGTCCGAACGCTCCGCGGTGCCGTCGACGATCAAGGAGTAGCCACCGGTCTGGGCCGGTGGCCACAGCAACGTCACCGCGGGCTGTTGCTCGCTGTTGGTCAACGTGCGCCGGCCCAGCCGGGGGACGCGCAGCCGGTCACCGTCGACTGCAGCGTCGACGGCGACGGCGTGCACACGCTTCTCCTCGCTGACGGTGAGCAGATAAGCGAACGGGTGGGCCTCGATGGCCTGGGCGAGCTCGGCGAGAGGAACGTTGATGCTCATGCCTGCAGCGTAGGCTTCGGCACCCCTTCCGGGTAGGCGTCCTGCGCACCCGCCGGCACAGATGACGAGCGCCGTTCAGTCACAAGACGACCGGGCAGCGAGTGGCGACGATCGACACTATTCTCGATGGATGAGGATTGAAGAGCTCGACTGGGGCGACACCCCCTGGGGCGTGATCAGCCTTCGGCGGCGCCGGGACCGCGTCACGGAGCAGGATGTGCACGAGGTCAAGCTCGGCGACGACTTCCTCATGTCCAGCCAGTTCACCGTCGGCGAGCGGGAGCTGGCCCGCATCGGCCTCGCGGCCGTGGCCGGCCCGTCGCTGACGGTCCTGGTGGGTGGGCTCGGGCTCGGCTACACGGCGGTGGCCGCTCTCGACGACGCCCGGGTCACCGAGCTGACCGTGATCGAGGCTCTGGAGGTCGTCATCTCGTGGCACGAGCGCGACCTGCTGCCCGACACCCAAGGACTGGCCGCAGACCCGCGCGTGCGCTTCGTCTGTGATGACTTCTTCGATGTGGTTCGCGCCGGCCGCGCCGACCGCACCTACGACGCGGTGCTGCTCGACATCGACCACGCACCCGACTGGCTGCTGCGCGATGACCACAGTGACCTCTACACGACCCTCGGGTTCACGCGGGTGGCCGCGATGATCGCCGACGACGGGGCGTTCGCGCTGTGGTCTGACGAACCACCCGAGCCAGAGGTGGTGCGACGGATGGCCGAGGCCTTCGAGCACGCTGACGCTCACGTGGTGCCGTTCCCCAACCCGATCACGGGTGGTCAGTCGGCCAACACCGTGTACCTGGCGGCCCGGCCTCGTCGCTGAGCACGCCCACCGCCGTACACCTATTCAGACGAGGAAGCCGTCGTCGAGGCCAACAGTCGTCGCGCTCGACGGCCGAGGTCGCTCAGGTCTACCCGGCCCGCTTCGGCCGCGGCGGCCAGGCGCGCCGCCAGGTCGAGCGCCTCGTCGATCTGCGGACCGACGATGGCGGCCTCCTGCCCCATGTCGCGAAGGATCGTGCCCTCGGTGCGAGAGGCGATCAAGGGGTCGGCCACCCCGTCGATCCACACCCGGGTGCGTTGGCCGTCGCCGCGTTCCTCTCCGGTGATCCGCTCGAGCGCGAAGATGCGGTCGGCTCGCGCGAACTTGCCGAAACCCAAAGCCACCATCCGGTTGTCTGACGCCACACACCCATCTTGACACCCTGCACCGACGTCGAGGCCGAACGCATCCGCTCCTGTCGGGGATCACGCGGACATCACGGTGATCCACCAGCGATGTCGGGCTGTACAGGTAGGAAGAGGGCATGCCCATTCTGCCGAAGGAGCGCGATCCTCGGCTCATCACGATCCGTCGCGGGGGAACGCTCACCGACGAGCATCATCGACTGCTGGCTGGCTGGGCCCTCTCGTGTGCCGAACACGTGCTGCCCCTGTTCGAGGCCCTCCAGCCCGCTGACCGCCGACCCCACGAGGCCATCGAGGTCGGTCGAGCGTGGATCCGTGGCGAGGTGCGGATGGGTGATGCCCATCGGCAGGCCTTCCAAGCCAATGCCGCGGCCACCGAACGGGACTGGCAGCGGGCTCACCTTCCCGACGCCGTGCGCGAGCTGGTTCTCGACGACCAGCGGCGCCGAAACGCCATCTGCTGGCACGTCTTCGACTGAGCGTTCACGCCTGCTTCAGAAACCTCAGATAGAACGCCCCGAACACCAGAACGATCCCGACGTTGACCATCAGCCGCGCCCATACGTGGTCTCTGAAGAACAGCACATCGACACCCACGATCACCACCACCATCGTCAGTGCGAACACCCCGCCGGCTACCTGCTTTGCCATCCTCCCGTCATACGCCGAACGATCGACCTGTGCAACGAACCGCGAGCTGCCGCGGCGGCCGAGTAGCCGCCGGACTTTGGGCGAGGGTCACCGGCCCGCACCGACCGTGATGGCGACCTTGCCGCGCACCGTGCCGGCTTCGAGTCGCCGCATCGCCTCGCTCGCCTCAGCAAGGGGGTAGGCCCGGTCGAGGCTGGGAACGACCTGCCCTGACTCGAGCAGCTCGGCAAGCCGGTCGAAGTCCGAGCCTCGTTCCTTGGCGATGACGCCCGTCAGTCGCTGTCGGCTGAAGATCGACGCGAGCCGTGCCCGCAGCTGCCGGCCTATCGTGCCACCGGTCCAGTCGCCACCGCCTTCTCCGCCGACGAGCACGAGCGTGCCCGTCGGCGTCAGCGCGCCCCGCAGCCGGGCCAGGTCGGGTAGGCCCGCGATGTCGATGATGAGGTCGTACTGCGCGCCACCGTCAACGAAGTCGTCCGTGGCGTAGTCGAGCGCCCGCTCTGCCCCGAGGCGGCGCACCAGGTCGAGCTTGGTGGCACTGGCAACTCCGGTCACGACCGCCCCGGCTGACGTCGCGAGCTGAACGGCGAACGACCCCACCCCGCCGGAGGCCCCCGTCACCAGCACCTGTTGCCCGGCCGAGACCCCACCGATGTCGACGACGGCCTGCAGGGCCGTACCCCCGGAGATGGGAACGATCGCGGCCTGCTCCCACGAGAGGTTCGGCGGGCGGCGGGCGAGCTTCGTCTCTGCCGCCACGGCGTACTCGGCGACCGAGCCGGGCGCCACGCCGAAGACCTCGTCGCCGACGACCCATGTGGTGACCTTGGAGCCCACCTCGACCACCGTTCCCGCGACGTCACGGCCGATGACGGGCTGCTTCGGCAATCGCAGACCGATGACCAGTCGGACCAGGCGCGGCGTGCCCTGCATGAGGTGCCAGGTGCCCCGGTCGAGCCCGGCAGCGTGCACCTGTACGAGCACCTCACGAGGGCCGATCTCGGGTCGACCCACCTGAGCGAGCCGCAGCACGTCTGCCGAGCCGTAGCCGTGCTGCACGACGGCCGCCATCGTTCTCGTGATCCGGTCTCCGGTAGCCGACCTGATGTTGGCCCGTCGATCATTCATGGCGTCTCCCTTCACTGATACTTCGAGCTGTCTCGCTCGTACTTAGTACGAAGACGCTAGCGTACAAAGTACGATCGGCGCTAGAGTCAGGCCCACGACGACCGGAAGGCGAGACGTGACGACGAGCCACTACAGCGCCGGCCAGCCCCC
Organism: Humibacillus sp.; assembly: GCA_030452985.1. Lineage (GTDB taxonomy): Bacteria > Actinomycetota > Actinomycetes > Actinomycetales > Dermatophilaceae > DSM-29435. Next base: position 6,472 of record JAKDLG010000114.1, read on the forward strand.
GGCGCGGATGCCGCTCAGTCGCGAGCGCGTGCTCGTCGGATCCATGCGCGTCGCCGACGCCGGCGGCGTCGAGTCGCTGACGATCCGTTCGCTCGCCCAGGAGCTCGGCGTAAAGCCGATGTCGGTGTACCACTACGTCACCGGCAAGGACGAGATCATCGACGGGATCGTCGATCTCGTGTTCGGTGAGATGGAGCTGCCGTCAGCAGAGGGTGACTGGCGCAGCGAGATGCGCCGGCGGTGCCGTTCGGTTCGCACGGTTCTTCGGCGCCACCCCTGGGCGATCCCCCTGCTGCAGTCACGCACGAAGCCCGGCCCGGCCACGCTGCGCCACCTCGATGCGGTCATCGGTTGCCTCCGTGCTGCGGGATTCTCGCTCGAGCTGACCGCGCACGCCTACGCCCTGATCGACTCGTACGTCTACGGCTTCGCCCTGTCTGAGGCCTCCCTGCCGATCAACGGTCCACAGACCGTGGGCGACGTGGCCGAGTCGATGATGCTGGAATACCTCGCAACCGACTACCCGCACCTGCTCGAGTTCACCACCGGGCACGTGCTGGCGCCCGGCTACGACTTCGGCCGCGAGTTCGACTACGGCCTCGACCTCATCCTCGACGCGCTTTAGCCCAGCTGTAGCCCCGCGACCGCTCAGGCCGGGTTCGTCGCGCGGCGCAGCAACAGGTTTCGCTCCGCCTCGTTCTGGGTCATGGCAGCCGCCCTCTCGAACTCCGCCCGCGCCTCCTCCTCGCGACCGAGCCGCGCCAGCAGGTCGCCGCGCACGCTGGGCAGCAGGTGATAGCCGGCGAGGGTCGCCGAGTCGTGCAGCGCGTCGACGACCTCGAGCGCGGCCTCGGGGCCCTCCGCGTACGAGAGGGCCACCGCCCGGTTGAGCTCGATGATGGGCGAAGGCCGGAGCGCCCCGAGCATCCCGTAAAGCCCGACGATCCGCACCCAGTCGGTGGCCTCGGCCGTGCGGGCCCGGGCATGGCACGCCGCGATCTCGGCCTGCAGCAGGTACGGACCCACCGGCCTCGTCGGCGCTCCCCCACCGGGCGGGATGCCGCAGAGCTCGGCGGCGCGCTCGAGCGCGGTCAGGGCGTGGTGGATCAGCGACCAGTCCCAGCGGGTGCGGTTCTGCTCGAGCAGCAGCACGGGTTCGCCGGCCCGGCCGACCCTCGCCCGCGTGCGGGAGGCCTGGATCTCCATGAGCGCGAGCAGCCCGTGCACTTCTGGTTCGCGCGGCGCCAGTGCCGACAGCACCCGACCAAGACGGATTGCCTCTTCCATCAGGTCTCCTCGCACCCAGTCGCGGCCCGAGGTGGCGGCATACCCCTCGTTGAACACGAGGTAGACCACCTCCAGCACCGACGCCAGGCGTGGCGCCAGCTCAGCCCCCGACGGCACCTCGATGGTGACCCCCTCGGCCGACAGGCTCTTCTTCGCCCGAGAGATCCGCTGGCCGATCGTCGCCTCCTGGGTGAGGAACGCACGCGCGATCTCGCGAGTCGTGAGGCCGCCGATCATTCTCAGGGTCAACGAGATTCGCGCCTGGGCGGTCAGGCTCGGGTGGCACGCGGCGAACACCAGGCCGAGCACGTCGTCGTCGATGTCTTCCAGCGCGGCGTCGAAGTCGCCCTCGGCCAGCTCGGCCACGCGCAGCTCCTCCGCGTGCCCGACCAGCTCGAGCTTGGCCGCCAGGTTGACGTCACGCCGGATGCGGTCGATGGCCCGCCGACGAGCGGTGGCCGTGAGCCAGGCGCCCGGGTTGTCGGGGATGCCGTCGCGCGGCCACTGCTCGATGGCCTGCACGACGGCGTCCTGGGCCAGGTCTTCGGCCAGCCCGACATCACCGACGAGGCGTGCGATGACGGCCGTGACCTTGGCGGCCTCCATGCGCCAGACCGCCTCGATCGAGCGCGTGACCGCCTCGGCCGTCACCCCGCGCTCATCCGCCGCCGGCGCCACGCTCGCTCAGCCCTGGGCGGCGGTGCGGTCCGCCGCTTCGCGCATCTTCTCCTCGCGCTCCCGCAGCTCGGGGGTGAACTCGTCGCCGAAGTCGTCGGCGGCAAACACCTGGCGCAGCTCGAGGGTGAACTCCGAGTCGTTCACGCAGGTGCGCGGCCACTTCCGCAGCCACTCGATGGCCTCCTGCTTCGAGCTGACCTCGATCATGGTGAACCCGGCGATGAGCTCCTTGGCCTCGGCGAACGGGCCATCGGTCACCGTGACCTCACCGTCGGCGGTGTACGTCACCTTGGCTCCGCGTGAGCTCGGGTGCAGCCCCTCACCGGCGACGAGCACCCCGGCTCGCAGCAGCTCCTCGTTGTAGGCGGTCATGTCGGCGAGCTGCGCCTCGGTAGGCATCACGCCACCCTCGGAGTCGTGGGTGGCCGGGACGATGATCATGAAGCGCATGGTGGTCTCCTCTGGTTGGGTGAGACGAAGGGGCTGTTCCCTGCCTCCCTGATGCGTCGAACGGCAGCCCGCCGTTTCGACACCGGCCGTGCACGAATCTTCTCTACGTCGCCGTTCCCCTCCCGGGACGGCCGAGGCTCACGGCCAGCCGCTCGGCGAACTGCCGGTAGAACTCGGGCTGAACGAGGTACTTGTTGTGGTCGGTGGTGAGACTGCCGGCCGCGAAGAAGGCCGAGTCGTCGACGCCCTCGAAGATCCCCGCCGCCCGAAAGCTGAGCAGGTCGGCGTGGTCCCACACGTTCCACCAGCCACCGAGGTGGTCGGGCGAGGGCAGCGGGGTCAGGGATGCCGGGTCGTGGCCCCGGTCTGGCCGGCTCTCTAGAAAGAGGCCGAGCTCTTCGAAGAAGCCGACCTGAGAGGCAGCCGCACACCAGTAGTCGATGCGCAGCGCCCGGTGCTCGGGCATCAGCGGCAGGAAGTGCGTGACGATGTCGTAGACGATCTGGCCCCCCATGCTGTGCGTGAGCACGACGAGCGGCTCACACCGGCTCTCGGCCGCGAACGCGGCCACCTCGAGCCCGTCGAGCGTGCGCTGGATGATCGGCCCGGGTGCACCAGCGGTTCCGCGGGTCGCGATGTAGGTCATCACGTCGCCGATGAACACCGGCACGACGTCTTCGAGCGGGCGCCGGATCGCGGTGACGGCGCCCCGCACGCCCCGCACGCGGCGTTCGCGCAGCGTCGGCCTTCCGGCATCCGCGACGATGGTGGGAGTGACCTCGGCGGCCGCCTCGGCCGCCTGCTCAGCGGCATCGGCGACCCGTTCGAGCCCTTCCGGGTTGCTGGGCCGCGAGACGAGTGACTGTCCGCCCCAGGCGAACCGAGCGCCGAGGTCGCCCCAGTAGATCCGCATGATGGGAACGCCCTCAGGATCGTCGGAGACCACCGGCGCGACGTGCTGTCTCAGGTGTGCCTCGATGGTGGCCCACGGAACGTCGCCGAGGGGAGCCACCCGCCGGGCCAGCACGGGGTCGTCGTCGCGCACCGCGACCCCGTGGATGAAGACGATCGGCACGGTGCCCCTGCCTCTCTGCCCGCTCAGGCCTCGAGTCTCGCGGTGGCCTGCGACCGTACCCCTTCGCGGAAGAGCCTGCCGGCCCGGGCCGCTTCACCGAGCGCGTCGACGATGGGGGCGAGCCCGTCGTCGTCGACGTCACCGGCCACCTCGTCGGCGATGGCCTTGACCTCGTCGGGAGCATTGCCCATCGCCACGCCCCAGGCGGCCCAGTAGAGCATCTCGAGGTCGTTGCGCTGGTCGCCGCAGGCCACGGTGTGAGCCGGCTCGACCCCGACGCGGCGCCGCACCAGCTCGAGGGCCGACCCCTTCGAGACGCCCTCGGGGTTGATGTCGAGCCAGGCCGACCAGCCGACGGCGTACGACATGCCGTGCAGACCCGCGCGCTCGACCATGCCCATGAACTCCTCGGCACTCACCTCCGGCTGGCGCAGGGTGACGCGGGTGACCGGGTTCGCGACGAGCTCGTCCCAGCTGACCTCGCGCGACTCACCCATCAGCTCGCCGTCGGGGAAGTGCCTGGAGACCTTGAACCCGACGCCGAGCTCTTCGACCGCGACGAGGGCATCTGGCAGCGCCACCCGCATCTTCTCGAGCACGGGCCGTGGGTCGAAGGTCACCTGGTCGACGATGGTGTAGCCATCGGGCTCGGCGGGGTCGAGTGCGAGGGTGGCGGCGCCGTTGGAGCAGATCGCGTATCCGTGTTCGAGGCCGAGCAGCTCGAGGATCGGGGTGGTCGCCAGGATGGAGCGGCCGGTGGCGATGACCACCTCGACCTGTTCGGGCAGGCCACGCACGGCGTCACGGACGCGCGGCGAGAGTTCGCCCATGTGGTTGACGGTGGTGCCGTCGAGGTCGAGGGCCAGCAGTTGCTTGGGCATGGCGCAACGCTATCCGCCCGTCAGGCGAGCCGGTGGAGCGCGTCCTCGATTCCCCGGTGGAAGGTGGGGTAGGCGTAGATCATCGAGGTCAGGGTGGCGATCGGAACCTCCGCGTGGATGGCCACCGCGAGCGCGCCCATCATCTCGCCGCCGGACGGGCCCATCGTCGTGGCACCCACGAGCACACCGCGATCGGCGTCGGCCACAACCTTGATGAAACCCTCGTTGCCCTGGGCGTGGATCCACCCGCGGGTCGTCTCGCCGAGCGGGGTGAGGCCGACCTGCACGTGGTCGTAGCGCTCGCGCGCCTGCTTCTCGGTCAGGCCGACCGCGCCGACCTCGGGGTCGGTGAAGGTGACGCGCGGCAGCGCGTCGTAGTCGGCGGCCGGGCCCTCCTCTCCGAGGATGTCGCGCACGACGATGGCGGCCTGGTACATCGAGACGTGGGTGAAGGCGCCCTTGCCGGTGATGTCACCGATCGCCCAGACGCCTTCAGTGCCGCCGGTCACGCGGCAGCGGTCGTCGACGGGGGCCGACCGCGCGTCCTTGGCCACCCCGACCGTGTCGAGCCCCACCGCGGCCGGGTCGGCCCGGCGGCCTGTCGCGACGACGAGCTGGTCGGCGCGCACGACGGTGCCGTCGGCCAGGGTGACCGCCACGCCGTCGCCGTCAGGCTCCACGCGGTCGGCTCCGACGCCGACGTGCACGGTCAGCCCCCCCGCCTCGAACACCTCCTTGAGGATGTCGCCGGCCTCGGGCTCCTCCACCGCGACCAGCCGTGGCGCTGCCTCGACCACCGTCACGTCGACCCCGAACCGGGCCATCACCTGTGACAGCTCGCAGCCGATGGCGCCACCGCCGAGCAGCACGACCGAGGCGGGCAGCTCCTTCGCCTCGATCAGCTCGTGGTTGGTCCAGTAGGGCACGCTCGACAGGCCGTCGATGGGTGGGATCGCGGGGGCCGTTCCGGTGTTGACCACGATCGCCCGACGCGCGACATAAGCGGTGCCGTCGATGTCGACCTGGCCCGGGCCGGAGATCTTGCCGGTGCCGCGCACAAAGGTGACGCCCTTGCCGGTGAGGCGGTCGACCGCCACCTGGTCGTTCCAGTCGTCCGTCGCCTCGTCGCGCACTCGGCGCGCCACGATCGACCAGTCGGGGGTGACGTCGCCGACGGTGCCCGACAGGGCCGGTACCCGGCCGGCCTCGGCCAGGGAGTCGGCGGCCCGGATCATCATCTTCGAGGGGACGCAGCCCCAGTAGGGGCACTCTCCGCCAACGAGCCGGTGGTCGACGCCGAGCACCGAGAGCCCCGCCTCGGCCAGCCGACCGGCCGCATCCTCCCCACCCGGTCCGAGGCCGATCACGATGACGTCGAAGGTCTGGTTGTCAGTGCTCACACCACACCCTTACCCCGTCGTCGCCTCGAACGGAAGCCCAGACTGGCTTACCGTTCATTGACGCGGGCCGGGGTGAGGCACCCGAGAGCCCCGAACCAGCCACGCTGGGCACCGCTCAGCCGTTGGCGAGCTCGAGGTCGTCCGTCGGCAGGGGGCGTGAGCTCTGCACCCAGTCGGGATGCAGGTACGGCAGGCAGCCCTGCAGGTCGGTCGGCCCCAGGTTCGCTACCGGGTCGAAGGGTCGGCGGGATGCGGCATCCGCGAGTCGTTCACACCACGCCGAGTACGAGCTGAGCAGCACGAGTGCATCCGGCGCCTCGACGGTCAGCACGACCAGGCCCTGCTCCGCATCACCCTCTCGCGACACCTGGAAGATACGGTCGGCCACCGTCTCAGGGTCCGGTTCGTCGCACCACAGCCACACGGGAGGGTCGGACTCGTGCTGGATGCCGGCCGCGGTCATCTCGTTCGCCATCGCGCGGTAGGCACCCTGCCCCGCCTGATCGATGCGGCGCCACTGGGCCCGATGCACCTCGCCCCGTGACAGCGACTCGACGACCTCGGGTGTCTGCCATGTCCACAGCCTCATGCCTCGACGCTAGGTCGAACCGTGCTCTGCTCCAAGAGACTTGGCGATACCTTGAAGGTTTCTAGGGCAAAGCCTTTCCGATTCTTCAGGCGAGCGCACCCATCGGGTCCCACGCCGGCAGCACGATCGGCTCGCCGTCGAGGGCCGTCTGCAGCTCGGCGGGCAGAGCGTCCTTGCGCACGGCGATCTCGAAGACGTGCTCGCCGAACCAGTTGTCGTTCATCGTCATGAAGCCCTTGTCGCCCTTCTCGGTGCCCCAGCTGTTCTCGACGCGCCAGCGGCGCGGAACCTCACCCAACAGGTCGACCCCGGTGAAGAGCATCGCGTGCGTCATCATCGACTCGTGGTGGGTGAGCCGATCGGCCTTGGCCAGGTCGGGGGTCGTCGCGTACACGGCGGCGCGGTCGAACAGGGCGGCATCCCACAGCCCGAGCTCGGAGTTCGACATCTGACCGGTGTCACACCCGAACCACACGGGTTCGCCCCCCACGATCGAGGTGGCGGCCAGCCGCTTCATCAGGTCGGCCTGCACGTTGAGGTAGGTCACCGGGGGCGCGCCGACCACGTTGCCCAGGTGCTCGACCGTGTAGGTGCGGCCGAAGGGGCTGGTCGGCCTCGGGTCGTTGACGAGGCAGACGTAGTCGGTCAGCGGCACCGTCACGTAGGCCTCGGCGAACTCTCGCGGCGTCATCTCACCCGAACGGTGGAAACCGTTGTCCTTGTCCTTCCACTGCCACCCGAACGACTCGGGCGGCGTGCCGAGGTGGATGCAGAGCAGCCGGTGGATGGTGGCCAGCACCTCCTCCTTGGCGGCCTGCAGCTCATCGGCACCTGACCCGCTCGACGCGCCGGCGCGCAGGTCGCGCGCCGCCTGTCGCAGGATCGTGGCGATGTCGCGGTTCATCGAGCGGGTGTTGCTCGAGCTCTTCGTCTCGGGCATGGCGGTCTTGGGCACGAGCCCGTGCTTGACCACCAGGGCCACGAACATGTTCCACTGGCCGCCGTCCTCCGCCGGTGTCGACAGCAGGTGGGCGACAGTGCGGTCGTCGATGTCGCGGTCGGCGGTGTCGATGATCGACTCGAGCCAGTGGTTGGCCTTCTCGAGCTTGTCCCAGAAGAGCAGGTGGTTCTGCGAGAACTCGAAGTCCTTGACGCCCAGCTTCTTGGCCGCCCCGACCCGCAACAGGTTGGTGCCGGCGAACAGCCAGCAGCGACCGCTTTTCTCCTGCGAGGTGACGGCCCAGTCGTCGAGCAGGTGCGACACCGAGTGGTCGATGCTCGTCACGACCCGCCGGTCGAGCGCCACCTCGTCGACCGGGGTGACGGTGACGGCGTTCTGCAGCAGCCGTGCGGTCGGGTCGGCCTCGAAGGCCTTGGCCAGGCGTTCGGTGAGGTCAGTGGGCAGGTCCGTGGGTCGTTCGGTGGGCATCTTCAGGCACTCCTCGGTCGGGCAACGACATCGCCTATCCACTGTAGGCCGGTGTTGTGCGGACGCGCCCCGCGCGTGGGCATCTCGCCGCCTACGCTTCGGGTTCATGACCTCGACCACGGTCGAACCGCTGTGGCTGGCCTGGCTGCTGCTGGGCCTTGCCGCCTTGTGCATCGGCTTCGCCAAGACCGCCATCGGCGGCCTGGGCAGCGTCGCCGTGGCCATCTTCGCGACCGTGCTGCCGACGCGTGAGTCGACCGGCGCCATCCTGCTGCTGCTCATCGTGGGCGATGTCGTCGCGGTCTGGCACTACCGCCGTGACGCCGACCTCGCCATGCTCCGCAAGCTCTTGCCCTCCGTGCTGCCCGGGCTCGTTCTGGGCGCCGTGTTCCTCGCCCTCGTCGATGACGCGGTGCTGCGGCGGTCGATCGGGGTGCTGCTGCTCGTGATGGCCGGCCTGCAGATCGCCCTGCGGTTTCGGGCTCCTTCCCTCGGCGCCGTCGCATCGTCGCGCCGGGCCGCGATCGCCACGGGAGCGGCGTCCGGCTTCGCCACGATGACGGCCAACGCGGCGGGCCCCGTGATGACGCTCTACCTCGTCGCCCAGGGAACCCCGAAACGCCGCTTCCTCGGCACCGGCGCCCTCTTCTTCTTCGGGGTGAACCTGTGCAAGGTGCCGTTCAGCCTGGGGCTGGGCCTGCTCGGCGGCGACACCCTGCGCCGAACCCTCGTGCTGGCGCCGCTCGTGCTGCTCGGGTCGTGGGCCGGGCTGCACCTGGTGCGCCGGCTGACCCAGGCCCGGTTCGAGCAGGCGGTGCTCGTGGCCACCGTGGTGTCGGCCCTGGCCCTCGTCGTGCGCTGACCCCTGCCCCCCGCCTCCCTGCCTCCCTGCCTTCCTGGCCTTCTTCCTGGTTCGATGTATTCGGCGGGCACCGGTGATCGCGGAATACCTCGAACCGCGG
>JAKDLG010000115.1 GCA_030452985.1 Humibacillus sp.
CCCTGCCCCGCATCCGCTCCGAGCGACCCGCCTTCGACCTGCACCACCCCGAGGCTGCACCAACCATGGGGCCCGCTGCCGACCCGGCCACACTGGCTCAGGTCGGGCGACACCGGCCATAGTCGACGCTGAACGGGAATCGGCGCGCATCAGCCCTTGATGAAGTCGAGCAGGTCGGCGTGATGACGTCGGCGTGCGCCGTGCACATGCCGTGCGGGGAGCCCGGGTAGACCTTGAGGGTGCCGTACTTTTTCCCGGCCGCGTTGGGGCGCGGCCGGGCAATTTGCTCCGTCAGGTCATCAGGCCTGGTTGGTGCGACGACGAGCGCCGAACCGAATCGCGCCGCCGGCGAACAGGAGGGCCAGAGCCATCATGGCGATGACCGTGGTGTTGTCGCCCGTGGTGGGCAGACGGTCGTAGCCCGCCCCACCGGTGTGAGGGGCTCCGTTGCTCAGCATGACGGTCTTGGCCGGGGCTTGCGCCGCGACCGTGGCCGGAGCGGCCGCCAGCACGGGGAACGCGGTCTTGTTCTCCGTGGGGATGACCGTGCCGGCCGGGCTGACGGCACCAGCAGGCCGGGCAGGACCGGCCGGACCCGCGGGCGGGGTGGTGACCGGGGTGGTGACCGGCGGCGTGACCGAGCAGAGCTTGCCGTCCGAGTAGGCGTAGTAGGTGACCGTGCCCTCTACAGCCGGGGAGCCCGTGACGTCGATCACGGTCGTCGGCTCACCAGCACGGTACTCGTGCGTGGTGGTGTTGGTCTTCAGCGTCGGCGTCGGGTCCTCCAGCCGCCCCTCCGACTTCACCGTCCAGTCCGACCACTCGCCGTAGACGTCTTCCGTGGCAGGCACGGCGTCCTCGTCAGTGACGGTCTTGGTGTCAACCACAACCGGATAGCCCTTCGGCGCGTAGGAGACCCACACCGCGTCACCCTTGTTGGTCGAGCCGCCCGGCTTCCCTGTGTAATAGACCGTCTCGGTCCATGCCTTCTTGGCGGGGACGGTGATGATGACCTTGGTCGAGCCCTTGCGCCACGACCATGCGGCGTAGAGGCCCGACTTGACGGGCAGGTCGTCCGAGGGCACGACACCCTCGGCGAGGAACTCGGTGTACTCCGAGTGGAAGGTCGCGGGCACGGCGGGCTGGAACGGGGTACCGGGGATCAACTGCTGCCACTGGTACTCCTTTTCGAAGGTCGTGCTGCCCTCCTTGTAGCGCTGGAGGCAGATCGACCAGCCCTCACCCTCGGGGACGTCACCCTCTGCGCGCCAGATCGACTCCTTCTCGAAGTGCGAGCCAGTACCGGGGACGCTCGGCTTAGCCTCGGTGTCGATGACCCGGCGGCTCCACTGCTGCAGTTTCGCGGTCTCCTGCGCCACGGCCGGGTGCTCGATGACCTGGGCGTACTGGCTCTCCGAGTGGGTCACCGCGTCCTGTCCGGGGGTGCCCGGCTTGACGTCGCGGGTGCGCTCCTGAACGGTCCACTCCTGGTGGCTGACCTCGTCGACGGCCGGGGTGCCCTCGCTCGTCTTGGTGAACGAGCGCGAGTCGTCGCAGGGAAGATCGGGCGTGGTCCAGGTGCTGATCGGGTCCTGGATGGCCCCGTCGAGTGCCGGGTCCCGCAGGTCCGTGACGAGGATCGGGTCCGTGACGCTGTCCCCGGGTGCTGCCGATGCCGGGCCTGCGAACAGGCCGAGCGTGACCGCTGCCGCAATGGTTGCTCCAGCGGTGCGGATGATGGTGCGCATGGTGTGTTCCTTCTCTGGTGATTGCTGCGATGGATGTGAAGCGATCGTGGCTGGGAGCAGCCCGGTGGGGACAGGGTGGAGACAGGGTGGGGGCTGCGCCCGGCCGCGCTCTCCTGCACCGCAGGAGGTTGGATAGCAGCGCCTGAGCGAGCGCACACAGATCAGATGGCGTTCGTCCTCGTCCATCCGCCCACCCGGCAACGTGCAACCGGAGGCGTAGGCATGGGCTGGCCGAACAACCGGTTGACCACCGATCTCGGCTATTGCGACGCGCTTACCCCTGCCGATCTGGTGATCGGTGAGGGGTCTCTTACGCGCTCATATCGTCCCGCTGCCAGCCCCCAGCAATTCGTCCCTTGTGTCTGCTTAGATCAGTTTCGCACGAACGGCACACTTGCGACGCACTTTCGAAGAAACCACCCAAGATGCACCCGACGACCTGGTCATTCGTTTCCCGGGCCATGGGTAAAGGACCGACGCCAACCGAACCTAGCCGCCCGATCCACAGAGCCTGCCAGTGGACGGTCCGCCCGAGCGTGGGGTTTGGACGCCGAGATGATGGTGGCATGTTGACGACCCCACCTCTACCCGGCCGTCGCCTGTTCGAGCCGGAGGTCGCCAGACCTGCGAACCGGGGCGGCAGCAGCACCCCGCACAGGTGTGACGAGTCCAGGACTTGCCGGTGCTCGTCATGGAGCCGGTGGCACTCATCCGTCGTGCCACCCCCGCCAGCGACCGGCCCGACGCGATGCCCTCATCGGCCTCCCGCCGGTGGCTCGCCTCGTCTTCTCGCACCGTCGACCCATCGGCCTCGCAACCGTAGGGGCGCATGCCACCCGAGAACTTCCCCTCGTGCGCGCGCTTGGCTGCTGCCGCAGCGAGCCGCTCGGACTTCACTTCCGACTCGTACATCGCCACCGACCCCAGCAGGCGCGCGCCGCGCGCCCGGTCACGACCTCGACGTTGTTGCGCTCCCTCATGTCGACCAGGTCCTCAAGGTCCCGTAGTCGCCTGTACAACCGGTCAGGGTGCGTCGAGCGGCATCCGCACGTCGGAGCCTGTCGAAAGTTCGGGACTTTAGACCTCTTTCCCCGTTTACGACAGCGCCCTAGGTTGCGTTGACATCAGATGTCACCGGCGTACTCGCCGAACCCGGTAACTCCTGGCGGTGAGCCGCCGACCGCTCATCGGGCCCTGACCCGGCATCTGCCACTCGAAGGGGAACTCGATGGCAACCGACACCACCTCCGCCCGGCCGGCCCCGGAACCCCCCGAGGTGCCCGGGCGGCGACCGATGCTCATCGGGAAGGGCTGGGTGCAGGCGGTCGCCATCGTCATGCTCTTCGGGTTCTTCGTCATGGGAATCCTCGCCTACCGCACCTACACCGACTCGATGCCGCAGCCGGCGAAGGTCGTCACTCCCGCCGGAGCCACCGTGTTCACGAGCGAGGACATCACGGCGGGACAGGAGCTGTTCCAGGCCCGCGGCCTGATGCAGTACGGCTCGATCCTCGGCCACGGCGCCTATCTGGGGCCCGACTTCACCGCCGACTACCTGCGCCGTTCGACCGAGATCGCGCGGTCGCAACAGGTCGCGGCCGGTACGCCGGACCCCAACGGGGCGGTCGTTCAGGAGTACCGCACCAACCGCTACGACCCGGGCACCGAGACGCTCACCTTCACCGAGGGGCAGGCCAAGGCCTTCAGCTCTCTCAAGGGTCATTACGCGCAGTTCTTCGGGCTCGACTCCACGGCGAACGGCCTCGTGCCGCGGGTCGTCACCGACCCGCAGGAGATCCACCAGCTGACGTCGTTCTTCGCCTGGACGGCCTGGGCCGCAGCGGCCGAACGCCCGGGGCACTCCTACTCGTACACCAACAACTGGCCCGCCGAGCCGCGCGTCGAGAACGGGCCCACCGCCGACGTGGTGGTCTGGAGCGTGCTGTCGCTGATCGTGCTGCTCGGCGGCACCGGTGCGATGTTCGCCGTCTACGGTCGATGGAGCCGCGACATCGGCTGGCACAGCGCCGAGTCGCCGACGATCGCGTTCCGCCAGCCCGGGTCGGTCGGGTTGACCAGGGCCCAGCGGGCCAGCGCCTGGTTCTTCTTCGTCATCGCGCTGCTGTTCGTCGCCCAGACGCTCCTCGGCGCCGCCGCCGAGCACTACCGGGCCGATCTGCTCTCCTTCTTCGGCTTCGACCTGGCCCAGTGGCTGCCGTACAACCTCGCCCGAACCTGGCACCTGCAGCTGTCGTTGTTCTGGACCGCCGCGGCGTTCCTGGCCGCCGGGATCTTCCTGACCCCGTTCATCGCCGGCCGTGAACCGCGACATCAGCACACGCTCGCCTACATCCTGCTCGGCGCCGTGGCCGTCGTCGTCTTCGGCTCGATGGCCGCCGAGGCCCTGTCGATCCACGGGGTGTCGTGGGCCACGGGCCCGCTCTTCGCCCAACAGTGGGAGTACCTCGACCTACCCTTCGTCTTCCAGTGCCTATTGGTCGCAGGCCTGTTCATCTGGATCGCCATCATCTACCGCGGCATCCGCGGCCGGCTGAAGCGGGAGTCGAGGGGCAACATGCCCTGGCTCTTCTTCTTCTCGGCCCTGGCCATCCCCGCCTTCTACGCGGTCGGTCTGCTCGCCCGCACCGACACCACCTTCTCGGTCGCCGAGTTCTGGCGGTTCTGGGTGGTGCACCTGTGGGTCGAGGACTTCCTCGAGCTCTTCACCACGGTGATGGTCGCCTACATCTTCGTCATGCTCGGGGTGGTGCGCGAGAAGATCGCGCTCGGGGTGATCTTCCTCGACGTGATCCTCTACTCCGCCGGCGGCGTCATCGGCACCATGCACCATCTCTACTTCTCCGGGACCCCGGTGGAGCACATGGCGCTGGGCGCGTTCTTCTCGGCCGCAGAGGTCATTCCACTGACCTTCCTCACCGTCGAGGCGTGGAGCTTCCTCCAGCTCGGGTCGCGGCAGGAGTCGCGCTCCGGAGCACCGTTCCCGCACCGGTGGGCCGTGATGTTCCTCGTGGCCGTCGGCTTCTGGAACTTCCTCGGCGCCGGGGTGTTCGGCTTTCTCATCAACCTGCCCATCGTGTCGTACTACGAGATCGGCACGGCCCTCACCGCCAACCACGCCCACGCCGCGATGATGGGCGTCTACGGGATGCTGGCCGTCGGTCTGGCGATGTTCGCGCTGCGGTATCTCATTCCCGCCGACAAGTGGCCCGACAAGCTCGCGAAGATCAGCTTCTGGTCGCTCAACATCGGCCTGGCCTGGATGGTCTTTGCCACCTTGTTACCGCTCGGCGTGCTGCAGCTCTACCAGTCGGTGGGCAGCGGCTACTTCGAGGCGAGGTCGCTCGGCTTCATCACCACCCCGGGCAACGCCCTGCTCGAGTGGGCCCGCCTGCCCGGTGACGTCGTGTTCATCGCGGGAGGCGCCCTGCCGTTCCTGTGGATCACCTGGCTGGGCCTGCGACACTTCCGGTCGGGCGAGACGGTGACCGAGCTGCCGGAGGACGTGCTCTTCACCGAGCTTGTTCCCGCCAAAAGCCGGCCGAGCGAATGACGAGACCGACGGATGCCGTTCTGCTCGTGGCGCTCTACGCCGCCTTCCTGCTCGGTGTCGCCTACAGCTTCGACCGGCTGGCCCGTCGCACCTCCGCCCGATCGGCGAAGTGGCGCACGGGGTCGTTCACCTACCACCCCGACCACGACGCCTGGCTCTGCCCGGAGGACCAGTGGCTGTGGCCGCAGACGTTCGACCCTGACCAGCGGGTCATGCGCTACCGCGCCAAACCGACGGTCTGCAACGCCTGCCCGGTGAAGAAGAGCTGTACGAGCTCGCCGAACGGGCGCGAGGTCACTCGAGAGGTCGACCCCTGGCCGCATTCGGAGGCGGGCCGGTTCCACCGCGGGATCGCTTGCTGCATAGCCCTGCTCGCCGTGGTGCTGCCTGCCGGGATGCTCCTCTCCGGTCCCGGCGTCTCTGACACGTTGCTGCTGTTGGCGACCGTGCTCGCCGCGGTGCTGGCCGGCATCCCGTTGGCCCGCCACCTGTGGCGAACACCCGCCGGCTTTCCCGACCAGGTGCCCCACGTTCGGGCGGGGGCCCCGCCGGAGCCGACCGACCGGTTCGCGACCCGTTGGGGGTCGTTCAGCGTGACCGACGTGAGCGGCAGCAGCCGACTGCGAAGAACTGACGAGGAAGAGAAGCACTCGTGACCTGGATCGTGATCGTGGTTGTCGTGGTGGTGGCACTACTCGCGCTGGCAGCGATGTCACTGAAGGTGCTGCGGGAGTACGAACGCGGCGTCGTCTTCCGGTTCGGGCGGCTGCGATCGCCGCTGGGGCCCGGCCCACACCTGCTACTGCCGCTGCTCAACCACCTGGTGCGGATCGACCTGCGGGTCGTCACCCTGACGATCCCGCCGCAGGAGATCATCACCCGCGACAACGTGCCCGCGCGCGTCAACGCCGTCGTGCTCTTCCAGGTGCTCGACCCCGAGAAGTCGGTGATGGCCGTCGAGAACTTCGCGGTCGCCACCTCGCAGATCGCCCAGACCAGCCTGCGCTCAGTGCTCGGGCGCGCCGAGCTCGACACGCTGCTGGCGCACCGCAGCGACCTCAACGAGGACCTTCGGGCCACCATCGACCGCCAGACCGAGCCCTGGGGAGTCAGCGTGAAGGTGGTCGAGATCAAGGACGTCGAGATCCCCGAGTCGATGCAGCGGGCCATGGCTCGTGAGGCCGAGGCAGAGCGGGAGCGCCGCGCCAAGATCATCAACGCCCACGGTGAGCTGCAGGCGTCGGAGGAGCTGCGCCAGGCCGCCGACACCCTCAGCCGCAGCCCGGCATCCTTGCAGCTGCGCTACCTGCAGACACTGCTCGAGCTCGGCGCCGACCAGAACTCCACGGTGGTGTTCCCGCTACCGATGGACATCATCGGCCCGTTCATGCAGAAGTACGCTGCCTCCCCCGTCGTCGCGCCCCCCAGTGACCACCCGTCGATCTAAGACCGCGGGCAACGATCGCCGGGCGCATCTGCTGGGTCTTATGGTGGTCGAGCAAGCCCATACCCCTGCACGGAGGTGCTGCATGTCGTTCGAGATCGTGTCCCTTTCTGCCCTGGAGATCCTCGACTCGCGGTCCCGGCCGACCTTGTCGGTCTCGGTCGAGCTGGCGGGAGGGTTGCCGGTCAGCGCCGGGGTCCCGTCGGGGGCCTCGACCGGCACCCGGGAGGCGGTCGAGCTGCGAGACGGCGACTCGGCCCGGTTCAGCGGTGCCGGTGTCACGAACGCCGTGCGCAACGTCAACGACGAGATCGCCGAACACCTGGTCGGTCGATCACTGGACTCGCTGGCCGAGGCCGATGAGGCCATGCAGAGACTGGACGGCACCCCGAACAAGGCGCGCCTGGGTGCGAACGCGATCGTCGGCGTCTCGATGGCTCTGGCTCGCGCTCTCGCCACGGCCGACGGCCAGCCGCTGCACGCCTGGCTGCCGGGGTTCGGGCAGCCGGCCCGGATGCCGGTGCCCTGTTTCAACGTGCTCAACGGCGGCGCCCACGCCCCGAACCCGTTGGACTTCCAGGAGTTCATGGTCTGCCCCCTTGGGGCTCCTTCCATGGCTGAGGCGGTCCGTTCGGGCGCCGAGGTCTACGCCGCGCTGCGGAAGCGGCTCGTCGCAGGTGGGCACGCCACCGGGCTCGGCGACGAGGGCGGCTTCGCCCCCGACCTCACCGAACCCGAGGATGTGCTGGCCATGATCGTGGCCGCCATCGAGGATGCTGGATACACCCCCGGCTCGGACGGGGTATCCATCGCCCTCGACCCGGCAGCATCCGAGTTCAACCAGGACGACGGCAGCTACCGGGTGGCCGGCCAGTCGCTGTCCAGCGCCGACCTGATCGAGCGCTACGCCGCCATGGTCGACGCCTACCCGATCTGGAGCATCGAGGACGGTCTCGGCGAGAGCGACCACGACGGCTGGCAGCAGCTGACCGCCCGCCTCGGCGACCGGATCCAGCTCGTGGGCGACGACAACTTCTGCACCAACCCGGCGATCATCGCCGACGCAATCTCCGACGGGATAGCCAACGCTGCCCTCATCAAGCTCAACCAGATCGGCACGGTCAGCGAGACCCTCGAGGCGATGGCCGTCTGCCACCGCGCCGGGTACGCCCAGATGGTCTCTCATCGCTCTGGCGAGACCCCCGACACCTTCATCGCCGACCTGGCCGTCGCCACCGGCTGCGGGCAGCTCAAGACCGGAGCCCCGGCCCGCGGCGAACGAGTGGCCAAGTACAACCGGCTCATCGAGATTGCTGCGGCTCGGCCTGACCTCCGCTTCGGTCGGCCTTGATCCTGAGTGGTTCAGCGAAGACCTCCCGGAACTGGTCGACGGCGTAGCTCGTCGCCTCGGGTTCCGCGGGAATGATCCGATAGGAGCGCAGCCCACCGGGGTCGCGTTGGGCGCGGAAGAAGAGGTGCCGCGGGTCGTGCTGCTGCGCCAGTCCGTGCGCGAGCGGGTAGAGGTGGGTGACGTAGCAGACTCGAACCCCCGCCGTGACCAGCGAGTCGACGATGTCGCGGGCTACCTGTGACCCCTCGATCTCGTTCGTGCTCGAGAACGACTCGTCCAGCAGGGCGATGGCGTTGGGGGTGAGCCGGTCGACGAGCTGCGACATTCGGACGAGCTCGTCGTCGAACTTCCCGTGGCGCAGGGTGGTGTCCTCCTCGCGACGGTAGTGCGTGAACACCCCGGCGGACGGGCTGGCCCGGAAGCGGTCGGCGGTGACGAACAGGCCGGCGTCGAACATCAGCTGGGCGAGCCCGATAGCGCGCAGGAACGTCGACTTCCCGCCCTGGTTGGCGCCGGTCACCATGATCAGGGCCTTGCCGTCGGCATCGAGGTCGCTACCGACGGGCGCCCTCTGGGAGCGGACGGCCAGGCCGACATCGACCAGGGCACGAGCGGTGAGCGCGCGCGACTCCTCGGTCTCGGGCGTGGGCCGACACGTCGTCACGCCGGTGCGGGCGAGGTCCTCGTGCAGGTGGACGCACGCCAGATAGAACCCGACCTCGAAGGCGAGTCGACGGAAGAAGTCGAGCACGTGGTCGGCCGACTGCGCCGCGGCGTTCGCCACCTCGTTGATGCCGTGGTCTCGGATCCGTTCCAGAGTGCGGCCACCGTACTCGTCGCGAGGAGGCAGGTGATACGTGTAGCTGCGGTGGTGGGGCAGCGAGTCGCTCAACCGTGTGAACCATGGCGTCGGGGCAGCGTCGCGCAGGGAGTAGTCGATGCCGGTGCACCCCGGCCCGAGGCGCGCCGTCAGCACGACCCCGCCACTGAACTTCAGCTGTTCGAGGTAGCTGCGTACCTGCGCGAGGTAGTCGTCACCGAGGTCGCGCTCGATGGAGGCGAGCAGTGCGGTGAGGCCCGAGGAGCGGAACTGCCCGTGATGCTCGAGCGCGAAGTCGTGCAGGCGTTCGAGGTGGACGGCCAGGTCTCGCAGGATCGCGGCCGAGGAGCGAAGGATGGCGCCGCAGCGGTCCGTGGAGAGCCAGGCGTGCACGCGTCGCTTGGCGCCGGTCGCAGTGGCAGCGAGCTCGTACAGCTCGCGGATCGCGTCGGGGTGGTGCAGGCAGTCGTCGAGCACGTTGAGCCGGTAGTCGATCTCCTCGGGGGTCAGGGGTGGCGACAACAGAACCCGCTCGGCGACGTCGCGCAGGTAGGCATCGCCGGACGCCATCGCATCGAGGACCGGGGGAATCCCGAGATCGCACTCGAGGTCACCCACCTCGGGCGGCGGCTTGGGGTAGCCGCGATCCTGGCCGGCGAAGAGCAACCGTGGTCTCATGAGAGCAGCCTCCTGAGCAGGGCCTCGGCGGTGAGGCCGTGCTGTTGGGCCAGGGCTCGCGCGTAGGCGAGCCCGTCTGCGCGTCGGCGTTCGACCCGGTAGGTGCGGCGGGTCGGGTCATCGGGGTGGACCCCGGCGACCATGCTCACCGTCGTGACTGAGTGATGGGACAGCTCGTCGAGGAACGTGACGCACACACTGCGGGCGCCCGACGCCTCCAGTCTGGTCAGCAGGTCCTGCCCGAGTGCGAGAGCGTCGTCCGAAGAGGTCGAGGAGTAGACCTCGTTGAGCAGGACCAGGCTCGCGTCCGTCAGGTGCTCGAGAATTCCGTGGGCGCGGATGAGGTCGTCTCGCAGGTGTCCTCGAAGGTCGTCGAGGTTCTCGCCCCGTTCGAAGATCGTGACGACCCGGTCGACGAGCGGCAGCCGGGTGGAAGCGGCCGGAACGAGAGCTCCGGTCGCAGCCAGAAAATGGAGCTGGCCGAGCATCCGCGCGAACGTCGTCTTCCCGCCCTGGTTGGGCCCGGTCACGATCACCAGTCGCTCGTCGCTGCCGAGCTCGCAGTCGTTGGGTGCGATGTGCTCGGTCGACTCCCGCAGAGCGAGGGCCACGTCGAACCCGTTGCGGATAGACAGTTCATGGTCGGAGGCGATGTCAGGTAGCGACCAGCTCACTCCCTTCGGTGCGGTTGCGTCGGCCAGGTCGAGGTAGGCCAGGTAGAACTGCAGCTCGCGCTCGACGCGTGTCAGCGGCTCTGGCACGAGGGGGTCGTACCGGTGGCAGAAGGCCGTGAGGGCCGCGAAGGCCTGCGGATACAGCCGGGCCGCGAACGAGGCGATCGCAGCTTCCACATGGTCCATGGCTCCTGGGTCGCGGATCTGCTGCAGGTACGACTTCGGTGCGCCTTGCCGGAACCGCTCGAAGGTGGCGAGCACGGCAGGGGCCAGCTCGGGCTCGTCGGGGTCGACGGGACGAACCTCGACCCAGTCATCGCGGACGCGGACGCGATAGCGACTTCGGCCGAACTGCTCGAGCAGCTCGGTCGCCTCGGCATCGATGGCCTCGAACCGGGGCGAGCCGATGCAGCCGTCGACCCAGGTCGCCAACCCCTGCAGAGCGCTCGAGCGCAGGGTCGCGGCCCGCAAGGTGTCGGCCAGCCCACGCACGCTCGTGACGTAGTCACGAGCCACCTGGAGGAACCATCGCTGCTGCTCGGCCTCGTAGTGAAGCGTAGCCGCCATCGCGAGGGTCTGCCGGACGTGCTGCAGTCCTCGGGAGAACCCGGTGAGCCCAACCCGGACGTCCGGCATCCGAAGATCTGTGAACACCTCGTGCCGGTAAGCCACGTCCTGCGCCGACACGAGGGTCGTGAACCAGTGGTCGAGGTCGTACTCGCCGCGTTGAGAGGTAAGTCGCTCCACGAGCCGGTCGACGAGCAGGTCTCGCCGCGCCTCGGGGTCAAGCGGCTGTCCCATGGACCCGTCGGTCGTCAGCAGGCTGGGTGGCGCGGCGGTGCCCACGGGTCCGGGCGGGGCGATGGTCGGCATGCTGGTCTCCTTCGGCGCGTTCGCGCTTCAGGGACCGTCAGCGGGTGATACCGCGATTGGTGGCGAGCCCCATCGCCTTCCTACTTCGAGTGTAGCGCCGAGGTCATGAGCAGTGCCGCGATCATCCAGGCGGCCGCGTAGGCGAAGGCAACGGTCGGGGAGAACACGCTCCAGAGGATGCCGGCGACGACCGTGGCACCGAGGTCGCCGACCGACTGGGTGAGGCCGAGCACCCCGAACGCGTGGGGCCTTAACCGGGTTGGTAGCCCGAGCGCGACCGTGGCCGACTCGGAGGTTTCGACGAGACCGATCCCGACACCCGCGAGCAGGAACGCGGTGATGGTGACCTGCGCGCTCCCCGCAACGGCGAACAACAGGTAGGCCACCGCGTAGGCGAAGACACCGGCGGCGAAGGGAGTCCACGGGCCGAGTCGGTCGATGAGCGAGCCACCCAGCAGAGCCGATCCGGACGCAGCAGCGTTGTGAGCGGCGTACATGAGGATGGCGGCGCTGGTCGCTGCCGTCACCGACCACCCGGCGGAGTGGCGCAGGACGTCGGTGGCCCGCAAGATGAGCAGCGTCGCCGCGAGGTTGCCGAACTCGAAACACGCGGCCGGCGCCAGCAGGCGCACGATCCCGGCGCGACGAAGGGCCGTGAGGTTGAGCCTCAGGGCCTGTTTGCCCTCGGTGGGGTGCAGGGTGCGGCGGGCCTCGGCAGCGGCGATGGTGATGGCGCCGGCGGCGAGGAGGCCTGGGAAGATCGACAGCAGGATCGCCTGCCGGATCCCGATGATGCCCACCAGGCCCGCCGCCATCAGAGGCCCGAGGACCGCGCCGAGGTTGTCCCCCGCCCGCTCGACCCCGAAAGCCCGGCCGTAGGCCTTGGTCGGGGCCAGGTCGGTCAGGAGCAGGTCGCGTGCGGGTGAGCGCAGCCCTCGCGACACCCAGGCGAGCCCGCGCAGGATGGCCACCTGCCAGACCGCGGTCGTGAGGCCGATCAGCGCCGTCGCGATCGCGGTGCCGAGGTAGCCGCGGCTGGCCAGCCGCCCCCGCCGAGCCGGGTCTGCCGCCAGCGGTCCACCGGCGAGCTTGCTCAGCCCGGTCAGAGCGTCGGCGACCCCATCGATGGCACCGAGCGTGGCGGGCCCCCCGTGAAGCGTCGAGGTGACCAGGCTCGGCAACAGTGAGGTGACCAGCTCATGCCCGGAGTCGGAGAACAACGAGGCGCCACCGACGCTCGCCACGCCGCGGGTGAACCATCGGCCTGCGTCATCGGGACCCGTTGCTGGCCCGGCAGGTTCATCCATGTCTGTCATCAGTGGTTGTTCGTGCTGATGACGGACAGGGTCCCGTCACCGGCATCCCCGATCAGAGACCAGCTGCCCGGGTCGAGAGGCGTGTCTGCGAGGCTCGGGTCGAGCTGCTCCAGCATGGCGTTCAGGTTCGCGTCGTGGGTGACCAGCACGAGCGGCGCGTCGGTGACCGGCTCGGCCAGAAGGCCGCGGACCCGTGCGGCGACGCTCGCACGCGACTCGACTCCGGGCGCAGCGTCGACCGAGCCCCATTGCTTGACCACCTCGTCGGTGAGTTCACCGTTCCAGCGGCCGTAGTCCCGATCGAGGAGGCGGTCGTCGACGGCGACCGTCAGGCCCGCTCGGTCGGCGATCGCGTGTGCCGTCTGGGTCGCCCGAACCAGGGGGCTCGACAGGATGCGATGCGGGCGGTGATCGGCCAGCAACGGTGCCAGCCGGTTCGCGAGCCGTGCGACGTCGGCGGTTCCCGTCTCGTCCAGCGGCGGGTCAGAATGCCCGCGTAGCCGCCCGGTGGCGTTGAGCGTCGTGCGTCCGTGGCGGACGAGAATCATGATCGGCGACGGTTGTTCGTTCGAGTCGAGGTGCGGTTGGCGGTGCGCGTCCATCGGTGACTCCCCCAGACACTGGGTGACGGGCGCGTCTTCCTGCCCATCAGTAGCGGTCACGGGGACCGCTGATGAACAGGAACCATCAGCCAGTGGGCGGTTCGGGCACGCAGGGCGTCCCGGCGGGATCCATCGCCACGATCATCCTATCGACCGATGGCCGACGTTTGACGGATGGTCACAGCGAGAGTTAGCCGAACGGAGGTGATAGACGCCGGCCATTTCTCGGCGATGAGCACGCCAGCCCGACGAGCAGTCTGACGAGGATCGCCGAGGAGTTCGGGGCCCGCTTCGTGAGCAGGCCGAACGCGACGGTTCGCGTTGTCTACCGCTTGGCGAGCGCTTTGCGACGTCCGCTGCTGCGCCGGTGGCTGAGTCGGCCCTTCGGGGCCCTCATCACCGGGTCACGCCGGCGCGCTCGGCCAGCACCGCCGTGTTGCGGGCTGCGAGGGCGAGGGCCGCCTCGCGCAGGGTCCCACCGGAAGCCTGCGCGTCGGCGCTGACAGTGTCGATCAGGCGGTTCATCACCGCTCGGATCTTCTCGAAGGATGCTTCAGCGGTCGGCGCGATGTCCTGGAAGACGACCCACCACCACCACGCGTTCGTCATGACGTTCGCGAGGAAGTCTGGCACGACGGGGATGCCGCGCTCTCGCAGTGCCGCCTCGGCCGCGGGCAGGGTCGGCATGTTCGCGCCCTCGACGACGATCTTGGCCACGATGCTCGGCACGTCGTCGACGTCGATGACGTACGACATGGCGGCCGGTACGAGCAGGTCGCACGGCACCGTGAGCCAGTCGTCGCGGTCTCCGGTCGTGTCTGAGGAACGCAGCACGGACCGGTCGATTGCTCCTGACCCGTCACGCGCGCCCAGGAGCGCCTCGACGTCCAGTCCCTCGTCGTTGCGGATGAGACCATCACGGTCGGCGATGGCCACGACCTTGACACCGGCCTCGGCGAGGTAGCGCGCCGCGGCTCCACCGATCGAGCCGAAGCCCTGCACGACGGCGGTCATCTCCTCCGGTCGCTGGCCGAGTCGCTCCGCGCTGACGATGCAGGCCTGGGCCACCCCGTAGCCGCCGACGAGGTCGCCGAGGCTGATCCCACCGATGATTGTGGCGAACGCTTCGGCAATGGCGGCCCTCGACTCGGCCGCGTCGGGGATCGTCGAGAACACGGCCTCGACGGTCGAATCCAGGCCGAGCTCGGCTGCGACCTGATCGATCGTCTCCTGGCGCAGACCGAAGTCCTCGCCGGTGTTCCATTGCTCGCGCACCACCGGCAGCACCGCCGCAAGAAAGCGGCGCAACACGTTGGTCGCCTCAGGGTCGGCCGGGTCGATGTCGATGCCGCCCTTGCCGCCCCCGAGCGGCAGGTAGCGGTCGGCGGGGTCGTAGACGATGGCCTCCTTGCGCGTCATCCCCTGAGCCAGACCTCGGACCTCCTCGAGGTTGCACCCCTCGCGCAGGCGCAGGCCACCGCTGGCAAGACCGCGCACGAGCGTATCGATGACGACGTACCCCTTGCGGCTGGTCACCGGGTCGGTCCAGGTGATCTCGAGAAGTGACGGTGTGGTCATGGCTTTGCTCCTTCGGCGATGCTGGCCGCGGGGTCGCGGTGAATCAGGTGGATGACCGTCGCGACGTCCGCGGCGAGGGCGTCCCGCACGGCCTGCGTCAGCTCGACGGGATCGGTGATGGTGACGCCCCGGCAGCCGAGAGCCCGGCCGAGCGCGGCGAAGTCGGGCGAGCGAAAGGTCACGGCGTGCACTGGGTCGTCGCGGTCGATCATCTCGTTGCGGATCTCGCCGTAGCCGGCGTTGTCCACGATGACGACCGGCAGCGGCACGGCCAGGTCTGCCGCCGTGGCCAGCTCTGCGATGGTGAACATGACCCCACCGTCGCCGAGGAGCGCGACGACGGGCCGCTCCGGATGGGCGACCTTGGCCCCGATCGCTGCCGGCAGACCGTAGCCGAGGGTGCCGAACCCGACCGGGTAGAGGAAGGATGCCGGCAGGTGGACCGGCAGGTTGGCGATGGCCCCGTAGTAGCAGACCATCGCGCTGTCGTTCGCGACGATCGCATCGTGAGGCAGCGCCTCGGCCAGGGCCCTGACGA
>JAKDLG010000116.1 GCA_030452985.1 Humibacillus sp.
CTCTCCCCCGAACGACTCGTTCGAGGTCGAAGGCGCCGGCACACCAGCGCGTTCGCTCACCAGCAGCGCGTTCGACGCCGGCCGAGAGGTCGACGCGGGCTGGGAGGTCGACGAGGCCGCCCTGGCCGAGTGGACGGCATCCTTCCGCCGTCTGGCCGCCGAGCATGCCGACGAGCTAGCGGCGATCGTCGTCGAGCCGGTGCTCCAGGGGGCGGGAGGAATGTACGTCTACCACCCTGCGTGTCTGCGCACGATGCGCGAGGTCGCCGACGAGCACGGCCTGCTGCTGGTCGTCGACGAGATCGCCACCGGCTTCGGCCGCACCGGCCGGCTCTTCGCCTCCGAGTGGGCCGGGGTCTCCCCCGACGTGCTCTGCGTCGGCAAGGCACTCACCGGCGGGTACCTCACGCTCGCAGCAGTGCTCACCACCAAGACTGTCGGCGAGGCGATCACCCGCTCGCAGTTTCGCACGCTGCTGCACGGGCCGACGTTCATGGCCAACCCACTCGCGTGCGCGGTGGCCGGGGCCTCGATCGACCTGCTCGACCACCACTGGGCCGACGACGTGCAGCGCGTCGGCGCCGCTTTGGCCGCGGGGCTGAGCGCCGCCCGCCAGCTGCCGGTGGTGCGCGACGTGCGCACGCTCGGCGCGGTCGGGGTCGTGCAGCTGACCGAGCCGGTCGACGTGGTGGCGGTCACGCGCGCGGCTCTCGATCACGGGGTCTGGGTACGCCCGTTCCGTGACCTCGTCTACACGATGCCGCCCTACGTGTGCACCGACGACGAGATCGCCACCATCACCGCCGGCATCGTGGGCGCGGTCAAGCAGGTGCACGACCGATGAGCACGAGCGTCTGGGACACCTGGCTCGCCCAGCGGGCCGAGCAGCGCCGCGGTCGCGGCACCGTGCGCACCGACCCGGTGCTGCGCTCGGGCGACGCCCCCCTGCTCGACCTCGCCTCGAACGACTATCTCGGGCTCGCCGCCGACCCGCGGGTCGTCACTGCGGCTCACGAGGCGCTCGAGCGGTACGGCGCCTCCGCCACGGCCTCCCGCCTGGTGACCGGCACCCTCCCCGTGCACCACGACCTCGAGTCGGCCCTGTGCGCCCTGACCGGTCAGCCGAGCGCCCTCGTCTTCTCGACCGGCTATGCCGCCAACCTGGGCGCCCTGACCGCACTCAGCGGGCAGGGCGCGCAGATCCTGCTCGACGCGCACGCGCATGCGTCACTGCACGACGCCGCCCGCATGTCACGGATGCCGCACGACACCTTCGCGCACAACGACCCTGCTGCTCTCGAGGTCGCCCTTCGGGCGCGGCGGGGTTACCGGGTGGTCGTGGCCGTGGAGTCGATCTACTCGGTGCTCGGTGACCGCGCCCCGCTCGCCGACCTCGTCGAGGTGTGCGGGAGTCATGACGCGTTGCTCGTCGTCGACGAGGCCCACGGCATCGGGGTGGCGGGCGACGGCCGCGGACTACTGTTCGAGCTGGGGCTGGTGGGCACACCCAACGTCGTCGTGACCGCCACCTTGTCGAAGTCGCTCGGCTCTCAGGGCGGAGCGGTGCTGGGTACCGGGCCCATCCGCGACCACCTGCTCAACACGGCCCGTCCCTTCATCTTCGACACGGGCCTGGCCCCGGCGGCCGCGGGCGCCGCACTCGCTGCAGCCCAGATCGTGGCCGCCGACGAGTCGCTCGCCGCCTCGGTGCGCACCAACGCCGCCACGATCAGTGAGATCTGCGGCATCCGAGCGTCGGCCGGTGCCGTGCAGTCGATCCCGATGCCCACCCCGGATGCCGCTGTCGCCGCCTGTCTCGAGCTGCGCGACCGCGGTGTTCTCGTCGGCTGCTTCCGCCCGCCGAGCGTGCCCGACGGTGTGTCGCGGCTGAGGGTTACCGCCCGGGCCGACCTGCCCTCGGTAGACGTGGCCGAGGCCGCCCACCTCGTGGCCGAGATCGCTTGCCACCACCGCGGCGCCGCAGCGTGACCACCCAGCGTACGAAAGTGGCCACTCGACGGGGCTTCGGGTCGAGTGGCCACTTTCGCACGAGGCTGCAACGCCCAAAGTCGGTCACTCGACCTGGCGTCGGCTCGTGACGCCCCACGGCCTGCCCCGGGTGATCATCGTGACCGGCACCGACACCGACGTCGGTAAGACGGTCGTGACGGCGGCCATCACCGCAGTGCTCCACCGGGCGGGGCGACGGGTCACCGCCTACAAGCCGACCCAGACCGGGGTGGAGCCCGGCGAGCCGGGTGACATGGCAGAGGTCACCCGCCTGACGGGGGCGAGCGGCCTCGACGGGGTTCGGCTGCACGCGCCGATGGCGCCCCGCCCAGCGGCATCCCTCGAGGGCGCCCGGCTACCCGGCCTGGCCGCCCACGTCAGCACCATTCGCGAGCTCGCCCAAAGCCACGACCACGTCGTCGTCGAGGGCGCGGGCGGCCTGCTGGTCGAGCTGACCGAGGCCGGGGAGACCCTGGCCGACCTGGCCACCGCCCTGCCCGGCTCGGCCGTGGTCATGGTGGTTCGCAGCGGGCTCGGCACGCTCAACCACACGATGCTGACCCGAGAAGCCCTGGCACGACGGCAGATCCGTTCGCTCGGCATCGTCATCGGCGCTTGGACCGAGCAGCCCACCGTGATCGAGCAGACCAACCGCGCCTACTTCGACGGGCTGGCCGAGGGCGTGCTCGGCGCGGTGCCGTGGGGGGCACCCGCCCTGGCCCCGGCCGTCTTTGCCGACCAGTCAGCAACCTGGCTGCCGGGCCTCGTTCAGCGCCTCGGCACGCTCTGACGGCGCAGGCCGTACACGATGCCGTCGGTGAGGGCCCGCCACGAGGCGGCCAGGATCGAGCCGGCCACTCCGATGGTGTTCCACGACGTCTCGCCGTCGGAGGTCTCGATCAGCACCCGGGTGATGGCATCGGTGCCGTGCGAGGCGTCGAGGATGCGCACCCGGAAGTCGATGAGCTCGACCTTCTCGATCTCGGGATAGGCCCGGGTCAGGGCTTCGCGCAGGGCGTGGTCGAGAGCGTTGACGGGCCCGTTGCCCTCGCCGGTGGCAATCAGCCGAGCCCCATTGGCTCGCAGCTTGACCGTCGCCTCCGACGTGGCATCGCCTGTGCCCGACGAGTCGGTGATGACTCGCCACGACTCGACCTCGAAGTAGTCGGTGCAGCCGGGCTCGAGCGCCTCGTGCAGCATCAGCTCGACGGTCGCGTCGGCCGCGTCGAAGGTCCACCCGCGCATCTCGAGGGCCTTGACCTCGGCGAGCACGCTGGCCACGATGTCGGGTCGGTCAGACAGGTCGAGGCCGGCCTCGCGGGCCTTGAGCTCGATGCTCGCCCGACCGGCCATGTCGGAGACGAGGGTGCGCATGCCGTTCCCGACTCGGGCGGGGTCCATGTGCTGGTAGAGGTCGGGGTCGACCTTGAGCGCGCTGGCGTGCAGCCCCGCCTTGTGCGCGAAGGCGCTGGCACCGACGTAGGGCTGGCGGCTGTAGGCGGGCACGTTCGTGACCTCGCTGATGGCGTGGGCGACGTGCATGGCCCGGCCCAGCGACTCGACAGACATCGCGTCGAGGCCGAGCTTGAACTGGAGGTTGGCGGCCACGGTGAGCAGGTCGGCGTTGCCGGTGCGTTCGCCGTAGCCGTTGATCGTGCCCTGCACGTGGCTCGCGCCCGCCCGTACCGCGGCGACCGTGTTCGCCGCGGCGCAGCCGGTGTCGTTGTGGCAGTGGGCGCCGACACGTGCACCGGTCGAGGCGATCACGTCGGCGACGATGGTCTCGACCTGGTGCGGCAGCATGCCACCGTTGGTGTCGCAGAGCACGACGACCTCAGCGCCGGCGTCGTAGGCGGTGCGCACGACCGAGAGCGCGTAGTCACGGTCGAGGTGCCACCCGTCGAAGAAGTGCTCGGCGTCGAGGAAGACCCGCCGACCGTGCCCGACGAGGTGGCTCACGGTGTCGTGCACCATGGCCAGGTTCTCGTCGAGCGTGGTCCGCAGGGCTTCCTCGACGTGCCGCACGTGTGACTTCGCGACCAGACACACGACCGATGCCCCGGAGTCGACCAGCGCCCGCACGAGCGGGTCGCTATCGGCCGCGCCGCCGGCCCTGCGGGTCGCCCCGAAGGCGGCCAGCGTGGCCTGTCGGAGCGGCAGCTCGGTCTTGGCCCGCTCGAAGAACTCGGTGTCCTTCGGGTTGGCCCCGGGCCAGCCGCCCTCGATGAAGTCGACACCGAGGTCGTCGAGCAGGCCGGCAATGGCGAGCTTGTCAGACACCGAGAGGTTGAGCCCCTCCTGCTGGGCGCCGTCGCGCAGGGTGGTGTCGTAGACGTGCAGGGCTTCCATGGCCGTCCTTGTCGTGGAACGTCGGTGGTGCGTGTCTCGCTGTTCTCAGTGCTGTGTCTCGGTGCTCATTCTCGGATGCCGCTCGGCCGGGGTGGTGGCCTCGTGACGGTCTCCCGAAGGGGTGTCTCGGGAAACAAAAAGACCCCCCAGGGTTCGGGAGGTCTGCGCGACGAGTGGTGCTCGTCGCGCTAGCTGATAATGAGCGTGGCGGTAGCCACGAGGTGCTTGATCACAGGCTCACCGTAGGACTCGTCGGAGCGGCGCGAAACCCGGGGTCCGCATGGTGGACCAGCCGTCCCACGCTCAGACCACTGGTTCGAGGTGGGGCGGCGCGGTCGCTCGGCGGATCACCTTGAGTGACGGGCTTCCTGCACCAAGGCATCGAAGAGCCGGCCGTCGGTGTCGACCTCGGGGTGCCACTGCACGGCGACCCGGAACCTGGCGTCTGCATCCTCCATGGCCTCGAGCGTGCCGTCCGGCGCCCACGCGCAGGCCACGTAGCCCGGGTGGGTCAGAACCGACTGGTGGTGGTGGCTCGGCACCGCAGGCACGGCGGCGCCGAGAATCTCTGCCAGCCTGCTGCGCCGCACCGTCGATACCGGATGCTGCGAGTACTCCGGCCCGAGCGGCGAGTGCAGGTCGTCACCCGTGCGCTCCGGCACGTGCTGCTCGAGACGGCCTCCAGCCGCGACGGCCATCACCTGCATGCCCCGGCAGATGCCCAGCACCGGCAGGTCGAGCTCTCGCGTGACGGTCGCGAGGGCGCCCTCGGTCGCGTCACGGTCGGCCCGCGACGCCTGCACGCTCGGATGCGGCGCCTCCCCGTAGAGCGCGGGGTCGATGTCGACTCCCCCGGTGATGATCACCCCGTCGAGGCGCCGGACGAGCCCGCGGGCGAGGGCCTCGTTACCATCGCCCCGCGGCGGGATGAGCACGGCGATGCCACCGGCATCCTCCACGTGGCGCACGTAGGCGTGCGGCACCAGGGCGGCGGGCACGTCGACCCACGAGCCCCAGGTCGCGCGTTCGAGGTAGGCGGTGATGCCGATGACGGGCCGGTCCACGGTCGGCTCCTCCTGCTCACGGTCGGTCGGGCTGGGTCAGAGCGGCGTCACGTAGGCGCCGGAGATGCCGCCGTCGACCAGGAAGGTCGAGGCGGTGATGAAGCTCGACTCGTCGGAGGCCAGGAAGAGCACGGCGTTGGCTATCTCCTCCGGCTCGCCGAATCGACCCATCGGCACGTGCACCAGGCGTCGGACGGCGCGCTCCTCGTCGGCGGCGAACAGCTCGCGCAGCAGCGGGGTGTTGACCGGTCCTGGACAGAGGGCGTTGACGCGCACCCCCTGCCGCGCGAACTGCACCCCCAGCTCTCGCGACATCGAGAGCACCCCACCTTTGCTCGCGCTGTAGGAGATCTGCGAAGTGGCGGCCCCCATCACGGCAACGAACGACGCCATGTTGATGATCGAGCCCTTGCCCTGTTCGAGCATGTACGGCAGGGCCGCCTTGCAGCACAGGTAGACCGAGGTGAGGTTGACCTCCTGCACCCGGCGCCAGACCTCGAGCTCGGTGTCGAGGATCGAGTCGTCGTCGGGTGGGTTGATGCCGGCGTTGTTGAAGGCGATGTCGACCGACCCGAACTCGTTCTTGGCGGCCAGGAACAGGGCGTCGACGTCAGCCTTGCTCACGACGTCGCAGCGCACGAAGCGACCCCCCACCTCGTCGGCGACGCCGGGCCCGTTCACCTCGTCGAGGTCACCGATGACGACCTTGGCCCCCTCCTGAGCGAAGCATCGAACGGTGGCCAGACCGATGCCCGAGCACCCTCCGGTCACCACCGCAACCTTGCCCTCGAGCCGGCCTACAGCGTTACCTGCCATGCGAATCCCCTTCCAAAGATGCGAAACCCACCATCAGTCGGTGGCGATGAAGACGTTCTTGACGTCGGTGAACGAGTCGAGCGCATCGGGCCCCAGCTCGCGCCCGAGCCCGCTCTGCTTGAAGCCACCGAACGGGGTGGAGTACCGCACGCTGCTGTGGCTGTTGACCGACAGGTTGCCCGCCTCGACACCGCGCGCGACGCGCAGCCCGCGACCGATGTCGCGCGTCCAGATCGAGCCCGACAGCCCGTACGCGGTGTCGTTGGCCTTCTCGATCGCGTCGGCCTCGTCGTCGAACGGCAGCACGGCGACCACCGGACCGAACACCTCCTCGCACCAGACGCGGTCGCTCGTCGATCGCGGCGTGACCACCGTCGCGGGGTACCAGTAGCCGGCCCCCTCGGGAGCCGCACCCCGGAAGGCGACCTCGACCGGCTCGGTGGCGTTCTCGACGTAGGAGCGCACGGTCTCACGCTGACCCGCGCTGATCAGCGGGCCCATCTGGGCGGCATCCTCGCTCGGGTCGGTCACCACCACCCCTCGCACGGCCGTCTCGAAGTGCTCCATGAACGTGTCGTACGCACTGCGCTCGACGAGGATACGACTGCGCGCACAGCAGTCCTGACCGGCGTTGTCGAAGACGGCGGAGGGCGCCTGCGCCGCTGCAAGCTCGAGGTCGCTGTCGGCGAAGACGATGTTGGCGCTCTTGCCCCCTAGCTCGAGAGTGATGCGCTTGACCTGGTCGGCCGCCCCACGCATGATGCGCTGGCCCACCGCCGTCGAGCCGGTGAAGCAGACCTTGCGCACGGCGGGATGGGTGACGAACCGCTCCCCCACGACGGTGCCCTTGCCCGGGATGACGGTGAAGACCCCTTCGGGGAGGCCCGCCTCGAGGGCCAGCTCACCGAGCCGCATCGCGGTCAGCGGCGTCAGCTCGGCGGGCTTGAGCACCACCGTGTTGCCGGCTGCCAGCGCCGGGGCGAAGCCCCAGCCGGCGATGGGCATCGGGAAGTTCCAGGGCACGATGATCCCGACGACTCCGAGCGGCTCCTTGAACGTGACGTCGATGCCCCCTGCGACCGGGATCTGGCGGCCGAAGTTGCGTTCGGGTGCGGCCGAGAAGTAGCCCAGCACGTCGCGCACGTTGCCCGCCTCCCAGCGGGCGTTGCCGATGGTGTGACCCGAGTTCTCGACCTCGAGCCGGGCCAGCTCCTCCTGGTGGTCTCCGACGAGGTCGCCGAAGCGGCGCAGCAGCAGCCCCCGGTCGGCCGGCGTGACAGACCTCCAGCCGGATGCCGCTGTGCTGGCCCGCGCGATGGCCGCGTCGGTCGCCTCCGAGGTCGCGAGCTCGACCGTGCGTACGACCTGCTCGGTCGCCGGGTTGACGACCTCGTGGGTGTTGCTCACGGCTTCCCCTCCCGCGGTTCGAGGTATTCCACGGTCACTGGTGACCGTGGAATACCTCGAATCGCGCAGGTGGGGAGGAGGTCAGAGTCGTTCGAAACCACGGCGGCGCTCCCAGTCGGTGACGAACGCGTCGAAGGCCGAGACCTCGACGGCAGCGGCGTTCACGTAGTGGTCGACAACCTCGTCGCCGAGCAGCCGACGGGCAAGCGTCGACGAGTCGAGCAGGTCACGAGCCTCGTGCAGCGTCGAGGGAACGCGCACCTTGTCGGAGACGTAGGCGTTGCCCTCGAACGGGGGCTCGAGCTCGAGCTGCTCCTCGATGCCGTGCATTCCGCCGGCCATCATGGCCGCGACGGCGAGGTAGGGGTTCACGTCACCGCCGCCGAGCCGGTTCTCCACGCGGATTCCTGCGCCGTGCCCGACCACGCGCAGCGCACAGGTGCGGTTGTCGTGGCCCCACGACACGGCCGTCGGCGCGAAGGATCCATCCGCGAACCGCTTGTAGGAGTTGATGTTCGGTGCGTAGAAGTAGGTGAACTCGCGCATCGTGGCGAGGATGCCGGCGATGAAGTGGTCGAACATCTCGCTGTGCCCGTGTTCTCGGGACGCGTCGGCGAACGACGTCGACCCGTCGGCGCCCCGCAGCGACAGGTGGATGTGGCACGAGCTGCCCTCGCGCTCGTCGAACTTGGCCATGAAGGTGATGGACTGGCCGCGCCGGGCCGCGATCTCCTTGGCGGCGTTGCGGTAGACCACATGGTTGTCGCAGGTCGGCACCACGTCGTCGAAGAGAAAGCCGATCTCGTGCTGACCGAGGTTGCACTCGCCCTTGGCGCTCTCGACCACGACCCCGGCGGCAAACATCTCGTTACGGATCTCGCGCAGCAGCGGCTCCACGCGGTCTCCACCGAGGATCGAGTAGTCGACGTTGTAGCGGTTGGCCGGGGTCAGGCCGACGTAGCCGCGATCCCAGGCGTCGTCGAAGGAGTTCTCGAACACCATGAACTCGAGCTCGGTGCCGCAGTAGGCCACCTGGCCCAGGTCGGCGGCCTTGGCCACCTGGGCCTTGAGGACTGCTCGTGGCGACGGCAGCACCGGGCCCTTGCCGTCGGGCCAGGTGAGGTCGCACTGGATGGTCGCGGAGTGCGGCGCGCCTGGCGTGCGCCGCAGCGTCGCGAGGTCCATCTCGAAGACCATGTCGCCGTAGCCGTGCTCCCACGAGGTCATGGCGTAGCCGTCGACGGTATTCATCTCGACGTCCACCGTGAGCAGGTAGTTGCATCCCTCGGTGCCCTGACCGAGGGCATGGTCGAGGAAGTAATGGCCGTGCAGGCGCTTGCCCTGCAACCGGCCCTGCATGTCGGTGAAGGCGACGACAACGGTGTCGACCACCCCCGACTCGATGTCGGCACGCAGCTGTTCGATGGTCAACCGTGGGGGTGGCGCCATGGTGGTCCTTTCCTAACCGATGAGTCCGCGAAGCAGGGCTGAGGTCGCGTCACAGTGCTCCTCCATGCAGGTGCGCGCCCGGTCGGCGTCGCCTCCGAGGATGGCGGTGACGATCTGCTGGTGTTGTAAGTCGGAGTGGTGGATGTTCGGCCGAAGCACAGGGATGGCCATCAGCATGTCGTGCAGGGCCGCCTGCGACCGCGTCACAGCATCGATGAGCATCGGCGACCCCGCAAGGGTGGCGATCGCGAGATGCAGCCTCGAGTCAGCCACTCGGTGCGAGGCGGCATCAGCGGCGCCGTCGACCGCACGCAGGCTGTCGGTGAGCCAGGCTCGCTGGTCGCCCGACAGGGAGCGGGTAGCCGCCTGCCAGGCCGCCCCCGGTTCCACGACCCGACGGAAAGTGAGGGCGTCAGTGAGCGACGTGCCGCTGCGCACCGTCGACCCGGCCGCCGGGGCCTGGCCGGAGTACGTCACGCGAGTGCCACCCCCACGGCCGCGTCGGGTGGCCACCAGACCGCTCTCGCGCAGCGCGGCGATGGCCTCGCGCAGCGTGTTGCGGCTGACTCCCACCCGTTCGGCAAGCTCTCGCTCCGGTGGCAGCAGCTCACCATCGACCAGCACTCCCAGCCGGATCGCCGTGGCGAGCTGCTCCACGGTGTTCTCGAACGCATTTCCCGGTGCCGGCCTGAGCACGGCCTCAGGCAGCGAGGTCACCCGGCTGACGGCTAGCACCCCTTGATCCAATACCCCGCCTGTCGCCACGTCAATGGTACGTGTTTGAACCATTGTCACCTCTCGGCCGTCGGCCGGAGGCGCAGCCCTGACGGGTCGTACGGGGGCCGGGTACCGACGGCAACCTGGTGCCGAACCCCTGCGACATCGATGGCCCAGTCACCGGAACGGACCCAGCCCAACGAGGTTCGACCCGCCTGACGGTCGCCGACGAGGGCGAGGCCCACGACCGCCCCCACAGCGGCGCCCCACGACGCACTCGTCACCTGTCCCACCGGGTGGCCGTCGCGCAGCACGAGCTCCCCGCCCCAGGCGAAGACCGATGCGTCGTCGGCCACGAAGGAGACGACCCGGCGGACGGGGCCCGACGCCCGAACCTGCTCCACGGCGACACGGCCGATGAAGTCGATGTCCGAGTCGAGCTTGCAGGCGAACGTCAGGCCGGCAGCAACCGGGCCCACGTCACTGGTCAGCTCGCGACCGAAGGCACGGTACCCCTTCTCCAGCCGGAGCGCCTCGATCGTGGAGTAGCCGGCCGGCCGCACGCCGAGGTCGCGGCCCACCTCGAAGAGCAGGTCGTAGACCCCGGCGGCCAGCTCGGTGGGAACGTAGAGCTCCCAGCCCAGCTCACCGACGTAGGTGATCCTGGTGGCCCGCACACGGGCGTGTCCGACCGACACCTCACGACTGGTCGAGAAGGGAAAGCTGACATTGTCGAACGCGTCGGGAGAGAGCCGGGTCAGCAGCTCTCGTGACCGTGGGCCCATCACTCCGAAGACCGCGTAGGAGCTCGTCATATCGACGACGGTGACCTCGTCGCCGGCCGGCACGTGCCGCCGGATCCAGTCGAGGTCGCGCACCGTGGTAGCCGCGCTGCTGACCAGGAGGTACGTGTCGTGAGCCAGGCGGGTGACGGTGACGTCGGCCTCGTAGGTGCCCCGCCGGTTCAGGATGCCGGTGTAGGTGCACGAGCCGACCGGTCCGCCGACGTCGGCGGAACAGATCCACTGCAGGGCGTGCTCCGCTCCCGCCCCGGCAACGAGGTACTTCGAGAAGGACGTCTGGTCGAAGACCGTGACGGCGTGGCGGGTCGCGACCTGTTCCTCGGCCGACCAGTCGACCCAGTCAGGACGCTCCCACGTGTACTCGATGGTGGCCGGGGCACCTCGCGGCGCGAAGACGTTCGCGCGCTCCCAGTGGTTTCGAGTGCCCAGGCAGGCCCCCTGCGCGACGAGCCGATCGTGCACCGGGGAGCGACGCAACGGCCGACCGGTCTCGAGCTCACGGTTCGGGTAGGGCACCGCGTAGTGCAATCCCAGCACCTCGCCGACCCGCGCCCGCAACCAGGAGTGGTTGCCGGCCAGCGGTGAGAAGCGACGGATGTCGGCGCTCGCGAGGTCAGTGGTCGCCTCCCCCTCCACGATCCACTCGGCCAGCGCGCGGCCGGCGCCGCCCGCCGAGGCGATGCCGACCGAGTTGAAGCCGGCCCCGACGAAGAAGCCCGGCAGCTCGGGCGCCTCCCCCACGATGAACTGGTTGTCGGGCGTGAAGCTCTCGGGGCCGTTGTAGAACTTGCGGATTCCCGTCTCGGCCAGCACCGGGAGCCGGTGTACGGCGCTGTCCATGATGATCGAGAAGTGTTCCCAGTCCTCCTCCAGCAGAGCGAACTCGAAGGGGTACGGAATCGCGTCGGGAGACACCCACGGCTTGGCCTCCGGCTCGAAGCCGCCGACGAGCAGGCCGCCGACCTCCTCCTTCATGTAGGTGTAACCGTCGGGGTCGCGCAGGATCGGCAGGTCGCGGTGGACCCCCTCGATCTGGTCGGTGACGACGTAGAAGTGCTCGGCCGAGTGCAGCGGCACCGTGACACCGGCCATCGCTCCTACCGCATTGGCCCACTGCCCGGCACAGTTGACCACCACCTCGGCCTCGACGTCACCGGCATCCGTACGTACCCCGGCCGCCCGGCCGTCGCGCACGAGCACATCGGTCACCCGCACCCGCTCGAGCAGCCGCGCGCCGAGCTGCCGGGCGCCTCGGGCGAGCGACTGGGTCAGGTCGGTCGGGTTGGCCCGTCCGTCGTCCGGCAACCAGATCGCGCCGAGCACGTCGTCGACGCGCATCAGCGGGAACCGTTCGAGCGCCTCGTCGGCGGTGAGCAGCGTGCATTCGAGGTCGTACGCGGCGGCGTTGGCCACCGTGCGCCGCAGCTGGGTCATCCGCTCAGGGGTGCGGGCCACCGTGAGCCCGCCACAGACGCGGTAGCCCGTCGACAGGCCCGTCTCGGCCTCGAGGGCGGTGTAGAGCTGCGTGGAGTACTGCACGAGACGCGTGCTCGCCTCCGTGGCCCGCAGCTGGCCGACGAGTCCTGCCGCGTGCCAGGTGGTGCCACCCGACACTGAGCCCTGTTCGAGCAGCAGCACATCGCGCTCGCCGAGGTGCATCAGATGGTAGGCGACGCTGGCGCCGATGACGCCACCACCGATGATGACGATGCGCGCACGGTCGGGCATACCCTGTGTCTCGATCAGTGCCGGCATGGCTGCTCCGTCATGACGGGTCTGCCGTCACGGCGCTCAGCAGCGACCCGAGGCGGCTGCTGGTCAGCAGGGCGGCCGCCGGTTCGAAGCGTTCCATGGCGAAGGACCAGAAGTCGTGATCGACGTCGGAGACCGCGTGCTGGATCACGCCCCACAGCGTCCACGCGTAGCGACCGACCAGGCCCCACAGCTCAGCCCGCGCCACCAAGGCCTGGCTGGGCTCGGTGGCCTGTCCGTGGTAGCTCGCCACGAGTTGGCTCAGGGCTTCGCGGTCGAGGTGAGACTCACAGGCGAGGTTGCCCAGCTCGAACGACGCCTCGTTCATGCCGGAGTACTCGTAGTCGATGATGCGCAGATCCCCGCCGTCGTCGAGGATGTTGGCCGGCAGCAGGTCGTTGTGGCAGGGCACCAGCGGCTCGGGCCGTAGCCGAAGTGCCTGCTCGACCCGGGCGACCGTCGAAGCCAGGTCTTCGTAGCCGTCCGGCAACGGCATCTGACGGGCGTCGACCACCTCGGCGTAGGAGCGTTGCACCTCGAACATGTCGAAACGCGACGCGAACTCCGGGCCGCCGTGCAGTCTCCGTAGGGCCGCTGCGACTCGAGGCAGGTTGGCCGCAACGTCGTCGGCCGTGTACGTGAT
This sequence comes from Humibacillus sp., assembly GCA_030452985.1. Lineage (GTDB taxonomy): Bacteria > Actinomycetota > Actinomycetes > Actinomycetales > Dermatophilaceae > DSM-29435. The sequence continues at coordinate 13,011 of JAKDLG010000116.1, forward strand.
ACCCGGCAGGAAGGCCACGACGAGCACCCCCTTTCCCGGCAGGTAGTCGATCACGGGAGCCCCCACGCCTGCGGTCGCCGCAGCCCGCGAGTTGAGCCACTCGTGCTCCCGATCAACGCTCAGTAGGTCGGTCTCTGTCGACGAGAGACGCACCACGACGTCGTGGGTCACCGTTCGCACCCGGTAGTTGTGGTTTGTCAGACCACCGGGCAGCTCACGGATCTCGAGCGGCTGACCCAGGTAGGGCAGCTGGGCGAGCGTGTCGTCGAGGCGCACCGTCGAGAACGAGATGGGGTCACTCGCCGAAGGTGTCGACGACCACCTGGTCGATCGTGCTCTTGGGCCCCTTGAACCAGTGCCGGGCCGAGACCTGCCACCAGATACCGAGCACGATCAGCGAGCCGATCGTCAGGATGGGCGCGTAGTTGACGAACTTCCAGTCGAAGTCCTTCGAGAACGGCACGCCACCGGGAACGAACGGGAGGATGAAGTAGATCGAGATGATCACGATCTCGATGACGGCGACGAGGTTCATCCACTTGTACTTCTTACCGTTGTTCCACGAGCCCGGCTCGAACGAGTCACCCATCCGCCAGCGCAGCCAGATCGGGATGAGGAACGCGAGGTAGAGCCCGATGACAGCGACCGACACGACGGCGTAGAACGCCGTGGGCACGATCAGTGGTTCCGCCTCGGTGCCGATGTTCACCTCCACCAGAGCCGGCAGGGTGATGATCGCGGCCACCACCGCCACGAGCATGACCGCATTGGCCGGCACCCGGGCCGGGGTGAGCGTGGCCCACCACCGCGAGCCGGGGATCGCACCGTCGCGACTGAAGGCAAACGTCATCCGCGACGAGCTCGTCATGCAGGCGGTCGTGCAGAAGAACTGCCCGACGGCCGAGATGAGCAGGATGAGCGTGGCCCACTTGTTGTCCATGGAATGGACGAAGATGTACGCGACGCCTCCGTTGCCGACACCGGCATTGTCCGGTTTGCCGTCGGCGCCGTTGGGCACGGCGAAGAGGAAGCACAGCAGCAGGATCCAGCCACCGATGGCCGAGTAGAAGATGGAGCGCCAGATGCCTTGGGCGGCAGCCTTGGACGCGGTTGCCGTCTCTTCCGAGAGGTGGGCGGAGGCGTCGTAACCGGTGATCGTGTACTGGGTCAGCAGCAGGCCGAAGGGCACGATGAGCAGCCAGTACGTGATCGAGTTCGTCGATCCGTCGGCGTAGCCGGAGTTGTTGAACCGTTCGCCGAACACGTACGAGAAGCTCTGGTGCTTGGCGGGCACGATGATCAGGATCCCGATGATGAGCGCGGCTCCCACCACGTGCCACCAGACCGACACGTTGTTCATGACGGCCATCAGGTGGCCGCTGAAGATGTTGAGCACCGCCGCGAGCACGAGCACGACGACGAAGATCAGGAAGACCCGGCTGAGCGAGTACCCCGACGCGTACGACTCCGACCAGGTGCTGAGGGTCAGGTCGATGAAGGTGGCGCAGCCGTACGCCACCGAGGCGGTGACGGCGATCAGGCCGATCAGGTTGAGCCAACCGGTGAAGAACCCCGCCCGGGGGCCGCCCATCTTGTTGGCCCACCAGTAGATGCCGCCGGACGTCGGGTAGGCGGAGACCAGCTCGCTCATGGTCAGGCCGATGACGAGGATCAGCGCGGCCACGATCGGCCAGCCCCACGAGATGGCGATCGGGCCGCCGTTGTTGAAGCCCTGGCCGAACGTGGTGAAGCAGCCGGCCAGGATCGAGATGATCGAGAAGGAGATGGCGAAGTTCGAGAAGCCCGACCACGACCGGTCGAGCTCTTGCTTGTAGCCCAGTTCTGCAAGGCGGCGTTCGTCGTCGGTGAGGTCAGTCTTCTCAGCCATGCGGGCTCCTCTTCGGTCTGAAGTTGAGCCAAATGCAACACCCGCAGCACCACTGCTGTCAATGGTTCCATCTTGCACCAATGGTCCAACCGGTACCGGTTGGACCGGACCTGCCCTTGCCCTCGTTCGGCTCGGCGCAGGCCGGCGAGCACCGACGTTCGACACGCCCGGTCCGCCCCCGCAACACCAACTGCGCGACGCGCGGCGCGACGCGCAAACCGAGCCGGTTTGACGACACCAGCTGC
>JAKDLG010000314.1 GCA_030452985.1 Humibacillus sp.
CCACCCCCCAAGGCGAGTGGCCACTTTCGTACGCCCCCCCCAGTCGAGTGGCCACTTTCGTACCAACTCCGAGGTGTCCAGTCCGAGCCAGAATGAGACGTCGACGGCGAAAATGTGACCCGTGAGACGAACGGGTGATTCGACGTGAGAAATGAGACCGATCGACGACCAAAATGAGACAGGCGACCGTGTCAACCCGACCTGGACGACTGGGACGGGCTGGGCAGGTCACGCACTTGGCCCTCTTTGTCAACGCACTGCTTCGCAGCAGGAGGTTTTGTAACGCGGAGATTGTGGCTACTCGTGGGCGGCTAGGTTGCGACCGTGACCGCTGCTCTCCCGCCAAGCGCCCGCCCGCTGACGCCGGACGAGGAAGTTCTCGTCGACCTGGCCGCGCGCACGATCGACTCCACGACCGACGCAGGTCCCGGTGAGCACGGGGTGCACACCATGGCCGCTGCGGTCAGGACTGCCGACGGGAGCACCTTCATCGGGGTGAACCTCTACCACTTCACCGGTGGCCCGTGCGCCGAGCTGGTGGCGCTGGGCGCAGCTCGAGCGGGAGGGGCCACCGAGGTGACGCACATCGTCGCCGTGGGCAACCACGGCAGAGGCCCCGTGGGCCCGTGCGGCCGCGACCGACAGATCCTGCTCGACTACTACCCGAGCATCCGAGTCATCTTGCCTACACCGGAAGGGGTGCGCAGCATCGCCATCACCGATCTGGTTCCCCTCGCCACGGCGTGGTCGTTCGAAGACGGCTCAACTCCGGCATGAGAGGTTTTATCGAGCCGGCGGGTTGGGACCCGTCAGCCGGCGCGGGTCGATCACAAGGCCGCTATTGGCCCCTGACAACGCACGATCCGCGGCATCACAGGATGACCGTGAGATGTGATCACGGGGCGATCACCGGTCTGCGGCGACGGGGCACGTTGCTGGTTCTCGGGATCCGGACCGACGCTGCATCTGCAAGCATCGATGACTGGTCCCGGGATCGGGGCAGGCAGGTCCGGCGACCTGTTTGTCGGGCGATTGGCGCGCCGAAGCCGATCCGCGAACGGGATCAGACGCCGGTGCAGTCTGCGAGGATGCGTGCGAGCTCGAGGGGCTTGGTGTACATCGGCCAATGGCCAGAGTCGATGTCGACGTAGTCGACCCGCGTGGCTTTCGTGAGTTCGGGGATCTCGTCGGTCTCAACCCACTCCTTGGCTTGGGCAGGGGTGAACTCTGGACAGACCATCGTCACGGGCACCTGGTAGCGACGATCGTCGGTCAGTCGCACGATCGCATGGGTGATCGTGGCCGGCACGGCGATCGCACCGTGCGCCACGGCCGACTTGAGCTCGGCTGACATGTCGTCAGAGTCGGGACCCTCGAAGGGCTCCCAGCCCGGAAAAGGCACGGCGCCATCAACCGGCTCGAAGGCGTCAAAGTAGGCCTCGCCGTCGGCGTTCGGCATGCCACCGACCAGCGCCACGCGAGCGACCTTTTCCGGCCGAGCATCCGCAACCACCCATGCGAGGGTGCCAGCGGCGGAGTGACCGACCACGAGGGCTGGCGAGTGGGCAGCATCCACGGCCGCTACGACCGCTGCCACCTGGTCGGCGTACGTAGCGGTGGTGTTGCCGTCTCCCTGGCCTGGCAGTGTCACGGCTACGGGTCGGTGGCCGAGCCTCTTCAGCTCCGGCACCACGTCTTTCCAGGCCGTCGCGTCGAGCCACATGCCTGCGATGAGCACGATGTCCATGTCAGTTCCCTGCTTCTGTTGACGGTGTGACTGCGTTCAGTTTCTGCGGGCTAAAACGGGTGGTTGCGGGCGTCGACCCGGTTCATCGTCACGCCCTCCATCTTTCCGGTGATCTCCACGTCTAGCAGCATTAGGCCGACGAACGGATGTGGTGAAAGGAGATCTCTTATGGGTCCCTGTGCTCGACGTGGGCGCCACGGGGCAAGGAAGCGGCGACGGGTTTCATTGCCCAACATAGATGCGGTTCGGGACGTTAACCTTCCGGAACGGCCGTCGACGTAAGTCTGACCGGATGAATGCTGCGACCTTGCCCGCGCGGGTCAGGCGAACCCCTGCAGAGCTGATCGGGGTGCACCGCCTACCCGTTCGCGAAACGACTTCGAGCTCGCCTACCGGCTCTGCTCGTCTGCATCGAGGTCCTGGGGGAGACGGGCATCCCGGTCGACTTGGTATGGGCGTCAGTGGGGCGGGTAGTCGATCGCACGCGGGTGCAACTGTCGCCCCTCGTGTTCAGCGAAGGCAGAGCAACACGCGGATGCCATCTCCCACCGACCGGTTACTCACGGGGTTGCGTAACGGACCGTCCAAGGACCGCAATTTGGAGCATCCGCGTTTGCTGAACTCACCCGCTCCGCGGCATGAGCGAGCGTTCGGGAAGCCCCGGACTATGACAGTTACTGAGGAGCCTTTGGCGGCATCCACGGGTGGAGTCGATCGAGGCACATCCACGCCATGTCGGCGTCCGTGAGGTCCCCACTTCGCAGGTAGGCCAGGAAGGTCGTGGAGGGCACCGTCACGACCTCGCAGAACTCGTCGGTGTCCATCTGTTGCTCTGAAGTAGGACGGCATCCCGTTGCCAGAACCGCGTGGCGCAGGTGGGTGGCATAGCTGGCGAGCCAAGTCTGACCTACGAGAGTCATCTCGTCGGCGACATAGCCGGTTTCCTCGCGCAGCTCTCGCGCAGCCGCGTCCAAGATGCCTTCGTGCTCTTCCACGAGGCCGCCGGGTAGTTCGCACAGCACTCTGCCGGGCCCCGGGCGGAACTGTCGGGTGAGCACGACGTCGCCGTTACCTGTGAGGGCAAGGACGGCCACGGTTCGACTTCCAACGAGGACGTCCCAGTCGGACTTCCGAGCGTCGGGCATGGCGTACGTGCGGGTGCTGACAGTGAGATAACCGGCAGGTCCGGGTCGCTCGCTGAGAAGCTTCCACATCTCCATCTGCGGACCATAACGTCGCGAGGCGCCCGTTGGGGCCGGGGACCTTCCGATCACCGGCAGGGGCACCATCAGCGGCAAATGAGTGAATTTCTGAGCGTTCAAAGTTTGGGTCAGGCGAGTTGCTGA
>JAKDLG010000019.1 GCA_030452985.1 Humibacillus sp.
GATCCCGTTCGCCAGCACCGGCCGCTTCCGGCCCCGACCACCCGAACCAGCACCCGCACCCGCACCCGCACCCGCACCCGAGTCTGAACCGGCGTCCGCTCCTGAACCGGCCCCTGGACCACGGTCCGGGTCGTTGGTCCCGTTCGCACCGTGGCTTTGCTCCTCCAGCGAGGCCCGAGCGGCGTTCTCGCGTGCTTGGCGCCACCCGTCGAAGTCACCGGCATCCGAACACGCCTTCGCGTGTTCACGCCACCCATCAGCGATCTGCTCCTGCGAGGTCACGAACCCCACCGTGACCCGCGCCTGCGCTGCCGCGACCGCCGACTTCAGTCGTTCCAACCCAGCCAGCTGGTCGATCCGCTCCCCGTCATCGACCTGCTCATCAAGACGAGACAGAGCCGTGACCAGGGCCTGCAGGCCCTGCGTCGTCAGCCCTTCATCAGTCTCGATCATGTGTTCGATTCTATCAAAACCTAAGGCACTCCGTCAAGAGTTGGTTGCCAGCGAATGGTCTGCGGCACAAGCGATCCGGTGATCGAACGCGTCGGCTCACACCCGCCCGTGTCCCGGGTGCTCCACGACGGCCGTTGATCTCAAATTCCGCCCATCTCGGCTGGTGAACGGCCGGCATAGGCCGACCAGCCGTCGTCGTGTCGTCGCTGAGAGAGTGCCCGTTGCGTCGCAAAGTTCAGCCACGGTCCGATCCCCGCGGCCGACGGCGGCGAACCGACCGCGGCAACCCCGCCAGGGTCCGATCCCTGCAGCGGATTCCAGTGAACCCACTCGCACGCTCGACCGGAGTGAAGGGCGATGCGGCGTCAGCGGGCGCGGGTGGGCAGGTGTCGACGGGGCGGCATCCGGGGGGCTCGCCGCGGTCGGTGGTGGCCGGCGAGTCCGAGCAGATGCTGCACTCGGTAGCGATGACCGGCGTACGGCTCGAGCAGCTCGGCGAGCCCGTCGTCGTCGACCGGCGAGCCCGTGAGGGCCCAGCCGATGTCCTTGGCGACGTGGTAGTCGCCGAAGCTCGGCGAGTCGGGGTCACCCAGGGCCCGCTGGGCCACCTCGGCGGCGGTCCAGACCCCGACTCCGGGCAGGGCCCGCAAGCGACGGTGGGCCTCCGCGACGGAGATGCTGGCACCCTCCTCGAGCCGGCCGGCGTGACTGGCCGCACGCACCAGGGTGCGCGAGCGCTGGCCGTCGACCGAGGCCTGCAACCAGGCCCACGACGGAACGGCAGCCCAACCACGGGCGGTCGGCGGGGCGAACAGCCCGCGACCGGCCGAGTCGTCGCCGAACGGGCCCGGTGCGATCGCGCCGAAACGCCGCACCAGGGCGCGGTAGCCGAAGAAGGCCTCCTGCCCGGTGACCTTCTGCTCGATGACGGCCGGGGCGAACGCGTCGAAGACCAGTCCCGACCGGGGCACCCTCCAGTGCGGGAACCGTCGCCAGGCCTGCGCCACGATCTCGTGGTGGGCCACAAAGTCGGAGACGTCGTCGCCGTCACCGAGCAGGGCCGGCACCGACTCGAGCAGCCACACGGCGCCGGCGCCCCAGGCCCTGGCCTCGACGACCGCCTCGTCGGGGCAGCACCACAGGTGCAGCGTGCCCACCCCCGCCGGGGTCTGCACCGCCCGGGTGAACGACCCGTCGGCGCCCCAGCGCGACGTCGGGTCGCCGCTGCCGCGCCGGAACACCCCGAGCTGCGCACGCAGCCGGATCTCGCGGTCGGTGCGCCAGCGACGCAGCAGTGGCTCGGGCACCCGTCCAGTCTCGCTCACCGCAGGTAGTGCTCCGAGCGCGCACCTCGGGTTCTGGCACCCGAACGAGCCAGTGAGACGATGATCGAGACCTGCCCACTACCGCCCCGACGGAGACCCACCAGATGACGACGAACGGAAACTACGTGCCCAGCCCGGCGAAGTGGGTGCGCGACCAGGTAGCCGAGATCGAGCGCACCGGCACGACGACATCGGTGCACATCCAGCACCGGCCTGTCGTGCTGCTGACGATGACCGGGGCCAGGTCGGGCGCCGTGCGCAAGGTGCCGCTCATGCGCGTCGAGCACGAGGGCCGGTACGCCGCTGTGGCCAGCCAGGGCGGCGCCCCCGAGCACCCGCAGTGGTTCCACAACCTGGTGGCCCACCCCGACCTCGAGCTGCAGGACGGCACCGAGACCAGCCCGGTGCACGCCCGCGAGCTCGAGGGCGAGGAACGCGACGAGTGGTGGCCGCGGTGCGTCGCCGCCTTCCCTCCCTACGCCGACTATCAGACCAAGACCGACCGGCTCATTCCGGTGTTCGTGCTCGAACCCCGCTGAACGCCCCTACCCAGGACGGCTCAGGTCAGGCCGATACGTCGTCGGTGACATCACGATCCCGGATCGCCCGCCGGTCGGCGATGAGGTGGTGCGACCGCGCGTACAGCCAGCCGGCCAGCGCCGCAACGACGTCGACGATGGTCACGATGAAGCGCGAGGTGATGGCGACGGCCGCCGCGGCCGACGTCGGCAGGGCGGTCGCGAGCACGAGGGTGAGCAGGCCTTCGCGGGCGCCCAGACCTGCGGGCAGCACGACGGTCAGCATGCCGAGTGACACCGAGAGGGCGTAGCCGCTCATCGAGGCCACCGTGAGATCAGGGTGGAGCTGGCCGTCGCTCGACACGGCCCGGGCCAGCAGCAGGATGTGCACGCCGAAAGCGACCCACGCCAGCACCATGACCACCACGGTGCGCACCACCGCTCCAGCCGACAGCTCGTGTTCGAGCGGGGGCCGCCGCAGCAGTCGCAGGCCGGCCGCGATGATCGCGTTCAGTAACCGGGGCACGCAGAGAACGGCGATGATCGGCACCGCGAACAACACCCACCAGTCGAAATGACCCGAGCCACCCGAACCACCCCGGAGCAGCAGGGATGCCGCCGGGAGGCCGATGAGCCCCCCTGCGAGCAGCGCGAAGCCGATCGCGAGAAACCCGGTCACCGCGGTACGCCGGCGAGGCACCCCGAGCCCGCGGGCCATGTCGGCCTGCACGAGCACCGACCACACCGAGCCGGGTAGGTACTTGCCGAGCTGTCCGACGAAGTACACGCCGCTCGCCGGGGCCACGTGCAGGTCCGAGCCGAGGTCAGCGAGCAGCACCCGCCAGCCCAGCATCGTCAGCACGGTGCCGACCGCCGCGGCCAGGGTCGACAGAGCGAACGTGCCCTTCGAGATCTGGCCCAGGTAGACCGAGACGTCGGCCCAGTTCTTGACGATCGCGTAGACCACCGCGGCGAGCACGATGGCGGCGATGGCGAGACGCGCCACCGTGAAGAGCCGCTGCCGGCTCATCGCCCCCGCCGCCCTCAACGCCGGCGCAGCGTCAGGCGAACGAGGCCGTAGGCCGCGTCGTCGGCCCGAGCCCGCTCGGCCGCATTCCGCATTCGGGCGTTGACGGTGCCGTCGAGATCGCCGACCAGCACGAAACCCAGGTCGTCGGCCCGGGCGAGGATGCCGCGCACGTCGGCGGGGCTGATCGCCCCGTCGGCGCCCTGCGGGCCGATGGGCACCGTGATGACGAGCAGGCCGTGCGAACGCAGGGCCCACGCGGCCTGCTCCAGCACGTGGTCGACGTCGTTGGCATCGCACCCCCGCGGATGGATCCGCACGATCACGTCGAGGGATCCGGTGTCGACGTCGAGGGCGGCCACGCTCGGGCGGCTTCCGGTGAAGTCGATCTCGACCGGAGCGAAGCCGACCGCCCGAGCCCAGCGCGAGAACAGCGACCGGGTGCCGGTCTCGTCGACGATGACCGCGCTGCGACGGCCGTCGTCGCGCACCCGCACGATCGCAGCCAGGGCGCCGAGGGCCGCCCACGACGCCACCCGGTCGAGCGAGCGTGGCAGGCCGAACAGTCGGGCCAAACGCTTGGCGTCGTCGGCCTCGGAGGGCTCACCGAGCACGTCGGTCGCGAGCACCCAGTCGGGGAGGTCGTCGCGGTCGAGGGCAAGGATGGTGCGGCGGGCGGAGGCCCGGTTCGCGATCCGGTGGCGTTGCGCGGCCCAGGCGTGTCGAGCGGCAGGGGGGCGCATCGCATCGTTCGAGGAGCCAGCCGGGGCGGGGGCGTCGTCGACCACGAACGCGTCGACGGAGAGGGCCTCGAGGGTACCCAGGTAGTGCGCCCACGGGCCGGAGAGGTCGGGCGTCTTGACGCCTTCCGCGAGCCGGTGCCGCACGTCGGGCTCGAGCAGACGGCGCAGCGCGTCGGTGAGCGCCGGCTCGTCACCAGGTGGCACGAGCAGGCCGTTGACGCCGTCGATCACCTGATGTGTAAAGGGCGAGATGGCGGTGGCCAGCACGGGCAGGCCGTGCGCGTGGGCGAGCACGACGTTCGAGGTGGCGCTCGCGCTGCGGTAGGGAAGGGCGAGCACGTCGTGCTGGTCCAGCAGCGCTGCGAGCGTATCGGCGGGCACAGAGCCGTCGCGAAGGTCGACCCGACCGGCCAGCCTCGGATCGCTGACGAGCTCACCGATGGTCGTGCGGTTGGCCCCTGACAGTTCTCCGGCGATCGTCAGGGTGACGTCGGGCACGGACCGCATCGCCCGCAGCAGCACGTCGATGCCCTGGTGCTCCCGGATCAGGCCGAGGGCAAGCAGTCGAACCGGCCCCGGCCGGGGGCCGCGCGAGACGGGTTCGCCACCCCTGACTGGCGCCGGCAGGTCGGCCACGGAGACACGCCGGGCCCCCAGGTCGTGAGCCAGCGCAGCCTGCTCGATCGTGTGAACCAGCACCGAGTCGGCCCGAGCAAGCAACGCCGCCATCAACCTGGCATCCCGGGGTCGGGGCTCAACCGGAATCACGTTGTGGCACAACACGATCGACTGCGGGCGGGTCGGCGGCGCGCCCACCGGCCCGTGCTGCCCCGCCGAGGCGTCAGACTTCGGACGTCCGGGCAGCGCCCCGGCCGCACGCAGCAGCGCGAGGTGAGCCGGCACCACTGCCGGAAGGGCGTGGACGATGACGACGGCGTCGGCGCCACGCAGCCGGCGGCCGACGCGCACCCAGGAGTCGGGGCGGGCCCAGCTGAGGGCGCGGATCGTGCGTGGAAACGGGGGAACCTCCCAGCCACCGGCGGGCAGCGCCGCCTCGGCCCGGCGGTGACCCGACGGGTAGAGGTGAGCCCACGACACCAGGGTGACCTCGTGCCCCGCATCCGCCAGGTGGTGGGCCAACGTCGTCGTGTGCGCGGCGACGCTCCCCATGTTCGGATGGGTCGGGCCGACGACGGCGATCTGCAGGGCCGCCGGTCCCGGCGTCTGCAGCGCGAAGTCGTGCGTTCGAGCATCCGTCATGATGCCTCGACTCTAGTTCGCGAGAGCGCGAGAGGCATGCGTCAACGCAGGCGGCGCACCGACTCGATCGCGGTGAAAGGCACGAGGTGGCGAGCCACCACGTTGCTCGACCGCCGCACTTCGTCGGAGGCGTGCTCGGCCATCTCGAGATGGTCGGCGCCGACGACGTCGATGGTGCCCACGGTGACGCGCGAGTCGATGTCGGCGAGGGCCACGGTGGCCCGGTCGCGGCTCACGGCCCGCAGCGCCGAACCAAGAGCGAAGCGACGCGCGACGACGCTCGCGGCGATCGCTCCCGGGGCCAGACCGGTGACCGACCGCAGGGCGGCGAGCGGGACCAGCACCGGCCACTCCGGCCGCATCTCGAGCAGCAACCAGTCGGGGCCGACGTCGACGACGATTCCGATGATCACGCCTGACCCCAGTCGGGCTCCGACGCTGACCCCCTGGTTGGCGAGCAGCCTCGACTGCAGGTCGAGCTGGGCCCGTTCACGGCGAGTTCGGTCGGCGACCTCCGCATCGAGCTCACGCGACTCCTCGAGCTCGAGCTGGGCCTCCAGGTCGTCGAAGAGACGGTCCCAACGCACCTGTTCCTCCTCCAAGCCCCACCGGAGACGGCCCCTGCGGCGCCTCAGTCAGCCAAGCATAGTCGCAACTGATCTGACGTGGACAGAATCTAACGATGTTTATCTTGACCAAACGTAAGCAAACAGCATTGAATGAAGCCATGAACAGCGGTCAGGGATCAACAGCGGTGGGCCGGCGCCGGCAGCTCGGCCCGGAAGTCACCCGGCTTCACGGCCGGTCGAAGGCGCGGGCCGGTCGGCCCGCGCGGCTCGGCCAGCTCGTCGGCGCCGGCCTCGCTCCTCTTGCGGCGCTCATCGTGCTGCGCCTGCTCTACGGCGCCGCCGTGCACGCGTGGCCATCGGGAGGGCTGAGTGCGGCGTCCACCGTCGACGAGGTCGTGCTCGGCCTGTTCTCGTGGGTGGCCGTGGCCCTCTGCGCCTGGTTGGCCCTGGGCGTCACCCTGACCGCCCTGACGAGACTCCCCGGCCGCGTCGGGCGCTGGATCGGTGTGTTGGCCGACCGAGTGACCCCAGCGGTACTACGGCGGTCGCTGACCATGCTGCTCGGAGTCTCGGTGAGCACGGTGGCCCTGCCGACCGGCACGGCATCCGGCGCCGTCACGACCGTGGTCGCCGCCGACAGCTCGGGCAGCTCGGGGGGCTTCACGGTCACGGATGCCGGGCCGGGCCTGCACGCGACCGCCCCCCTTGCCGAGCCGTTCCGCGCCCTCGTCCCCCACTGGTCGGTGACGGAGAACCCGAACCCCGGCTTCCGGGCCACCGACCGGCACGATGACAGGCAGGGCGACCAGCAGCAGGGCCCGGGTTGGCGACCCACCGCCCCGGTGCGAACGGCGGGCGCACGCTCGACACTGCTGACCCCGGCCCCACGCACCGCCTCGGCGCTGGTCGAGCACGTCACGGTCCGGCGAGGCGACAGCCTGTGGTCGATCGTCGCGCGGCATCTCGGCCCAGGTGCCTCCGACACCGAGATCGCACACGAGTGGCCGCGGTGGTTCGCGGCCAACGCCGCGGTCATCGGCGAAGACCCCGACCTGATCCTTCCCGGTCAGCAGCTGGCCCCGCCGCTCGAGGGAGCGCACCCGTGACCGCCGGGGCCGGAGCCCGCCCCGCTCCGCGCAGCTTCGCCGTACGACCCATCCCCGAGAACGCGCCGCGCATCATCAGCGCCGACGAGGCCTGGGCCGCGCCCGCTCCCTGGTCACAGTCCGCACTCGCCCTCGACTTCCGGCATCGAGACGACGACGACGACTTCGGGCCCCAGCCGACGCGCACGAGCGCGCTGCCTGACCCGCATCCGCTGGTGGCCCGGCTCTCCCAGTCGGTCATGGAGGTGGTCTCCGCCCAGCGTCCGCCGGCGCAGCTGATCCGCCATCTGGCCCCGACCGTCTACAGCGTGGTCGCCCGTCGGGCCCTCGTCGCGGCGCGACGTCAGCAGCCGGGCGCTCGACGGGCCGCCGTGGTGCGCAGAGTGCGCCTCTGCGAGCCGACCGACGGGGTCGTAGAGGCCTGCGCCGTCGTCGTCGCCCACGGCCGGGTGCGGGCGATGGCGATGCGCCTGGAGGGCGTCGACGGGCGCTGGGTCGTCACAGCCCTGACCATCGGTTAGGTGGTCCCCCAGAATCGCCAGTCAGCGCCGCTTGCGCTTGACTTTTTTGCCGCGACGGTCAGCCTTGCGCTCGTAGGGTTTGGCCGCCCCCGTCTCGACGGCACGACCGTCTTCGTCGGGAGCGGAGTAGCGCAGGGCTGCCGGACGCTGCTCCTCGGTGGCGAGGTCGACGCCGGAGACTCGGATGCTTCCGTTGCTGCCGTCGCCGGCGGCCACGGCAGCCACCTCACGCTGTCGGGACGCTACCGGGTCCGTGCCGTTGCCGGTGCCGTCGTCGGCACCATCGGAAAGCGCGTCCCGCGTCGGGTCGGGCGTGCCTCCGGAGCCGTCGGCGAGCCCGCCCACCAGGTCGGACACCGACATGGGGCGTACGCCTTGCGCCGGTGCCTGGTCAGTGGGCATCTGCACCTCGACGGAGAAGAGATGGCTGACCGACTCCTCCTTGATCGCCTCCATCATCGCCTCGAAGAGCTGGAAGCCCTCGCGCTGGTACTCGATGAGGGGGTCGCGCTGGGCCATGGCGCGCAGGCCGATGCCCTCCTGCAGGTAGTCCATCTCGTAGAGGTGCTCGCGCCACTTGCGGTCGAGCACCGAGAGCACGACGCGGCGCTCGACCTCACGCATGGTCGTCTCGCCGAGGCTCTCCTCGCGGCGGTCGTAGGCCGTGTGCGCGTCGCTCATCAGCTGTTCACGCAACAGCTCGCCCGTCACCAGCTGACGCCCTCCGGCCCAGTCCTCCACCTGCTCGATCGTGAGCGACACGGGGTAGACCTGCCGCAGCGCGTCCCAGAGGTGCTCGAGGTTCCAGTCGGCGGCGAAGCCCTCCGCCGTCGCCGCGTCGACGTAGGAACCGACGACGTCGTTGACGAACATGCGCAGCTGGTCGTGCAAGTCCTGGCCCTTGAGCACCGCCCGGCGCTCGTCGTAGATCACCTGACGCTGGCGGTTCATGACGTCGTCGTACTTGAGCACGTTCTTGCGGATCTCGTAGTTCTGGGCCTCGACGGCGCCCTGCGCCTTCTGGATCGAGTTCGTGACCATCTTGCTCTCGATCGGCACCTCGTCCTCCATGCCGGCCGTCTGCATGAAGCGGTCGACCATGCCCGAGTTGAACAGGCGCATGAGGTCGTCGTTCAGAGAGAGGTAGAACCGTGACTCACCGGGGTCGCCCTGACGGCCGGAACGACCGCGCAGCTGGTTGTCGATGCGCCGCGACTCGTGGCGCTCGGTACCGAGCACGTAGAGACCACCGAGCTCGGTCACCTCCTCGTGCTCGGTCTTGACGGCGTGCTCGGCCTTGGCGAGGGCGTCGTCCCAGGCGTTCTCGTAGTCCTCTGGGGTCTCCTGGGGGTCAAGACCCTTCTGCTTGAGCTCGGCCACGGCACGGAACTCCGAGTTGCCCCCGAGCATGATGTCGGTGCCTCGACCGGCCATGTTGGTGGCCACCGTGACCGCACCTCGGCGGCCGGCCTCGGCCACGATCGCGGCCTCGCGATCGTGCTGCTTGGCGTTCAGCACCTCGTGCTTGATGCCTCGTTTCTTCAGCTGCTGCGAGAGGTACTCGCTCTTCTCCACCGACACGGTGCCGACGAGCACCGGCTGGCCGGCACCGTTCCGTTCGGCGATGTCGTCGACCACGGCCACGTACTTGGCTGCCTCGGTGCGATAGATGAGGTCGCGCTGGTCCTGGCGGATCATCGGCATGTTCGTGGGGATCGGGATGACGCCGAGCTTGTAGATGGAGTTCAGCTCGGCCGCCTCGGTCTGGGCGGTACCCGTCATTCCCGAGAGCTTGTCGTACATGCGGAAGTAGTTCTGCAAGGTGATGGTGGCGAGCGTCTGGTTCTCGTTCTTGATCTCGACGCCCTCCTTCGCCTCGATGGCCTGGTGCATGCCCTCGTTGTAGCGCCGGCCCGCCAGCATGCGGCCGGTGTGCTCGTCGACGATGAGGATCTCGCCGTTCAGCACGACGTAGTCCTTGTCGTTCTTGAACAGCTCCTTGGCCTTGATGCTGTTGTTGAGGTAGCCGATGAGGGGGGTGTTGACCATGTCGTAGAGGTTGTCGATGCCGAGCAGGTCCTCGACGCGGGCGATCCCCGACTCGAGCACGCCGACGGTCTTCTTCTTCTCGTCGACCTCGTAGTCGCCCTCACCGTCCTCGCCCCGGGTCAAGCGGGCCGCGATACGGGCGAACTCGACGTACCACTTGGTGGCGAGGTCGGCCGGCCCCGAGATGATCAGCGGGGTACGGGCCTCGTCGATGAGGATCGAGTCGACCTCGTCGACGATGCAGAAGTGGTGACCCCGCTGCACGAGCTCGGAGGGCTCCCAGGCCATGTTGTCGCGAAGGTAGTCGAAGCCGAACTCGTTGTTCGTGCCGTAGGTGATGTCCTTGGCGTACTCGGCGCGCCGCTGCTCGGGTGTCATCGACGAGAGAATGACGCCGGTCTCCATGCCGAGGGCGCGGTGCACGCGGCCCATCAGCTCGCTCTGGTACTCGGCGAGAAAGTCGTTCACGGTGATGACGTGCACCCCCTCGCCGGTCAGGGCGTTGAGGTAGCTCGGGAGCGTCGCGACGAGGGTCTTGCCCTCACCGGTCTTCATCTCGGCCACGTTGCCCTGGTGCAGGGCGACGCCGCCCATCACCTGCACGTCGAAGTGGCGGAAGCCCAGCGTGCGCTTGCTGGCCTCACGCACCGCGGCGAAGGCCTCGGGAAGCAGGTCGTCGAGGCTCTCGCCGTCCGCCAGGCGTTTACGGAAGTTGGGGGTCTCCTCCCGCAGCTCCTCGTCGGTGAGCCCTTCGAAGTAGTCCTCGAGGCCCGTCACCTGCTTGGCGATCGCCTGGAGCTTCTTGAGGGTCCGGCCCTCTCCTACCCGAAGCAGCTTGTCGATGACGGCCATCTGTGTTCTCTCCCGACTGGAACGTTCGATCCCCACGTGAGCGGGTGGCAACGCCCGCGTCTCGTGTTGGTGCAGCGCGGACCCGCCTAGGTTAGCCGCCCGCGCGGCTCCCCCACCAACGAGCCGGGATGCCGCCGGGTTCCTCAGGGTCACCTCGGGGCCACCTCAGACGACCGCGTTCACCTCGACGGACGTCAGGCCGAGCCAGCCGGCCATCGACTCGAGCGCCACGCCCAGCGCGGCCCGGGCATCAAGGGGCGCGGCCCGGGCGCCCCCTTCCCACGTGACCTGGTGGCAGCGCAGCACGCCGGCGGCGCGATCGGCCTTGAGGTCGCAGCGGGCCACGAGGCGGTCACCGTAGAGGAAGGGCAGTACGTAGTAGCCGTGCACCCGACGGTGGGCCGGGGTGTAGATCTCGAGGCGGTAGTGGAAGTCCCAGAGGGCGAGGATGCGCTCGCGTTGCCAGACGAGGGAGTCGAACGGGCTGAGCAGGGCCTCGGCGTGCACCGCACGGGGCACCCGGGCGTCGGCGTGCAGCCAGGCCGGCTGCCACCCCGGCACGGCCACGGGAACCAGCTCACCCTGCCCAACCAGGGTCTCGACGGCCGTGCGGGTGCGGGCCCGCGGCATCCGGAAGTAGTCGGCCAGGCAACGTTCGGTGCCGACCCCGTGGGCCCGGGCGGCGATGCGCACCAGCTCGACGTCGTGGGCGGCATCGGTCGGCGCCCCAGGCCGGTTCGACCACGCCTTCCGGATGCCGGGCGGCGCGGTCGCCTCAAGCGCGGCGTAGCGACGCTCGAAGGAGGTGGTGCGCCCCGCCGAGCTGATGCGCCCGGCCCAGAACAGGTACTCGAGGGCCTGTTTGACCTCCGACCAGTTCCAGCCCCAGTTGCCGGTCTGGCGGGGGCGGTCGTGGGCCAGGGCCCGCTCGCACTCCCGGGAGGTGAGCGGGCCACGACGCTCGACCTCGGCCTGCACCGCCTCGACCCAGGCGGGTCGCTCGGCGAGGATGCGGCGCATCCCACCCCACGACTCCTCCGCTGCCGCCCGCATGCGGAAGTCGAGCAACGGCCAGGTGCTGGGCGGGATGAGGCTCGCCTCGTGGGCCCAGTACTCCACGAGGCGCCGCGGCGCCCGGTCCCGAGCCCGGTCGAGCAGGGCTACGTCGTAGGGCCCGAGTCGGGAGAAGAACGGGAGGTACTGGCTGCGGGTCAGCACGTTGACGCTGTCGATCTGCACGACGCCCACCCGGTCGATGACCCGCTGCAGGTGGCGGGTGGTCGCCCGGAACGGTTCCGGACGGGCATCGAGGAAGCCCTGCGCGGCGATGGCAACCCGGCGGGCCTGAGGGACCGACAGCCGGCGGGTGGCCTCGCTCATCGGGTTGGGCTCATCGGGTTGGGCTCACGGTGTCGCGCTCACTCACCCGGGTCGATGAGCCGTTGGCGCACGGCATACATCGCGGCCTCCATGCGCGAGTGCATCTGCAGCTTGTCGAGGATGTTGCGGATGTGGTTGCGCACCGTGTTCTCACTGATGAACAGCTCAGCCGCGATCTCGCGGTTGAGGCGCCCCCGAGCCACGAGCTTCAGGATCTCGAGCTCGCGGTCGGTGAGCCGGGGCAGCTCGATGCCCTCGGCCGGCGAGGCTTCCGCCGCTGCAGTCGCCTGCACGCTCATCTGGTTGAACTCGGTGAGCAGCTTGGTGGCCATCATCGGCGAGAGCAGCGACTGACCGGCGTGCAGGCCCCGGATTCCTGCCGCGACCTCTTCGGGGGGGACGTCCTTGAGCAGGTAACCGTTGGCCCCCGCACGAACGGCCTCGAAGAGGTTCGCCTCGTCATCGGAACTGGTGAGCATGAGGATCCGGGCCGACGGCACCCGTTGTCTGATGACCCGGCAGGCATCGATGCCGCCGCGTTTGGGCATGCTGACGTCCATGACGATGACGTCGGGCA
The DNA here is from genome assembly GCA_030452985.1 of Humibacillus sp. Taxonomy (GTDB): domain Bacteria; phylum Actinomycetota; class Actinomycetes; order Actinomycetales; family Dermatophilaceae; genus DSM-29435. The sequence continues at coordinate 12,381 of JAKDLG010000019.1, forward strand.
GGGTCTCCTCTGCCTGGGCGACCGCTTCGATGCCGTCAGCCGCCTCGCCCACGATCTCGATGCCCTCCTCGGTGGCGAGCACGGTCTGCAGGCCTCGTCGGTAGAGCGCATGGTCGTCGACGATGAGAACACGGATCAGCTCTGGAGGGGGCGGGCTCACGAGGCCATCCTCGCAAAGATCGCCGACGGTCGTGGTCGCCGCTGGGCAGCAGCGTCACCCAGACGCGGGGCCGGTGAGCCTTGGCACCCACAGGCGGCGGAGGAGCCAGCAGCGCGGCCCCCCGCAAGAACCCCGTTGAGGGCCTCACGAGGGGCCGGCCACGGACGGTCAGGCCTCAGCCGGTGGCCGCCTCCAGGTCGGGGGCGACCGACGTTTCGAGGTGGAGCACTCCGTAGCTCCACCCCCGCCGCCGGTAGACGACGCTCGGACGGTCGGTGTCGGCGTCGTGGAACAGGAAGAAGTCGTGCCCGACGAGCTCCATCTGGTTGAGGGCATCCTCGAGTGTCATCGGCGCTGCGGTGTGCACCTTCTCGCGCACCTCGATGGGCGAGTTGCCGACGGCTCCGAAGCGATCGAGGTCATCAGTCGGTTCGGTCGCCGCCGCCAGGTCGCCGCCGTTTCGGGGCGCCTCGGTGCGCGCGGTGGCCTGCCCCACCGACTCGGGAACGCGGCGGCCCGTGCGGCTCACCTGCCGCTTGCTGTGAAGTCGTCGAAGGCGATCCATGAGCTTGTCGACCGCGGCATCGAGCGCAGCGAACTTGTCGTCCAGGCAGGCCTCGGCCCGAATCACCGGGCCCTTCGCGTAGCAGGTGATCTCCACCTTCTCCGAGCCTCTGGCCACCTTCTCGTGGGTGACGACGACGTCGATGCGGTGCACCTTGGGGGCGAGGGCCGACACTTTGGCCAGCCGCTCGTCGAGCTGCTCACGAAACTCATCAGGGATCTGGACGTGGCGTCCAGTGACGACGATCTCCACAGTTCCTCCTTGATCGCGCGGGTTGAGATGCTCTGGGCTCTCGGCAGAGCCCCTCGTCGCCTCGGCAACACCTTCCTTCTGCGGTCACGCCCCGTTCGGGGATCAGGCGGCGCGTGGGGTGCGCAGCGTGACCCGGGTCCAAGGGTGCCTCGACCCTACTTCGACCCGGGTGCCGAAGGAAGCCAGAAGCCCCGCAGTCGAACGGTTCACCGTCAACCCGTCGTCAGGACACCACCTCACGGCCTGTAACGGCGGGGCGTGGCGGCGATGACGGCCGCCTCGACCGCGTCCGCCCCGGCCGACCGCAAGGCTCGAGCCGCCTCTGCGAGGGTGGCGCCGGTGGTCACGACATCGTCGACGACGACGCAGCGTCGAGCCTCGACGACCGCCCTCCAGCGGGCCCCCACCTCCATCGCCCCGGAGAGGTTCTCGCGCCGACGCTCCGTGCCCAACCGCGACTGGTCGACGACGTTGCGAACGTGGCGCAGCGCGGGAACCAGGCGCAGCGCGGCGGCCGTGGCGGGTGGCAGCTCGTGCAGCACAGCCGAGACCAGACCGTCGAGAGGAGCGCCGCCACGTCGCCGCACCGACCCGCGCGACGAGGGAACCGGCACGAGCAGGCACGGGCTCGCTTTCGGTGGGGAGCAGCCCACGTTGACGATCGCGGCGTGCACCGACTGGGCGAGCAACGGGCCCAGGAGGGTGCTCAGGTCACTCCTACCCTCGTCCTTCCACGCCGTGACGACGGAGTCGAGGGGTGACGCGTAGGAGCCCCACGACCTGACGGGAAGCGCCGGTCGCGACGACCGGTCAGCACGGACGTCGACAACGGCGCCGGTAGCCAGCCGGCGCAGGGCCCGGTCGCAACGCACGCACCATCGGGTGCCCGGACGGTGGCACGCGGCGCAGTCGAGGGGAATGACGAGGTCGAGCAGGGCGGGCAGGTCCAGGCGCGGCATGGGCACCACCCCATCGGCTCGAGAGCGAAGCCGTCGCCCCTGGGCTACCGGCGGTGCACGGAGCGACGACGCGCACCGGGGTGTGGACAACAGAGGTCAGCGGCCGGGGACGAGCAGGTTCGTGCCGGTGGCGATCTTGCGCCACGATGCCCCGGCCCGGGCCAGCACCTCCCCTCCGTTGGTGACGATGATCAGGCCCCGGGGCCCGCCGACCGAGGTGATGACCTGCCCGTCGGCGACCGGGGCAAGTCGGTTCGTGGCCGGGTCGGGCGAACCCTGACGGCGCACACCCTCGAGCCCCGCGCCGATCGCGCCCAGCCACGGGCGCACCGGCTCGCTCGGGGCGATCCTCCCGAGCACGGCGTACCCGGTGGCGTCGAGCCACACCGCGTCGCGCACGAGGGTCAGGGGCTGGGCCTCGCGCAGCGGTTGGGCCAGCTTCGTCGGTTGGCCGTTGGACGAGCGGGTGATGCCGCTGACCCCGAGCCGAGCCTCCGTGCCGTCGGGTAGCTCGGTGACCACGAGCAGACGGGCCCCCTCGGGAGACACGTTGAGGCTGACGACTCGTCGGCCCGCCAGCCAGGTCGCGGGGACGGCCACGGGCTTGGGCGGCGTCTCCCCGACCGCGGGCGGGAAGACGAAGATCTGCGGGGCACCCGTCAGGTCGAGGCCCCCGACCCAGAGGTAGCCCGACGAGTCGTAGGCCGGCCGGGTCAGGTCGGTCGCGAAGGAGGCGACCTTCAGCGTCTTCGTGCTCGACTGCCAGAGCGAGAGGTCCTCGCCGTCTCCTCCCACGGCCGCGATCTGCTTGCCGTCGGTCGAGAGCGCCAAGGTCGTCCAGCCCCTGGGGATGGAGGCGACGTCGACGTCGAGGGGCTTGGTGTCGGGTGCGCGACCGCCGACGGTGGCGTCGGGAATGAAGCGCGGGTCGATGCGTCGGATCTCGTCACCGGTGCGCAGCAGCGCGGTGTCGAACGAGAGCACGGGCGCTTGGCTGAAGCCCAGCTCGTCGGCCGAGCCGGCCGTCAACCTCCCGTCGGGCAGCTCGAGGCCCGCGCCCTCCGCGGTGAGAGACACCTGTGTCACGTTGCCGACCTGCGACAACGTCGCCGTGAGCTGGGCCCACATCGCGGTGCGGGCATCGGGGTTCGCATCGAGAGCCGCAGCGTTCAGGTCGACAACCGCTCTACCCCTGTCATCGACGGGTACCGCGTTGACGGCAAGGCCGGCCTTGGGCGGGACGCCCGTGAACACGGCCCCCTCGAGGTAGGGCGGCACCGGCTCGAGCTGGGCGCGGGCCAGGGAGGTCGTGAGGCGGGGCCCGGCGGGGAACCAACGGGAGTCGGGCACCAGCATCCGGCCGGTCAACGTGACGTAGTAGACGTTCTCGTTGACGTAGAGCCGGTCGAAGGAGTTCGAGTCGAGCCAAAGCCCGAAACCGGTCGGCGGCAGCTGGAGGCGCCATTCGCCCCCCACCCGGGTCAGACCGAAGTCGGCCTTGACGACCGTGCCGGGCGCCAGCTCCACGTACCGACCTTCGGGCGACACGCGAGCGATCGCCACGACCGAGACCTCGACACGGTCGGCGCTCACCTTGCGCGCGGTCAGCCCATCGGCGAGCGAGTCGTAGATGATGATGTCGGCAGTCGACCACCGCCACAGGTCGACCGACTGCGGCGTCAGAAACTCCTTGCCGGTCTGACGGGTCTCGTCGGTGTCAGCGCCGGCCCGCACGAAGCCGGTCGCGATGCTCTCCTGCGACGCTCCGGGGGTCGGGCCTTGAACGGAGACACGCACGGGGTCCTGGATCGAGTCGCCGAGCCGTCGACCGTCGACCACCGGGCCGGATGCCGGCAGCCCACCGCATCCGGCCAGGACCATGGTGAGCAGCGCGGCGAGCATGACCAGAACGGTGCGTGAGCCCGAACTCGTGCTTCGCCCCCGCAGCCGCGCGCGCGGTCGTCTCATGTCGAGGCCCCGTCGGGAGTGTCGAGCAGGGCGTGCGACGCTGGGGGGGCCGGGTCGCTGCGACCAACGGCGCCCACGGCCGTCACCGCACCCGCCGCACCGCCGGCCGAGCCACCGTTCGAGCCACCGCCACCGGCCGAGCCACCGTGTTCCGTGCTCGCGACAGTCGGCACGCGGACCGCCAACGGGCTGAGGGGCAACGGCGAGGTCGTGATCATGGCATCGGCCTGGCGCGGCAGGGTCAACCGGAAGCAGGAACCGTGACCCAGCGAGCCCCAGGCCTCGAGACGCCCGGCGTGCAGACGAGCGTCCTCCAGGGCGATGGCGAGGCCCAGACCCGTGCCACCGGTGGTGCGCGCCCGAGCCGGGTCGGCGCGCCAGAAGCGAGTGAACACGAGGGCAGCCTCACCCGGGCGAAGGCCCACACCGTGGTCACGAACGGTGACGGCCACCGCCGACTCGTTGGCGCCCAGGGTGATCTCGATCGGGCGACCCTCACCGTGCTCGATGGCGTTCGACACCAGGTTGCGCAGGATGCGTTCGATGCGCCGCGAGTCCATCTCGGCGATGACCGGGTCAGGGGCGTGGTGCACCACCAGGCGGGTGCCCTTGCGGGCGGCCAACGTGCGATGGGCGTCGACGGCGCGCTCGACGCAGGCCCGAAGGTCGGTGGCCTCGATCTCGAGCACGGCGGCTCCGGCATCGAAGCGGGAGATCTCGAGCAGGTCGGTCAGCAGCGTCTCGAAGCGGTCGAGCTCGTGGTAGAGCAGCTCGGACGAACGCGCGACCGTGGGCTCGAAGTCGGTTCTGGAGTCGTGGATGAGGTCGGTGGCCATGCGGATGGTCGTCAGGGGCGTGCGCAGCTCGTGCGAGACGTCGGAGACGAAGCGCTGCTGCACCCTCGAGAGGTTCTCGAGCTGGGCGATCTGCTGCTGGATCGAGGCGGCCATCGCGTTGAACGAGTTGCCGAGGCGAGCCAGGTCGTCCTCACCTTTGGCCCGCATGCGCTCGTTGAGGTTGCCGTCGGCGAACCGTTCGGCCACCAGGGCGGCGCGCCGCACCGGGTCGGCCACCAGCCGGGTGACCACGAACGCGATCGCGCCGACGAGCAGGATGAGCGCGAGTCCGCCGAAGACAAAGGTCTGCCCGATGGAGTTGATGATCTCGCGCTCGCGATACATCGGGTAGATGAAGTAGAGGCCGTAGTCACCGGCCACCGGCAACGTGATCTTCTGGCCCACGACCACGGCCGAGATCTCGTTGCTCCCCTCGCCGATGCTCGTCACCTGCAGGTGCTGTCGGCCGGGATCCTGAGCCACCGCGGCGCGCAGGTCGTCGGGCACGTAGCGCAGCCCGATGCTGCCGCCCTCGATGGGGCCGATGACCAGCGGGAAGGTGTTGGTCTCGAGCCGTGACAGCACGACGTAGCGGATCTCGTTGCCCGTGTCTCGGCGGTAGGCGTTGACGATGTCGGAGGCGCTCTGGGTCAGGTCGGCCTGGGTGGCGTTCTTGTCGTTGACGTCGAACTTCCCCTGGGCCGCGTTGGCGTCGCGCAGACTGTCGTCGGCGGCGATGCGCTGCCGGCCGTCGACGAGGCCCTGGGCGATCGAGCCGTACAGGTAGGTGCCGACCGCCGAGAGCACGAGCACGCCGAGCAGCATCGTGACGACCACCACCCGGAATCCGAGTGACGCACGCCAGTGGTGCGCCAGGCGCCGGGCTCCCTCGATGGAGGCCGCTACCACCCTCGAACCGACGCGCGAGGCGAGGTCGCGAACGGTGGCTGCGGTGCCCGCGCCGCTCATCTCAGGACGGGCCGGCCTTGTAGCCGACGCCGCGCACCGTCACGACGACGTCGGGGTGCTCGGGGTCGTGTTCGATCTTGCTGCGCAACCGTTGGACGTGCACGTTGACCAGCCGCGTGTCGCCGGCGTGCCGGTAGCCCCAGACCTGCTCGAGCAGCACCTCGCGACTGAAGACCTGCCACGGCTTGCGGGCGAGAGCGACCAGCAGGTCGAACTCGAGCGGCGTCAGCGACAGGGTCTCGCTTCCTCGTCGCACCGAGTGACCGGCCACGTCGATGTCAAGGTCACCGATGGAGAGCTTCTCGGGCGCCGGCTCGTCGCCCCGGCGCAGCCGGGCGCGCACCCGGGCGATGAGCTCCTGCGGCTTGAAGGGCTTGACCACATAGTCGTCGGCCCCCGACTCGAGGCCGACGACGATGTCGACCGTGTCGGTGCGGGCCGTCAGCATCACGATCGGCACACCGCTCTCGGCCCGGATGCGACGGCACACCTCCATGCCGTCGAGGCCAGGGAGCATGACGTCGAGCAGCACCAGGTCGGCGCGGCTGTCGCGAAAGGCCGCGACAGCCTCGGACCCGTCGGCCACGTGCGTGACCTCCAGGCCTTCGTTGCGCAGCACGATGCCCAACATCTCAGCGAGCGCGAGGTCGTCGTCGACGACCAGAACACGACCCTTCACCACATGCTCCCTCCGCGAGGCGCGCTGCTTCGCGGCGCTTTGCCACTCAAATCATCACACACGCACGGGGCGGGTCCGAGAAAGTCCTGAGGCGCAGGCGGGACCGGGAGGATGGTCACGGCGTGGTGACGTACCACTTCGAACCGATCTTGACGGCGGCGAGGCTGCTGATCACCTGTGCGGCCAGTTCGGGCTTCGTCGTGGCCTTCTCGAAGGTCGCCTTGTCACCCTTGACGGTGGCGCCCTTGATGGTCAGCCCGTCGAAGAGCTTGCTCGCCGACTTCAGCGAGCCGGCCATGGCCCCCAGGCCCTTGGTGCACTGTTCCTGGCCACCCTTAACGTCGGTGATGAGCTTGCCGTTTATCGCGGTCAGCGTGCAGATGTCGCTGGTCTTGCCGTCGACCAGGGCGTTCAGCCAGGCGGTCATCACCGCCTCCGGGGTGCTCTGGTCGACGACGCCGCCCGGAGCCGGGGCCGGCGAGGTGCCCTCCGGCGCACCGCTGGTCGACGACTCCGAGGTGCCCGCGCCGGTCGGGGTCGGTGCACCCTTGGTCATGGTGGGCACGGTGGTCGTGGTGCTCGGGCTGCTTGGGGCAGCACTCGGGGTGGCGGTCGGCGCGGTGCTGCTGGAGCAGGCGGCGAGGGAGGCGGCGAGGCCGAGGGCCAGCACGCCGGTCATGAGCTTGTTCATCTGCGATCCCCTGTCAGGTGTGGTGCATGGGTGAGTGGCTTACGCCCCCTGCGACGGCGGGGCGGGGAGAACGGATCCCCCGGAGGCCCGTTCGGTTCGGCGAACCGGCCCATCACGGGCACATCACGGCGTGACGTACCACTTGGAGCCGATCTTGACGGCCTTGAGCCCGCTGATCACCTTGGCGGCCAGCGGAGGTTGGGTGTTGGCCTTCTCGAAGGTGGCGGAGTCCCCCTTCACGGTGGCGCCCGTGATGCGTAGGCCGGCGAAGGCGCCACCGACCTTCTTCAGCTGGGAGACGGTCGGCGCGATCATGGTGGCGCAGGTCGAGCCCGCCCCCTCGATCTCGGTGATGGGTTTGCCGCCACTGGCCATCAGCCCACACACCGCGGTGCTGTCTCCCGACACCATCGAGCCGAGCCAAGAGGTCACGACGCCCTCGGGGGTGCTCTGGTCGATGGTCACCGCCACGCTCGTGCTGGTCGCGCCCGCTGTGGTCGACCCGTCAGAGGTGGGCGTCGTCGACGATGGACCCCTGCTCGTCGTTCCTCCCGTCTCTGAGCTGCCGGTGCTGCTCGGACTGCCGGTGCTCGACGGGACGGCTGGGCTCGATGCGGGCGGGCTGGACGGGTTGGTTTGGTCGCTCGCCCCCCCGCACGCGGTCAGGGTGGCGCAGAGCGCGAGCGCTGAGGCGCCGATCACGAGCTTGTTCATGGTTCCTGTCCTGAGGGGGGCGTGAAGAACAGCGTATGCCGCCCTCCCCTGGGGAGAGCGGCATACGCGGTGGCGGTAGCAGCGCCGGACCGCGCGATACCAGACGAGACGGGCGGGTACAGGGCGGCCGATCGGCTCAGTAGCGGTAGTGCTCCGGCTTGTAGGGCCCCGCCACATCGACGCCGAGGTACTCGGCCTGGGCCTTGGTCAGCTCGGTCAGGTTCACGCCGAGGGCCTCGAGGTGCAGACGGGCGACCTTCTCGTCGAGGTGCTTCGGCAGCGTGTACACCTCATTGGCATACTCACCGGGCTTGGTGAACAGCTCGATCTGGGCGATCGTCTGGTTGCTGAAGCTGTTGCTCATGACGAAGCTCGGGTGGCCGGTGGCGTTGCCGAGGTTCATCAGCCGGCCTTCGGACAACACAATGATCGAGCTACCCGAGTCGAAGGTCCACTCGTGCACCTGCGGCTTGATCTCGGTCTTCGTGATGCCGGGCACGCGGGCGAGGCCGGCCATGTCGATCTCGTTGTCGAAGTGACCGATGTTCGCCACGATCGCCTTGTTCTTCATCGCCTTCATGTGGTCGGCGGTGACGACGTCGTAGCAGCCGGTGGTCGTGACGAAGATGTCGGCGGTCTCGACGACGTCCTCCATCCGGGCGACCTGGTAGCCCTCCATAGCGGCCTGCAGGGCGCAGATGGGGTCGATCTCGGTGATGATGACCCGAGCGCCCTGGCCCCGAAGCGCCTCGGCGCAGCCCTTGCCCACGTCACCGAAGCCGGCCACGACGGTGACCTTGCCGCCGATGAGCACGTCGGTGGCGCGGTTGAGGCCATCGAGCAGCGAGTGGCGGGTGCCGTAGGTGTTGTCGAACTTACTCTTGGTGACCGCGTCGTTGACGTTGATCGCCGGGAAGAGCAGCTCGCCGGCCTCGGCCAGCTGGTAGAGACGATGCACGCCGGTGGTGGTCTCCTCGGTGACGCCCTTGATGGCCGCCGCGACGGTGGTCCACTTCTGCGGGTCGGTCTTGAGGGTCTCGCGAACGAGGTCCTTGAAGACGCCGGACTCCTCGGAGTCCTCCTCGGTGGTGGCGGGCACCTGGCCGGCCGCCTCCCACGCCTTGCCCTTGTGCACGAGCATGGTGGCGTCGCCGCCGTCGTCGAGGATCATGTTGGCGCCCTCGCCGGAGGGCCAGCTGAGGATCTGGTCGGTGCACCACCAGTACTCGGGCAGGGTCTCGCCCTTCCAGGCGAAGACGGGCACGCCCTGCAGGTCGTCGACGGTGCCGTTCGGGCCCACGACGACCGCAGCGGCCGCCTCGTCCTGGGTCGAGTAGATGTTGCACGAGGCCCAGCGCACCTCGGCGCCGAGTGCGGTGAGGGTCTCGATGAGCACGGCGGTCTGCACGGTCATGTGCAGCGAGCCGGCGATGCGGGCGCCCTTGAGGGGCTGGCTCTGGGCGAACTCGTCGCGGATGGACATCAGGCCGGGCATCTCGTGCTCGGCGAGTCGGAGCTGGTGTCGGCCGGCCTCGGCGAGGCTCAGGTCGGCAACCTTGAAGTCAAAGGACATGGTGGATCTCTTCCGTTTGCTGTCGGTCTGCTGACCCGGCGCGCCCCTCTGGGCTCTCATAGGCGGGTCGTCTCCCACGCCGGCGGCCTCCATTCTACCGACGCGGGCCTGATCTCTCGAACCGTGGCCCCAGTGGCCCCTACGCTGTGGTCACGACCCGACGAAGGAGCACCATGACGATTCGCCGCCAGAACCTGCTGTTCCTGCTCGTCATGCTGGTGGCCGCCGACGCGCTCTACGGACTCGGCCTGCTCGGCACGGGTGCCAGGGGCGCCGACAGCAGCCTGCGTAGCGGTCTGGGCGAGGCCCTTGCCAGCTCTCTCCCGTTCTACGCCCTGGTCCACGTCGTCGCCCTGTTCGTCGTGGCCATCGCCTGGATGGCGGCCGAGGACGGCGAGGTGGGGCGAACCGAGCAGCTCGACCGCATCGAGGCAGCAGCCCGCGAGCGCAGCCAGCCGTGAGCGGCATCCGACCGGATGCCGCAGGGCGGGCTCAGTGCGCCGAGACCGACTCGTTCTTGCGACGCGGGATGACGTGCATGACCGCCACGACCACGCCGCCGACGACCAGCCCGATCAGGGCGGAGGCGAGCGTGTTGACGCACCAGGCGAGGAAGCCGCCGACGCCGGCGACGCCGCTCACGCCGCCCTCGAGGTGGTGCACGACGTCGTAGAGCCCGTGCCAGCCGAGCTCGTCGACCCCCACGAGCAGAATGTGCCCACCGACCCAGAGCATCGCGGCGATCCCGACGGTGGACAGAGTCGAAAGCAGCTTCGGCATGGCCTTGACCAGCCCGCGGCCGAATCGCTGCGAAGTACCCGAGTCGCGCCCGGCCAGCTTGAGCCCGAGGTCGTCCATCTTGACGATGAGCCCGACGACGCCGTAGACGAGCGCCGTGATGAGCAGCGCCACGATGACGAGGATGATCAGGCGTGACAGGAACGGCTCTTCATCGACCTCGTTGAGAGCGATCACCATGATCTCGGCCGAGAGGATGAAGTCGGTGCGCACGGCGCTCGAGACGACGGTGTCCTCGTCGACCTGGCCCGCCTCCGCTTCCTCGGCGCGGTGCCCCGAGACGATCTCCCAGACCTTCTCGGCCCCTTCGTAGGCCAGGTAGGCACCGCCGACCATGAGGATCGGCGTGAGCAGCCAGGGCAGGAACTGGCTGAGGAGCATGATGACGGGCAGGATGATGAGCAGCTTGTTGCGCAGCGAACCGAGCGCGATCCGTTTGATGATCGGCAGCTCGCGCTCGGGCTTGAGGCCCTGCACGTACCGTGGCGTGACCGCCGTGTCGTCGACGACCACTCCGGTGGCCTTGATGCTGGCCTTGGTCGCGGCCGCTCCGATGTCGTCGACGGAGGCGGCAGCCAGCTTCACCAGCGCAGCAACGTCGTCGAGAAGGGTTACCAGTCCACCTGCCATGCGCACATCGTAGGGGGCGGGCGACGCCTGGACCGAGTCACACTAGCCGTCGAGCTCGAGACCGAGCAGCGCGTTCTCGACCACCTCGGCCAGAGCCGGGTGGATCCAGTACTGCCCCCGGGCCACGTCGTGAACCGGCGTGCCGAACGCCATGGCCTGGATCAGGGGCTGGATCAGGCTCGAGCTCGACGGCCCGAGCAGGTGGGCGCCGAGCAGTAGGCCCGTGGCCGGGTCGGCGATCACCTTGCAGATGCCGGTGGTGTCCTCCATGGCCCAGCCGTAGGCGACGTCGCCGAAGTTCTGCACCTTGGTGGTGAACCGCCGACCCTGCTCGAGGCACTCCTGCTCGGTGAGCCCGACCGACGCGATTTGGGGATGACTGAAGATCGCCGACGGCACGTGTTCGTGGGGCATGACCCGCAGGTCGTCGGGGTGCACCAGGTTGTGCGCCACGGCTCGCTCCTCGGCGTTGGCGACGTGCTTGAGCTGGAACGGTGAGCTGACGTCGCCGAGGGCCCAGACCCCCTCGGCCGTGGTGCGTCCGTACTCGTCGACGACGACGCGCCCGTCGTCGTGCAGGTCGACGCCTCCGATGGCGACGCCGAGGTCGCCGGTGTTGGGGTCGCGACCGGTGGCGACGAGCACCGCGTCGGCCTCGACGGTCGTCCCGTCGTCGAGCCGGGCGAGGACGCGAGCGTTGCCGACCGCCCCGTTGACCGTCTCGAGGCCTTCGACCTGGGTGTCGGTGCGCACATCCCAGCGGCCGCGCGCCACCTCGGTGAAGCGTTCCGACAGGTCGTCGTCGAGGTGGCGCACCAACCGGGAGCCGCGAGCCACCACCGTCACGTCGGTGCCGAGCGCGCCGAACACGTGAGCCATCTCGACCGCGATGAAGCCGCCGCCGACGATGAGCAGCCGCTCCGGAAGGTCGTCGATGCGCATGATGGTGTCGGAGGTGTGGAAGGCCACCCCCGACGCGCTCACGACCTCGGGCACCATCGGGTGCCCGCCGGCGGCGATCACGACCTGGTCGGCGGTGATCCGGGCCACCCCTCCGTCATTGAGGGCGATCTGCAGCTCGCGGTCGCCGGTGAAGCGCGCCCAACCGAGGTAGGCGGTGGTGTTCGGCCCCTCGATGCGCCACCGCTTCCCGCCCTCGGAGATCGGGTCGATGCGGCCGAAGATGCGGTCACGGATGTCGGCCCAGCGCACGCCGTCGAGGGTGGCGTCGACCCCGAAGCGGGCGGCGTCGGTGACGTGGTCGGCCACGTCCGAGGCGTAGACGAACATCTTCGTGGGGATGCACCCGACGTTGAGGCAGGTACCGCCGAAGGTGCCCGCCTCGATGACAGCCACCCGCCTGCCGTCGAAGTCGGGGGTCACGAGCGAGTTGCCCGAGCCGGTGCCGATGATGGCCAGGTCGTAGTGCTGCACGTCAGGGGTCGCGTCGGGGTTCACTCCGGAAGCGTACGGGCGTGGGCTCCGCTCAACGCGGGCTGCCCCTCGTGCCGCGCAGCAGCGTGACGTGGGGGGAGGTCGACGGGTCGTACCCGTGACCGATCGCAAGGTAGGTGGCAGCGAAGTCGGTGAGGGCCACGTGCGAGGCGAGGCGCAGCAGCGGGTCGGCCTGCGGTGCGTCGACGAGCGAGACCCGCACCCCCGCATCCGCTGCAGCCGAGACGACCGTGTCGGTGAGCATCCTGGCCGTCCGCGCCTCGTCGCCGGCGTCGCCGCCCTCGTCAGAGGCGTCACGCAGCATGATCAGACGTAGCGGGGCACGGGCCGGGCCGTCGAGGTAGGGGTCGGCGAAGATGCCGTCGGCTTGCCCGGCCCCGGTTCCGCCGGTGGCCAGGGGGCCGTCGAAGCAGGCGACGATCTGGCTCGCGGCGTTCGGAAGCACCCCCGACGCGACGGGCACGCGACCCGTGCGCCCGAGCATCTCGGCCGACCGGCGGGCGGCGACCCCGCCGAACGGCCCCGAGCCGAGCACGATCGGCACCGACTCCGCGATCTCGGCGGCGAGCAGCTTGGCCGGGTTCAAGAACGACTCCGAGCTCGGCCCCACCTGTTGGGCGCGCTCGTCGAGCACGTCGGCCAGAGCGGCGATGGTGCCCGTCGGCACCGACGCCAGGCCGAGAACGTCAGCGGCCAACAGGACCGGGGTGGCCTGGGCCCACATGGAGGTACGCGATGAGGCTCCGTCCACCCGGATCGGCACATGGATGCCGCGGGCACGGGCGCTGACCTGGGCCAACGGGGAGTCGGCCGCGCCGACCGTGAGCAGAGACGCTCCGCGACGGCCGGCCTCGGCCGCCAGGGCCAGGGCGCCCGCGCCGCGGCCCGACTGTGACACCGCGATGACCAGGTCGAGAGGACCGACCCAACCGGGGAGCGGCTCGGCGGCACAGGCCTGCACGGGTACGGCGCTGCCTCCGCGGGTCAGCGCGTCGAACAGGTCGGCCACGGTTACGGATCCGCCCGCCGCTGCGACGACCACCCCTCGGGGATCGAGTCCGGCGAGTCGCCTGATCCCCGCCTCGTCGCTGACCCGGGCGGCGACTCGAATCTGCGCGCCCGCACCGGCGAGGGAGCGCAGCGTGCCACTTCGGTCGAGACGTTCGATCGACTGCTCGTCGTCGAGCCTAGCCTCGTCGAAGCCGGCCATCAGCCGGTCAGGCCCCGATCGGGTGCGCGAGCTCGATGAGCAGCACCGGAACGCTGTTCTCGATCGGGTAGGCGAGCGAGCAGCTGCCGCAGTGCAGCTCGGCACCGGCGGAGCCCTCTTCACCCTCCGGACCAATCGACCCGGCATCGGTCAGCTCACCCTTGCACTGGGGACAGCGCAGGATCTCGCGCAGCCACGGGTCGATGGTGGGGCGGGTCGGCTGGGTCACGGGGGGCCTCCTGCATCTGGCTGGACGTCGTCGGCCCGGATCAGGGCCAGCAACTCGTCACGAATCGCGACCATGGTCTCACGGTCGTCTGCCTCGGCGTTGAGACGCAGCAGCGGCTCGGTGTTCGAGGTACGGACATTGAACCACCAGGCGGGCTGAGTCCCCTCGGGGCAGTGCACGGTGAGCCCGTCGAGCTCGTCGATGCCGGCGCCGCGACCGGTCGACCACTCGCGCACCCGCTCGACGACGGCGGCCGGCTCGGCGACCGTGCTGTTGATCTCGCCGGAGGCGACATATCGCTCGTACTCCTGCGCGAGCTGCGACAGGGGCAGTGGCTGCTCGCCGAGGGCGGCGAGCACGTGCAGGGCAGCCAGCATGCCCGTGTCGGCGAACCAGAAGTCGCGGAAGTAGTAGTGCGCCGAGTGCTCGCCCCCGAACACCGCGCCGACGCGGGCCATCTCGGCCTTGATGTAGGAGTGACCCACGCGGGTGCGCACCGGCGTGCCGCCGTTCTCGCGGATCACCTCGGCCACCGCGGCACTGCTGATGACGTTGTGGACGACGGCGATGTCGTCGTCTCCGCCGTCTCGGGCCCGGGAGATCTCGCGGGCCGCGACGAGCCCGGTGATCGCGCTCGGCGACACCGGCTCGCCGTCGGCGTCGACCACGAAGCACCGGTCGGCGTCACCGTCGAAGGCCAGACCGAGGTCGGCGCCGTGCTCCCGAACGGCCGCCTGCACGTCGACGAGGTTGGCGGGGTCGAGGGGGTTCGCCTCGTGGTTGGGAAACGTGCCGTCGAGCTCGAAGTAGAGGGGAACCACCGTGAGGGGCAACTCGGGGAGGCCGGCGCCGGTGCCGAGAACGGCCGGCACGGTGTGGCCCCCCATGCCGTTCCCCGCGTCGACGACCACCGTGAGCGGCCGCGAGGCAGAGATGTCGACCAGCCCACGCAGGAAGGTGGCGTAGTTGGCCAGCAGGTCGCGTTCACTGACCTCGCCGGGCCCGTCGGCCGGGCTCGACAGGCCCGAGCCGCCGTCGAGCAGCCACTGGGCCAGGTCACGGATCTCGACCAGCCCCGAGTCCTGCCCGACCGGCCGCGCCGCCGAACGGCACAGCTTGATGCCGTTGTAGCGGGCCGGGTTGTGGCTGGCCGTGAACATGGCGCCGGGCACGTCGAGGGCCCCGCTCGCGTAGTAGAGGCCGTCGGTCGAGCAGAGCCCGATCATCGTCACGTCGATGCCGCGTGAGGTCACTCCCTCGGCGAACGCGGCCGAAAGCTCGGGCGAGCTCGGGCGCATGTCGTGGCCGACCGCGACACCGGAGTGCCCGTCGGGAATGGCCACGACCTCCGCGAAGGCGACCCCGATCGCCGTGGCGACCGCAGGTGAGAGCTGTTCGGGCACGAGCCCGCGTACGTCGTAGGCCTTGACAAAGTCGGCGAGGGTCGGCACCCGATGACCCTAACGCTCAGGTGTCGCGCAAAATACGCAGGTGTCCCCGACGGCCGGCTTCGACCACGCCGGAGCCGGCTTCGGCGGCCGCCTCGGCAGCGGCCGCGCCGCGCGCCCCATCCGTTCGGGGCGAGCCGGTCGGACCACCGGTTCGCCGGCCCTGCCCTGCTTCGCGCACCGCGTCGGCGAGCGCCAACAGGTCATCGGTGGCCAGGGCGGGTTCAGAGAACTCTCCGACCCGAACGACGTCCCAGCCCCGGGGGGCCGTCATGCGTTCGGCGTGCACCAGGCACATGTCGTAGGTGTGCGGCTCGGCGTAGGTCGCGAGCGGGCCGAGCACGACCGCCCGGTCGGCGTAGGCGTAGGTGAGCGTGGCCACAGCAGGGCGAGCACACCCCGTCTTGGAACAATCCCGTCGCAGACCCACGAACGTGGACTCTAGCCGCGTCGGGGCGGCGTGGTGTCGCACCACGCCGCACGAGCCCCGACCTAGAGTGGATGCCGTGAGCCCAAGCCTCCCCACGCCGCCGTCCCACGGTGGTGACGACACGAGCGAGCGCCGCACGACCCGCGGCAGCCGAGCCGCTCGATCCGCGGCCGGGGTGCGGCGCGACCGGCACGGCCGGGGGCACCGCGGTCCCTTGGCGTGGCCTCCGGTCCCCGTCATGAGCTCCCGCCGAGACACCTTCGACGGCTTCGTGCTCGACGCCGCAGCCCGGCTGGAGGCGGCGTGCGGTCAGGCGTTCCCCCACGTCGAGTTCGCCGTGGAGGATGTGCCCCGCGGCCCGGCACCGTGGGACCACCGGGAGGTGGCACTCGGGAGGCTCTACCCGGCCGCCGGGTCGAGCCCCGCTCGCATCGTGGTCTACCGACGACCGGTCGAGACCCGGGTCACCGACCGACGTGATGTGGCCGCGCTCGTCGCCGACATCGTCACCGAGCAGGTCGCCGGGTTGCTCGGGGTGCCGCCCGAAGAACTGGACCCCGGGTTCGGCGACTGATCAGTTCGCCACCTGTCGCACGGGGATCGCCAGCGCCGTCAGCGGGGCCGAGGTGAGGGCCGCGATCGACAGACGGGGCACGCCTGAGGCCAGCCCTGACACGCTCACCGCTGCCCGCACGTCGCCACCGTCCTGACTCACCCAGACCTGGTCGGCCGACCCCAGCCCGATGGAGACGACCGAGTCGGGCGCCACCACGGTGGGCAACGCCCGATCGGTGCCTCCGGTGACCACGTGCACCACGACCTTGCCGCCGCGGCTACCCCCGGCCAGCAGCAGTGAGCTGGCGTTCCCGGAGCCGCTGAGGCCGGCCAGCACGAGGCCCGCGACCCCGTTCACCGGCCGGGTGGCCGGCGCCCAGCCGAAGTCGCCCATGCGGTCGGCCCCGGTCGCCCTCCGCCGCTCGACGTAGGCGCCCGCGACGATCGGCTGGTCGGAGGTGAGGTGCAGCCCGGTCGGACCGGCCGCCAGGTCGAGGGCGACATCGGTGGTCGACCCGGCCGGAACACGCACCGCACGAAGCTCGGCCGGTTGGCTCGGTCCCTTCGGCAGCAGCAGGCGCACCTGCACGAGCGCCTCGGTGTCGCCGGGGTTGACCAGTCGCACCATGGCGGCCCCGGACACGTCCAGGCCGGCGACGACCTGGTCGGTCGACGGCGCCGCCGACCTCGTGGCGTCGTCGTTGCCTCGCGCGGTAGCACCGTCGATCCAGGCGTCGTCGAGCACCGCCGAGATCACGCCGCCGGTGGCCACGACGTGCACGCTGGGGCTCGGCTCCTCGGGGGCCAGGGCGTCGAGGGAGACCACGGCCCTGCTCCGCGGCGGGATCGACACGGCACGGTTCTGCGCCGAGGCGACCGGGCCGGTGGAACCGAAGACCTCGAACGACACCGTGACGGCGTTGGCACCCGGGTTGCCCACGATGATGCGCTCGGTGCGCGAGGGTCCACCGCCGCCACCGACGAGCCAGGCGTCGGACGACGGGGGCACACACGGCGTCACGGCGAGTCCACGGTCGTCACCGTCGCGGCGTTCCCACACCTGCGTCGCCGCGAGCCCGGGCGCCAGGCCCTGGGTGGCTCCGGCCGTGACCATCTGCGGTTTGGTGAGGGAGACGGGGGCCGCCTTCCCCCGCTCACGGGCGGTGACGGCCGCCGGCGCCGCTCCGACACCCAGCGTGACCGCGCCACGGGTCGCGTCGGCCGGGCGGTGGACACCGGCATCCGTCAGCACGTCGACCGGTGGGGCCGACGCGGACGCCGTGACCGTGGCGCTGACGTCGCGCAGGCCCTTGACCCCGACCCGCTGCGGGCCCGGGCACACGAGGGTCGATGAGCGCACGAGCACGGTCGAGGAGGTCGCCAGGCCCGCTCTCTGGTGGGTGGCGGCCACCTGCACCGAACCCGACGTGCGGGTGGCCCCGAAGACGACCGCGCCGACAGCCAGCGCCACCGATCCCACCCGGACCAGGCCTGCGACATTCTTCACGAGCGCCTCCTCGAGCGGCGGTTGCCGAACGGCAGGGCCATGAAGATGACGAACCCGAGCAGCACGCCCTGACCGAGACGCCACCACGGGGCCGCGGCTGCGAGGTCGACGCGCAGGTCACCCGCCGCCTGCGGCAACGCGTAGGTCGGCTGGTCGGGGCCTGGCTCGGCGACGAGCGGCACCTCGTTCCAGGTGACGAGGGCCTGTTGGGCCCAGCCCGCTGGTTCGGCGACGACGAGTCTGCGGGCCACCGGTGACGACGCCACCGGTCCGTCAACCGCTGCGTGCGGCCCGACGGTGGGCACCGCCTGCAGCAGGGCGTTCTTCGCATCGACGATCCGCACCCTCGACGGGGCGGTGGCCGGAGTGACCCCGGCGGCGGCCGCGAGCGGTGCCACCTTCCAGAGGATGCCGTGCTCGCTGGTGCCGAGACGGCTGAGGCCCTCGGCGGCGTCGAGCCGGCGCACCAGTGGGGTGTCGGCTTCGCCGCGCACCTGGACGAAGCCGATGGCCAGCCGGGCCAGGCCGGCGGAGTCGAGCGAGCTGGCGCTGCGGCCGCCGACCATCTCGGCGACAGCCTCGACGAGCGCTGCGTCGTCGGTCGCGGCGGGCCGGTCGAGGTCGCGCAGCAGCTCGCCCGGCTCCTGCCCGACGAGCACGAAGTCGGTCACGGTGTCTGACGGGCGCAGCAGCAGCAGCCGGTTGCTCAGGGGGCCGCTGCCCTGTTCGACGGCCACGGCCGGCAGGGTGGCCTGCCCCACCGTGAGCCGCGACCCCAGGCCCTGCGCCCCCCAGCGGGCGGCCTGGGCGAGCGCGGGCAGGGCGACGAGAGCGATGAGCGCCACCGCGACCGCGCCCCGCAGACGACCCCCCTGCGGCTTGAGCCAGGAGAGCACCGTGCGGCCGCCCACGAGAACTCCGACGAGGATGCCGGCCAGCCACAGGTCGAGGCCCACTCCCGACCACAGGTGGGCGGGGGCGGATACCCCGACGCCCGTCTCGGCCGAGCCGAGCACCACCCGGCTCGCGCCCAACTCGAGCACGAGCCCAGTCACCGCCAGCACGGCTCCGGCGGCGAGCGCCACGTTCTCGGCCCGGTTGCGGCCGCGGACGGCGTACCCGAGCACGCCCAGCACCACCACGGGGGCGAACAGCCAGGACGCCTGGGTGACACCCCCGTCGGGGTGGGCCAGCAGCGCGCTCACGACGGAGGTCTGAGGTGCGGTGCTCACCAGGCCGGGCCCGGAGAGCAGCAGCCGCCAGTCGTCGACGAACCGCGCCAGCCACGGCCCGAGCAGGGCCAACGGCACGACGAGGAGCACGAGCCCGCGCCAGCGGCGCGCCCCAGGCCCGAGGATGAGCAGCAGGAGCGCGGCGACGCTCGTCAGTACGAGCAGGGGTGGCGCGAACGCGCCGAGCACCGCCACGGCCAATGCCGTCGCGAAGGTCGCCGTGTAGGTGCCGTCACGGCGGGCTGCGAGCACGAAGCCGGCCAGCACGAACGGGAGGAGGATGTGGGCGACGGCGAAGGTGAGCCGCCCCGATGAGACGGCCGCCGTGAGTACAGTGCTCGAACCCCAGACCAGGGCCGCCACGGCGCGCGTCCAGCGCGAGGAGGTGACCACCCGCGCGGCGAGGTAGGTCGACCACGCCGACAACGCCGGGGCGAGGAACAACAGCCAGGCGATCACGACGCCGGCGCTCGATCGGCCGTCCATGACACCGGGAACCCGCTCGGCCAGCCAGGTCAGGCCCGAGAGCACGGCGAGGTGGGGCCCCGACTCGACGCCGGTGCCGAGACCGGCCCCGTGCCAGGCGTCGCGGAAGGCGTGCCACAGCCCGCTCGACCCCGTGGTCACGGCTCGCAGCTCACCGCCGGCAAGACCGGTGTTCGTCGGCGACAGCCCCCCGGCCCGGATGGTGTCGCGCCAGGCCACTGACGTGCCCACGAGAACCGCGACCACGGCAAGGAAGCCCGGATGGGTCGCGACGCGGCGAGGCAACGACGCCGGCAGGGCAACGGGTGAGGTCGCGTCGTCGTCGACCGGGCCGGTCTCGGTGGCGGGCGCCGACTCCCGGCGGGGCCGCGACCGTTCGGGCGTGACGGCATCCTGGATGTGGTCGAGCGTGGTGCGGGCGGCCGCGCCCGGGGTGACGAAGAGGGTGGCGAGGTCGTCGCGGCGCAGCTTCTTGGAGGTGCGGCCGCGCCAGCGGGCCCCGAGCACCCTGACCGGGTGCGCGAGGGCCGAGATGTCGGAGAGCTCGCGCCAGGCCTGTCGCGGTCGTTTGGCCACGAGCAGGGCCAGGGCCGACACGACGGCCGACAGCGCGATCCAGATCGCCAGAAACGGCATGGCGAACGGCGAGCACCGTGCGAGCACGACCTGTCGGGCGGCACGGCGGGCGCCGCTGGCAGCGTCGCGCCGGGCACGGACGGTCGAGGCAGGGGGCGACTCACCGTGCGCCTCGACGAACGACCCGTCGCGCACCACGGCACCCGGCACCACGATGACCCGGTGGTCGGCGAGCTGGGCACGCCAGCCCAGGTCGAGGGCGGCGCCGTCGCCTTGGAAGCTCGGGTCGAAACCACCGATGTCGGTGTGGGTGGAGCGTCGCAACAGCAGACCCGCCGTGCCGACCGCCAACACGTCGGTGCGCCCGTCGTGCTGACCCTGGTCTGCCTCACCGGGAGCAGGCGAGGCGATGAGCCGCCCCGTTCGGGTCAGCGAGATACCCATCTGCACGAGCTGGCGGGAGTCGGCCGCGCTGACCACCTTCGGTCCGGCCAACCCCACCGAGGGCGAGCGCAGCACCGCCTCGAGCAGCCGGGCGAGAGTGGTGCGGCGAGCGAGCGTGTCGTGGTGCAGCACCCACACCCAGCTCGCTCGCGGGTCACCGGTTACCGGAAGCTCGTCGATACCCCGGTCGATGGCGCCGCCGAGCGGGGCGGCAGCGTCGAGCCGCAGCACCCTGACCTCGGGCACGGCTCGACGCACGCCCTGGTGCGCCGTGGCGATGGCGCCCGAGCTGTCGGTGCTCGCAAGGTCGACGATGACCAACCGCTCGGGCGGCAGCGTCTGGGCCGCGATGCCGTCGAGGCAGGCCACCAGCCAGTCGGCGCCGTCGCGCACGACGACCACCGCGTCGAGACTCACGCCGGCCACGGTGCCGCGCACCGGGGCCGGCGTGGGTGACGATCTGTCGGAGAGCGCCGGGCCCGCGCCACTGGGGGCGGCCAGAGTTGCCATCAGCTCGTCGGGCACAACGACCACCTCTGCCCGGACACCGTGAGGCGCCGGGGCTCGTCGAGCACGCTCAGACCGCGCGCTTCTTCAGCTTGCGGCGCTCACGCTCGGACAGCCCACCCCAGATGCCGAAGCGCTCGTCGTGAGCGAGTGCGTACTCGAGGCACTCGGAACGCACATCGCATCCGACACAGACTTTCTTGGCATCACGGGTCGACCCCCCCTTCTCGGGGAAGAACGCCTCTGGATCGGTCTGTGCACAGAGCGAGCGCTCCTGCCAAGACAGTTCGCCCTCTTCGTCACTCTGATCCACTATCGCCACCAGTTCGTGCATGACCCCTCCTCGACCCTGACGTCCACACCTGTGTGCCAGCACTCGCCGTGTCCGCCGCCGCCACGACCCCGGATGGACCCACAGCAAAGAACACAACAATGGAATTACAAGCGTGTCATACGCCTCACGTCAAGCCCTGCGTGATATTTGCTTGCGATCCGGCCAACCTGCTATAGCGCGGTTCGTCCGAGATTAGGGGTGGTTTCGTCCCGGTTCAGCGGGAGAAGTCGGCAACCAATGACACGAGGTCGTAGCCCGGTCGACGTGCTGTCGGCTCTCTCTCAGCGTCTGCTCAGCGTCCTCTCGACCGCTCTCCCTTCGGCCCTGGCTGGCCCGGACGAACCGGCTGCTGAGAAGATCGCCTGCATGCGCATCACCGCCCTCGCGGGTGGGGTGGGCGGCGCCAGGTTCCTGCGTGGCCTGCTCCGCCACCTCGCCCAGCACCCCTCCTCGCACGCGTCCGACGAGCCCGTGTCACTGACCGTCATCGGCAACACCGGCGACGACATCACCCTGTTCGGGCTGCGCGTCTGCCCCGACCTCGACACGCTGCTCTACACCCTCGGAGGCGACGTCCACGAGGAGCAGGGCTGGGGGCGGGCTGACGAGACCCATTCCCTCGCCGGCGAGCTTGCGGCGCTCGGCGCCGAACCCCAGTGGTTCACCCTGGGCGACAAGGACTTCGCCACCCACGTCTACCGCTCACAGCTGCTGGCCCAGGGGGTGCCACTGAGCGAGGTGGTCGCCCGGCTCAGCCATCGGTGGAGGCTCGGGAGCCAGGGGGTGACCCTCCTACCCATGACTGACACCCCGGTCGAGACGCACGTGGTGATCGAGGAGGGCGGCGCCCAGCGAGCGATCCACTTCCAGGAATGGTGGGTGCGCCATCGCGCCGCCGTCCCTGCGGAGCGCTTCGTCGTGGCCGGGCTCGACCGGGCCACGGCCGGTCCCGGGGTGCTCGAGGCGATCCGTCAGGCCGACGTCGTGCTGCTCCCACCGAGCAACCCGGTCGTCTCGATCGGCATCATCCTCGGGGTGCCGGGCGTGCGCGATGCGTTGCGCGGCACCCGGGCCCCCGTCGTCGGGGTCTCTCCCCTGATCGGTGGACGCCCCGTGCGCGGGCACGCCGACGTCTGCCTCCAGGCCATCGGGGTCGCAGCCACCAGCGAAGCCGTCGCCGGGCTCTACGCCGACTTCCTCGACGGGTGGCTGGTCTCGCCCGACGACCCCATGCGGGCCCGCCCGGGCCTGCAGGTCGAGCACCGGCCCCTGCTCATGAGCTCGCTCGACGCGGCCGCCGACCTCGCCGGCGCCGCGCTGGCCGGCGCCACGCAGATCCGCCGCGGGCGGACCACGGCGTGAGTGCGTTCCCCGCCGGTGAGCCTGCCGGTACCGTCACGATCACCCCGGTGAGCGGCATCCCAGAGGTTCACGAGGGTGACAACCTCGCCGACGTGATCGGGCTCGGCCTGTCGGCGAGCGGGGTCGTGCTGCGAGAAGGCGACATCGTCGTCGTCTCGAGCAAGATCGCGAGCAAGGCGATGGGTCTGGTGACCGACGACGCCGACAAGGACCGCGTCGTGGCGGGCGAGACCGAGTACGTCGTGGCCGAGCGGTCGGTGCCGGGGCGGGTCACCCGGGTGGTGCGCTCCAAGGCGGGGCCGATCATGGCGGCAGCCGGAGTCGACGGCTCCAACACCGGCGACCGGGGCGGCTGGCTGCTGCTGCCTCACGACCCCGACGGCGTGTGTGAGCGACTGCACGACGCCCTCACCGACCGGCACGGTGTGCGGCTCGGGGTCGTGCTCAGCGACACCTCGGCCCGGCCCTGGCGTCTCGGCCACTCCGACTTCGCCCTCGGCGCCCATGGGCTGCGCGTCGTCGACGACCTGAGGGGCGAAATCGACGCCGACGGCCGTGAGCTCAGCGTCACGACGCGGGCGGTCGCCGACGAGATCGCCGCCGCCGCAGACCTGGCCAAGGGCAAGACGGGCGCGGTACCCGTGGCGGTCGTGAGGGGACTCGCCACGCTGATCGTCGACGGCGACCCGCGCACGCAGCCGCGGGGTCGCGACCTCGTGCGCACCGGCCCGCACGACTGGTTCGGCCACGGCCGTGTCGAGGCGGTTCGCGCGGCCCTAGGCGTGCTGCCCGGCAGCGCCGAGTCGGTGGCGGTCGGTATCCCACCCAGCGAGCCCGACCAGCATCGGCTCGAGGCGGTCGGGCGCGCGGTTCGCCTGGCCTTGCACGGGTTGGAGTCGGGCACGGCCGACATCGGGCGGGTCTCGGTGACGTTGGGGGCCGCCACCACCTTCGAGCTGGGGCTGCTGGCGGCTCGCCTGGAGGTGGCGTTGTGGAGCGAGTGGCTCCAGGGCTCCGCTGGGCCGCCGAGTGCCGACGGCACCTCTCTGGCGGTGGCGATCACCGCGCGCTCCGGCCCCTGACCGCGACGCACTTCTCGCGCGACGCGCGGCGCGACGCGCACGAAGTGCTGGAATCACAACACCAACTGCGCGACGCGCGGCGCGACGCGCACGAAGTGCTGGCGCGTCAGCTCATGGTGAAGACGACCTTGCCGAACACCTCGCCGTCGACCATCTTGGCGAAGCCGTCACGGGCCTGTGTCAGGGGGAGCACCGAGTCGATCACGGGCTCGATCCTGGCCTGCACCAGGAAGCGGGTGAGCCTGGCCAGCTCGTCGCGCGTGCCCATGGTCGAGCCGATGACCCGCAACGGCTTGAAGAAGATCTTCGTCAGCTCGGCCTTCGGGCCGTCACCGGAGGTCGCGCCCGAGATGACGATGGTCCCCCCGGCCCGCAGCGAGTTCACCGAGTGCGACCACGTGGCCGCACCGACGGTCTCCATCACGGCGTCGACCCGTTCGGGCAGCCGTTCGCCCGAGGCGAACACCCGGTCTGCCCCGATGGCCAGGGCCCGCACCCCTCGTTCCTCGTCGCGCGAGGTGACCCACATCCGGTAACCGGCCGCCGACCCCATCTGCACCAGCGCCGTCGCCACCCCTCCCCCGGCTCCCTGCACGAGCACGGTGTCGCCGGGCTGTGTCCCCGAGTTCGTGAACAGCATCCGGTAGGCCGTGAGCCAGGAGGTCGACAGGCACGCTGCGCTCTCCCACGACAGACCTTCCGGCTTGGGCACGAGGTTGTGGCTCGGCACGGCGACCTTCTCGGCCAGGGTGCCGTCGTGCACCTCGGAGAGCAACGAACGACGGGGGTCGAAGGTCTCGTCACCCCGCCAGCCCTCTGAGGCCACGACGGCGTGCACGATGACCTCGTTGCCGTCGGCGTCGACGCCGGCCCCGTCGCAGCCGAGGATCATGGGCAACCGGTCGGCGGGCAGACCGGCGCCGCGCAGCGACCATACGTCGTGGTGGTTGAGCGCCGCCGCCCGAAGGCTGACGACCGTCCAGCCGTCGCGGTCCGGCGGGTCGGGGCGGTCGCCGACGATGAGCCCCGAGAGTGGGTCGGTGGGCGACTGGGTGGCAGCGTAGGCGGCAAGCATCCACTCAGCCTATGCCGATCGGCCGGAGCCCTCGGCGTACCCCAGTCGCGTGGGGCGCCCCGAACCGCTCACCCGCGCGGCCACGGCCGCTGCCACCGCCGGTGCGACTCGGCCGTCGAAGACGCTCGGCACGATGTGGGATGCCGTCGGCTCCTCGACGAGTGCCGCGATGGCCTCGGCGGCAGCGAGCTTCATCGGCTCGGTGATCGACCGGGCGCCCGAGTCGAGGGCGCCACGGAAGATGCCGGGGAACGCCAGCACGTTGTTGATCTGGTTCGGGAAGTCGGAGCGCCCGGTGGCGACCACCTCGGCGAAGCGCGCCGCCACCGTTGGGTGCACCTCTGGGTCGGGGTTGGCCAGCGCGAAGATGACCGCCCGCGGGGCCATCGCCAGCAGGTCGCGTTCGGCGATCGTCCCCCCGGACACCCCGATCAGCACGTCCGCACCCCGCAGTGCGTCACCGATCCCTCCGGTCACCCCTCGCGGGTTCGTCAGGGCGGCGAGCTCTTGCTTGTGGGGCGTCAGGCACTGGCGCGACCCCGCGATGACGCCGGTGGAGTCCACCACCACGACCTCACCGACACCGGCCGCCAGCAGGATCTTCGCCACGGCCACACCAGCCGCGCCCGCGCCCGAGACGACCACGCTGAGGTCATCCAGTCGCTTCTCGACCACACGTGCCGCGTTGCGCAGCGCCGCGAGCGCCACGATCGCGGTTCCGTGCTGGTCGTCGTGGAACACCGGGATGTCAAGACGCTCCCTCAGCTGCCGCTCGATCTCGAAGCATCGAGGGGCAGAGATGTCCTCGAGGTTGATGCCCCCGTAGGTCGGCGCGATGCGTGTCACCGCTTCGACGATCTGCTCCACGGTGCCGGTCTGCATGCACACCGGCACGGCGTCGACGTCGGCGAAGTGCTTGAACAGCACGGCCTTGCCCTCCATCACCGGCAGCGCCGCAAGCGGGCCGATGTCACCGAGCCCGAGTACCGCGGTACCGTCGCTGACCACGGCGACCGTGTTCTGCCGAGTCGTGTAGCGGTCGGCCAGCGCCGGGTCGGACGCGATGGCACGGCAGACCTCGGCGACACCGGGCGTGTAGAGCAGCGACAGGTCGGCGGCGTCATGCAGCGGCGAGCTCGCCTGCACGGTCAGCTTGCCGCCTTCGTGCGCGCGGAAGACCGGGTCGGCGGGGTCGAAGCCACGACGGATGGGCAGGGCACTCATGGGGCACCTCGTTCACGACGGGAGAAATGGGCCGACGCTTCACCAGGGCAGTCAGTGTTGATGGCTGCCGATGCCTGCCGGCTTCAGGCCTGATCTGGCCGTGCAGACTGGAGCGTCTCGCGTGACGGGGGTGGCCCGCGTCGTCAGTGTGACACTGGATGCCGCCTCCCCGGCAGCGCGTGTGAGCGGGGTCTCAGCCGACCGGACGAGTGGCGGCCAGTACACGTTGCAACGCGTCGACGACCCGCGGGTCGTACTCGTAGCCGAGCCCGAGGTAGATGCGCTCGAGCGCGTTCTCGCGCGCTCGGCGACTGCGCGCCCCCGCCGTGAGGTCCTCGTAGGCGTTGACGACCTTGACGATGCGGCTCGCCAAGGGGATCTGCTCGTTCAGCTCGCGTACCTGCCGATAGGGGGTGGTCTGGTGCTCCAGGATGGTAGCTACGTCATCGAGCACCCCGGTCTCACGCACGATGGCGAGCGTGTCGGCCTCGATCCGCCGCTGGTCGGCCGGCGCGGCGAGCACGGTTGCCCCTCCCGGAATCGGATCGACGAGGGCCACCTGGCCGATGTCGTGCAGCAGGGCCGCCTCCTGAAGGCTGCGCAGGGTGCGCTCGGGCAGGCCGAGCTGGCGGCCCACCGACATCGACAACGCGGCCACCCGCTCCGAGTGGCCCGACGGGGTGTACCCGGCGATGTCCGTCAGTCGCGAGAGAGTCCGGATGCTCTGGAGGTAGGTGGCCCGGATCGCGAGATAGCGGCGGAAGGCGAACTGGGTCAGCACCAGGGGTGCCAGAAAGAGGGGTAGTGCCGCGATCCCGAGTGAGGGGGCAGCGAGCGCGATCATCACGCCGGTGACGGCGACCGCCGTCGAGAGCGCCGCCGACGAGCGTACCTCGTCGACCACGAGCCGACGCAGGTTGCGTATTCGGGGAGCGGTGTGCGCGGTAGCGGTGAACAGCAGGTCGGCCAGCAGCGCCACCACCGTGATGCCGAGCAGCAGCAGGGCCAGCTGCCAGGGAGGCAGGCCGTCGTCCGGAGCGGCTGACCCCGGCGCCTGTCGAAGATGCACGGTTCGGTACAGCAGCGCGGCGACGACGACGGCCACGAACCGTCCGGTCGACTCGACCCAGCTCACGGGGTGGTCGGCCGCCCGGCGCAGCGCCAACCCGACGGCCAGCGCCGTGCCCGAGACGGCAATGACGAACGCCGGCCCGTAGGGCAGCTGGCCGACACCCTGAACGTCGATGACGAAGCACAAACCGAAGGCTGCGGCCATCGAGATGGGGGCCGAGCCGCGCAGCCCCGACGCCGAGAGCGGGAACCATTCGCCGAGCACGATCGCGACGCCGAACGTCGCCAGCACACCGAGGACCGCCCAGCTCGACCACACGGCTTCGCCGGTGGCGCTGACGGCGGCCAGATCGGCTGCGACCAGACCCGCGCCGCCGAGCACCATCGCAGGCCGCTGCCCACCGCTGTGTGCCGTCATCAGTCGGCACCTGCAGCCACAGCGGCCCAGCCGTGGCGGTCCAGTACCACACGGGCCGCGTCGAGCACCGTAGGGTCGAACCGTCCGACCTCCCCGTCGAGCACGTGAAAGGCCTGCACCGGGCTGAGGCCGGCCTGCTCGCGCCGTGCTTCGGTCAGCTCGACGAACCGCCCCGCCACGGCCACGATTCGAGCCGCCACCGGGATGTCGTGGCCCCCGAGCCCGTCGGGGCCCCCGGTCCCGTCGAAGTGCTCGGCCTGGTGCTCGATGCCGGAGCGGGCGTCCTCGAGAAAGTCGATTCCTTCGATCATCCGAGCGCCGATGGCGCAGTGCTGGGCGAGCACCCGTCGCTCGCTGTCGGTGAGCGAGTCGGCCGGCTGCCGCAGCAGTCGCGCCGGCACTCCGAGGCGCCCGACCTCGTGGAGGATGGCGGCGTAGCGCACGGTGCCGATCTGAGACGGCGCGAGAGCGAGCTCCTCGGCGATCCACTCGGCGATCCGGGCCGAGCTCCGGCTTCGGGCCGCGGCTCCGGGGTCTTTACGGGCCAGAGCGGTGATGAGAGTCTCGATCGTGCGCTCGTGGGAGCGGAGCTCTTCGCCGTACTGGATGAACGCCCACCGGGCGGCGAGCAAAGGCACGATAACGAGAAGAGCACTGAACGCGCCCAGCTTGGCTGGGAACCAGAGGATGACGAAGAGAAAGCCGATGACTCCGTAGCCGATGTAGGCGACGCCCGACGTCGTGAGGATCTGCCGCACGAGCACTCCGAAGGGCGCACCCCCGTAGAAGTGCAGAACGCCCGAGAGCAGCACCGCATTGGTGAGGCATTGCACCACGTCGGCCAAGATGAGGGGCACGCCGACGCCGACGACCAGGGCTGGCAGACCCGTCGACGTGTTGAGGTCGCTCGACCATCGAGCCAACAAATAGGCCCACGCGCCGAATCCACTGATGAGGGCGGTCATCGACACGTTGAAGACGCGTTGGAACCACCGCACCTGTCGCCGGGCTCCAAGGGTGGACACGAGACCGACCACCCACGCCCCGAAGGGTCCCACGATGGCCGCCGAAGCCAGCATGACGATGCTCAAGAACGAGAAGCTGACGCGTGAGCCGACGTTCGGCTCGCGCAGCTGCACGCTCAGCACGCCCAGAGCACAAAGAATGAGCAACGGGCCCGCCTCGGGCGCGGGCCCGAACCGGAGTGAAAGCGCCCCCACGGCGAGGCTCAGCGTCGTGACGCTGCCGATGTACACCAAAACCGGCGGGGAGGGCCCCCGCCGGGCTACGTCCTGCGTGCTGTCAATGGATCTCGGTGCCGCCGCTGTGGGTTCAGACATGACTCATCGATCCGGTTACTCGATGGGGGGCCGAACGAGCATCTCAGAAACGGATCCTCGCGGCGAGCTCACCAGGTCGGGACTCAGAGCTCCCAGAGCCACGAGTTGGCGATGACGGTGAGCACCTGGACGACCGCGTGAGGGGTCATCGCGACGGACGAGAGGATGGCTGACAACATGGGTGGCTCCTTCAGCGTGATGGCCGTGAACGGCGCTGGGCGACGTTCGCCAGCCTGATCGTACGCGGACAGAGGTTTCCCTCTTGTCACATGATGCCAAACGTTGGTTAGTTATGGGAAGTTGGTGCTCCGTGACCAACACCGCTGGCCGTGATCTCTGACACGGCCAATGCCCGATTGGGCCTCGGTCGGGCCACTGTGTGAGACTGGCTTGTCGTGTCCTGCTTGGCCCCGAGTCAGTCAGGATGCGGTTCCGCCTTCACCCGACGAGAGAGCCGACCATGAGCAAGCGCGCCCGCAAGCGTCGCTCCCGCAAGGGCAAGGCCGCCAACCACGGCCACAAGCCCAACGCCTGAGCCGCGTCTGTCATGAGGCCCGCCCCCGATCGGGGGCGGGCCTCGTCACGTCCGCGGCCGGGCTGGAAGCACCGGACCGGGTTCAGAACCCGCCGTCCACCCGATCGACACTGACGACGGTCATCGAGATCCGGCTCATGATCGTCAGGCGAAGGGTGTCGGGGGCCTGCTCACACCCGCACGATCGCTTGATCAGGGCCTTCAGGGTGGTGTCGAGGTCGTACTCCTTGAAACAAGGGCCGCACGCGTCAAGGTGCGCCTGGATCTTGGCGTAGTCCTCCGGCCCCAGCTCGCCGTCGAGGAACTCGTAGACCCGAAGCAGCGCCTCGGAGCACTCCGTGCCCGGAGACTCCGCCGCCGCTTGGCCATTCGTGCCTCTGGTGCTACCCACGGCCTCATCTCTCATGACGGGCTTCCTTCCTGGCTGCTGCCCGTCGCCGCGGGCCTGCTCGCGGCGACGGACGCTCCTGCGGCGGCAAAGCCGCGGTCAGCCGCATACTCGGCCAGCAGCTCACGGAGCTGGCGACGACCACGGTGGAGCCGACTCATGACCGTGCCGATGGGGGTCTGCATGATCTCGGCGATCTCCTTGTAGGCGTAGCCCTCGACGTCAGCGAAGTACACCGCCAACCGGAACTCCTCGGGGATCGACTGGAGCGCGCGCTTCACGTCGCTGTCGGGCAGATGGTCGAGCGCCTCGGCCTCGGCCGACCGCAGCCCTGACGAGGTGTGCGACTCAGCCCGAGCGAGCTGGTAGTCCTCAACCTGCGCGGCGTCGCTCTCGAGCGGCTGACGCTGCTTCTTGCGATAGCTGTTGATGTAGGTGTTGGTGAGGATGCGGTACATCCAGGCCTTGAGGTTGGTGCCGGGGCGGTACTGGTGGAAGGCTGCGTACGCCTTCGCGAAGGTCTCCTGAACGAGGTCTTCGGCGTCACTCGGGTTGCGGGTCGTGCGTAGAGCGGCGCTGTAGAGCTGGTCGAGCAGCGGCATCGCCTCGCGCTCGAAGCGAGCCCGTCGCTCGTCGGTGGTCTCGGAGGCGACGTCGGCACGGGCATCGGCGAGGGCGAGGTCCTCCGACTCGTCCATGACGCGGTCTGCGGGCGCGGGGCTGGGTTCTCTGACCGTGCTGACGGGGCCATCATCCCCCTGGCCGGCCGAGTCGAGCACAGCCGTGGCCGAGCTGGGGTCGAGATTCTTGTCCTTGGTGGTCATCGCCTCCCAGCCTAGCCCGCGGCCTCCGGGCTGCCGTCCCATCAGTCGGGTGGACCCTGCGGGTGCCCTCGGCGGTGTGATGACCATGCTCGGTGCAACGGCGCCCCGGCGAGCAGCATTCCCTCGAGACCGCTGGTAACGCTCTCGAGCGCAGCGATGAGGGCCGCGCGTGAGCCGACTGGGAAGCTGTGCACCCCGGGTACCTCGAGCAGGGTGGCACCGGGCGGCAGTCGGGGCCCGACCTCCTCCGGTGTGCCGAAGGGGTCTCGAGCGCCCTGCACCACCCAGGTCGGGTCGGGTGCGAGCGCGAGCTCGTCTGCCCTGCTCTTCTCGGGCCGACCCGGCGGGTGGAGCGGAAAGCTCAGCAGCAGAGCGGCATCCGCGCCGGTGGTCGCTGCCGTACGACAGGCGACGCGAGCGCCCGCGCTGCGCCCGCCCACCACCAGAGGCCGCGGCAGCTTGCCGCGGCCTCTCATCAGGGCGTCCACGATCGGCACCCACGCAGCGTCGAGCGTGGCCGGCCGGCCGGCGATCCTGCGCCCGGCCACCATCCAGGGCTGCTCGACGAACACGAACGCCCAGCCGGCGGCCACGAGAACCTCGCGAGCGACGACGAGGTCGAGGGGCCACGGGGCCCCGAGAGAGCCACCCGCGCCGTGGGAGAGCACTACGGCTCCGTGCGCGCGTGGGGGCCGAGACACGTGGGCGCGCCCGGGGCCCTCGGGAGTCGCGATCCCTCTCACCGTGACGACCACCCGACGTGGTCGCGCCTCGGGCGGCGCCGGCCTCATGACCCGATGACCTCTCCGGTCATGGGATCGACGACGCCCACCAGCTCGCTCGGCGGGGACGGCTCGAGCAGACCTCGCCCGTTGTTGCGGGTCGCCCCCACGCCGCGTCCGACCGGGTGGGCCTCGAAGCGCCCCGGGGCCGAGAACTCGAGAAAGGTGCGCACCACCTCGGGGTCGGTCTCGACGGGGTCGAGCCAGTGCTCCCACTGCTCACGCTCGAGCACCAGTGGCTGACGGTCGTGGATCCGGTCCATCCCCGGGTCTGCCACCGTGGTGATGATGGTGAAGGTCGTCAGCCAGGCGTCCGGGTCGTCGGCGTCCACCTCCTGGTCGCGCCAGAACTCGTAGAGCCCGGCGAACGCCACCGGCTCACCGTCGGCCCGGTGGATGAAGAAGGGCTGTTTGCGGGGCTTGCCCTTGGCGTCGAGCGCGGTCGGTGAGACCTGCCACTCGTACCACCCCTCGGCGGGAACGAGACATCGCCGCGAGCGTGCCGCCTGGGCGAACGCCCCCTTGCCCAGCACCGACTCGGCGCGGGCGTTGGTCATCCGCAGCCCCGTCTTGAGGTCCTTGGACCAGGAGGGCACCAGTCCCCACGTGAGCAGCCGCAGCTGACGACGCGGCGGTGCCGGCTCGTCAACGCCGCGGGGGGCGCGGGTGAGCACGACCGGGGCCTGCTTCGACGGGGCCATGTTCCAGTCAGGCTCACCGGCAGGCGGGCTCTGCGGGTTCTTCAGCACCGTGCGCGTCGTCTCGCCGGTGCGGTCGTCGTCGACGTCGAAGGCCTCGATGAGCTCGTCGGGGCGAGCACTGGCCGCATACCTCCCACACATGGGCCCCAGCGTAGGCGGCTGACCCCAGGGCCGGCGGACCGAGCGAGCCGCAGAACCGCACTGGCGGGTATGTCGCTACCGTAGGTGCCCACGGAACACGATGGCCGCGCCCGAGGGGGCCGCGCCCGAGGAGGAAGTCTCAATGATCGTTCGTCGTCTGGCCCGCCCACTGCTGGCCTCGGTCTTCGTCGTAGGCGGCATCGACGCCCTGCGCCACCCGGGTGCCCGCACCGACCAGGCCGCCCACCTGCTGCAGAAGGTTCCCGGCGACTCGGTGCCGAACGACCCCGACCTCGTGGTGCGCATCAACGGTGCGGCACTGCTGGTCGGTGGACTGCTGCTCGCCACCGGCCGCATGCCCCGTCTCGCCTCGACCATCCTCGCCGCCTCGATCGTGCCGACCACGGCCATCGAGCACGCCTTCTGGGAGGAGAGCGACCCGTCGAAGAAGGCCCAGGTCAAGAGCCTGTTCCTCAAGAACGTCGGTCTGCTCGGCGGCCTGCTGCTCGCCAGCGTCGACACCGCCGGCAAGCCCGGCCTGGCCTGGCGCGCCCAGAACGTCACCAAGACGACCCGCCGCGAGGCCCGCCACGCGAAGAAGGCCGCCTCGCGTGAGGCTCGCCTGCTGGCCCACCGAGCGCAGGACGTCGTGAGCTGAGTTGGCCTCCGCACGCCATCCCGGCGGGGCGCCGGCCCCTGAAGAGGCGCACGACACTGCTCTCGACTGGGCCGCCCCCACCGCGGACGGACCACTGGATGCAACCGTGCTGCTGCCCGGCAGCAAGTCGCTGACCAACCGCTACCTCGTGCTCGCGTCGCTCGCGAACGAGCGTTCCCGCCTGCGGGCGCCGCTCCGGTCTCGCGACACCCTGCTCATGGCCGAGGCCTTGAAGTCGCTGGGTGTGCGCATCGATGACGTTGCGGCAGAGGGTGATCCCACGGCCGACCCGACCGACTGGGTGATCACACCGCCGAAGACCCTCACCGGCGGGGTCGCCATCGAGTGCGGTCTGGCCGGAACGGTGATGCGGTTTCTGCCCGCCGTGGCGGCGCTGGCCGACGGTCAGGTACGCATCGACGGCGATCCGCAGGCTCGCCGTCGCCCGATGGCGCCGGTCGTCGACGCCCTGCGCACCCTCGGCGCCGACATCACCGACGACGGCTCGGGCCGGCTCCCGATCATCGTCACGGGCACTGGCCGGATGCCGGGAGGCGCCGTCACGATGGACGCCTCTGCCTCGTCACAGTTCATCTCGTCGCTGCTGCTCGCCGGAGCCCGCTACGACGACGGCGTCACGGTGCGTCACGACGGCAAGGCCGTGCCGAGCGAGCCGCACATCCTCATGACCGTCGAGACCCTGCGCGACGCCGGCGCGGTCGTCGACGACTCCGAGCCCAACGTCTGGCGGGTCGAACCGTCGGAGATCAACGGGCTCGACGTGTCGGTGGAGCCCGACCTGAGCAACGCCGGCCCGTTCGTCGCTGCCGCCCTGGTGGCCGGTGGTTCCGTTCGCGTTCCGGGCTGGCCGCAGTACACCACGCAGGCCGGTGACCTGCTGCGCGAGATCCTCGACACCATGGGCGCCGACGTGCGCCTCGACCGGGCCGGACTCACGGTGACCGGAACCGGCGAGCTCGTCGGCATCGACATCGACCTGCACGACGCCGCCGAGCTGACCCCCACCGTCGCGGCACTCGCGGCGCTGGCGTCCACCCCGTCGTGGATTCGGAACGTCGCCCACATCCGGTTCCACGAGACTGACCGCCTGGCGGCGCTCACGGCCGAGCTCACGGCTCTCGGTGCCAGCGTGCGCGAGACCGATGACGGCCTTCGCATCGCGCCGGCCACGATGCACGGTGGCCGGTTCCACAGCTACCACGACCACCGGATGGCCACCGCCGGCGCGATCCTCGGCCTGCGTCTCCCCGGCCTCACGGTCCAGAACATCGCCACGACGGCCAAGACGTTGCCCGACTTCACCGGCCTGTGGCAGGGAATGCTCGAGGGTTCGACGAACGCGACCAGGCCGACAGACCGCATCGGCCGCTCTCGATGAGCTGGCGGGACCTCGACGAGAGCAGCGTGCGGGTTCGTCCCAGTCGCAAGGGGTCCCGGCCGCGCACCAAGGAAAGGCCTGCGCATACGGATGCCGTCGTGGCCATGGTCATCGGGGTCGACCGTGGGCGCTACACCTGCCTCGTCCCGAAGGGCGCGCTCGGCAAGAAGGAGCCCGAGCGGGTGGTCACGGCGATGAAGGCGCGCGACATCGGCCGCACCCGGGTGGTGGTCGCCGACGACGTCGCCCTCGTCGGAGACCTGGCGGGCGGCCCCGACGCGCTGGCCCGGATCGTGCGCATCCAGGAGCGACGTTCGGTGCTGCGACGCACCGCCGACGACACCGACCCCTACGAGCGCATCATCGTCGCCAACGCCGACCAGCTCGTCATCGTCACGGCCCTCGCCGACCCCGAGCCCCGACCGCGGATGGTCGACCGGTGTCTGGTCGCCGCCTACGACGCCGACCTCGACCCGCTGCTCGCCCTCACCAAGGCCGACCTGGTCGACCCGGCCGACTTCCTGGCCCACTACACCCCCCTCGAGGTCGCGCACGTCGTCACCTCGCGAGCGGGTGGCGAGGTGGTCGGCGTGGACGCGCTGCGCGAGCGGCTGGCCGGCCGCGTCTCCGTGCTGGTCGGCCACTCCGGCGTCGGCAAGAGCACCCTCGTCAACGCCCTCGTGCCCGGGGCGCTACGGGCGACCGGCATCGTCAACGACACGACCGGAAGGGGTCGACACACCTCGACGAACGCGGTCGCCCTGAGGCTGCCCGACGACCCTGACGGCTGGGTCATCGACACCCCCGGCATCCGGTCGTTCGGGCTCGCGCACATCGACGTCAACCACATCATCGACCACTTCCCCGACCTGGCCGCGGGCACCGGCGACTGTCCTCGAGGCTGCACTCACGACGAACCGGAGTGCGGCCTCGACGCCTGGGTGGCGGGAGGGCATGCAGGCCCCGCCGGTTCCTCGCGCCTCGAGTCGCTGCGGCGCCTGTTGCGCAGCCGACCTGCCGAGGAGCACTAGGAGCCGGCTCTGCCGACCCGACTCCGGCCCGATCGGTGAGCGAGACGGGCATCGGCAAGAAGGCACGTGCCACGGTGATCGACCGGCCCGGGCGGCTAGGTTGAGCCGGTGACCTCCTACGACGACGACCTCCGGCTCGCCCACGTTCTCGCGGATGCAGCCGATCGCCTGACGATGGAGCGGTTCCGCGCCGAAGACCTCGTCGTCGAGAGCAAGCCCGACCTCACGCCCGTGACCGACGCCGACCGCAGCACCGAAGAGCTGATCCGGATGCAGCTGAAGCGCACCCGGCCCCGTGACGCGGTGGAGGGCGAGGAGTTCGACACCACCGGGCGCGGGCAGCGCCGCTGGATCATCGACCCCATCGACGGCACCAAGAACTTCGTGCGCGGTGTACCCGTGTGGGCCACCCTGATCGGGCTCGTCGACGAGGGTCGCCCCGTGCTCGGCCTGGTGTCGGCCCCGGCCCTGCACCGACGGTGGTGGGCGGCATCCGGCTCGGGAGCCTGGACCGGTCGCTCGCTGACGTCGGCCCGGCGCATCTCCGTCTCGAAGGTCGCCTCGCTGGCTGACGCCTCGCTGTCGTACTCCTCCCTCGGCGGGTGGCGCGAGCGCGGGCGGGGGGCCGACTTCCTCAACCTGATGGACGACTGCTGGCGATCGCGGGCCTACGGCGACTTCTGGTCGTACATGCTGGTGGCTGAGGGGGCGGTCGACATCGCCGCCGAGCCCGAGCTTCAGGTCTACGACATGGCCGCCCTCGTCACGATCGTGCAGGAGGCCGGCGGGCGCTTCACCGGGCTCGACGGCGCCGACGGGTGCTGGAGCAGCACCGCGCTGGCCTCGAACAGCCTGCTTCACGACGAGGTGCTTGACCGCATCGGCGACGATCGGGTCGAGGATGAGTGAGCCCGGACACCCCGGCCGATCGTCCGGCCGTGGGGAGGTTCCCGCGACGGTGCGACCGGCCACGGCATCCGACGTGGACGTGCTCGCGAGGGTCGCCGCGGCCACCTTTGCCCTGGCCTGCCCGCCGCACATGACCATCGAGCGCATCGACGCCTTCATCGACGGCGTGCTCTTACGCAGCCGCTTCGAGGAGTATCTCGACGACGGCTCGCGGCGGGTGCTGCTCGCCGAGCGCAGCGGCCGGCCCCTCGGCTACGCCATGCTCGTCGACGCCGAACCGTCCGACCCCGACGTGGCCGCGGCCATCCGGCTTCGGCCCACGGTCGAGCTGAGCAAGATCTACGTGCTGCCCGAGGCGCACGGCAGCGGCAGCGCCCGGTTGCTGATGGAGGCCGGTCTCGACTGGGCCCGCACCCGTCACGCTATCGGCGTGTGGCTCGGGGTCAACCAGCAGAACGAGCGCGCCCAGCGGTTCTACGCCAAGAGCGGATTCACAGTGGGCGGCACGAAGCGCTTCCTCGTCGGCGACCGCTACGAGGACGACTTCGTCATGGAACGGCCCCTCTGACCCCCCA
>JAKDLG010000315.1 GCA_030452985.1 Humibacillus sp.
ACGTACACGGTCTTGAGCAGGCTCGACTTCCCCGACCCGATCAGACCCAGCACGATCACCGACGGGGAGGTGATGACCTTGCGCTGGTACGCGGTGAACGGGTCATGGGCCACCGGTGAGTTCGAGAGCAGGTCCCGCCCGATCGCGACCCCCTCATCATCGGTCGGGGACGCGACCAGGGCCGGGTTCAGGATCTCCGCCTGCCGGGTCGTCGTCGGCGCCGGCGCCGTGACCGGGGCGTACCACACCCGCTTCGCCTTACGGATCTTCACCTGGACCACCGGGCCCTCCACCCTTCGCGGGGCCATCACCCCGTCCGGCCACTCCTCAGCAGGTGCCGGCACGTACCGCGCCGGCGGGCTGGCCGCGGCCTCTACTCCCGGCGCCGGCACGTCAACCACCAACGGCGACAGGCCCGCCCGCCGCACCAGCCCACCCGCGGCCGCACCCTCAGCCTCTTCGAGGAGGGTGGTGACGGCCGGAACGTCGTGGCCGTTGATCCGCCGCTGCTCGGTCGCGTTGCTCATGTCAGGTCCTCCTTGTTGCCCTTGCCGGCCAGGCGACTGCGGATGCGGGTCGCGGTCGAGGCCCGCACCGGGGCCATGCCGCGCGCCAGGGGCCAGGTGCAGGCCTGGGCGGCTTCGTGTTGGGTGTCGAACCAGGACAGGTCCGTGATCCCGCAGTGCCCGGCCGCCTCGGCGATCTGCTCGGTGGCGTCCGCGAGCTCGTGGCGGGTCCGGGCCAAGCCGGCACCAGTGGCTAAGGACCAGCCCGCCAAGGGCCAGAACCTGTCCGCCCGTGGGCTCCTAGCCCGATGGGCCCGTCCTGCTCACCACCGAACTCCTGGCCGAGCCGCCGAGAACGAACGACACATGGGAGGTCCAAGAGTCCGTCAGCATCACCATCACGAACCCCTGCATCTCTCCTCACCCACCTGGACCGAAATGCACGAACCCGTACTGATCCCCCTCTCCCCGGGAACACACCGGGTTCGGGTCAGTGCACGCGGCCGGGGACACCACTACGACCAAAGCGTCACCGAAGCATCCGAGCACTACCTGATCCAAGCCTGGCCCCAGCCACGGCCCGAGCCGCGAGAGACCCACCAAGACGACAACATGGAGACGGCCCGCTAGACGATCGGCAACCGGGACGGCGCGTTGTCGTCGGCAGACGCCAGTGACCCCGACCGAAAGCCCGTCCGGTGCTGATGGGCAGGTGCCGGTGGGTCGCGCTTCGAGCTCTTCGTCGACGACGTTGCCACATCGGTGAGGTTCTACCGGGATACCCTCGGTCTCACGCCGCCACAAGGATGGTCTCCTGTCGGCTACGTGCAGTTGCGCTCCGGCGCCGTGGCCGTCGGCGTGCAGCACCACGCGAATCTTCCCTCAGAACACCACTTCAGCCCCGCTCGCCTGACGGGTCCGAGAGGCGTCGGCGTGGAGATTGTCATCGAAGTCGACGACGT
This sequence comes from Humibacillus sp., assembly GCA_030452985.1. Taxonomy (GTDB): domain Bacteria; phylum Actinomycetota; class Actinomycetes; order Actinomycetales; family Dermatophilaceae; genus DSM-29435. Next base: position 1,469 of record JAKDLG010000315.1, read on the forward strand.
CGAAGCCGCATACGAAGTGGCCGCATCACCGGCAGAAAGTCACGGCGGACACGTCGAACCGCTCGAAGATCAACCTTGGGGGCTCAAAGACTTCCGACTCGTCGACCCGGACGGCTACTACATCCGGGTGACCGCGCACCGCCGCTGATCGGACTGGGCAGTCCCAGTTGCCGATCACGTTGCGGGCCGAAGCCATCGTGATGTTCGCCGCCGACGGCGGTGGGGTGGGCCTGGCAAGGAAGACGGATAGTTTTGAGGCGGCGTTCCTTGGTCGGTACCAGCGTTCCCGGCCGTCGCCCGGCTTGAGGTTTCGGTAGCCTGATCCATTACACGCCCGGGGATCCGCCACTCGTCAATCTCGGGTCCGCCGTCAAGGCCGTGAAGGCTCTCAGCAGAGAGGCGAGAGATGGTACCAGCGTTGGATCCACCGCTCCGGCCGCCAGAAGCCGCTCAGCGGCTTGATGAGATGCTCACCGGGTCCGCCGCGTCCCATCCCGATCGGGTTGCGATCGTTGATGGCGGGGCCCGGCTGACGTACGCCGAGTTGGACGTGTCCGTGAGCCGGATGGCGAACTTGCTGCTGCATCGGGGTATGCGCCCTGGCGACCGAGTCGCGCTCGATGGCCTCAACGGTTCGGAGGTCGTGATCAGCTACTACGCGATCCTGCGAGCCGGTGGGGTGGTCGTCCCGCTCAACGTCTTGATCGGCTCGTCACTGCTCGCCCAACGACTCGAGAACTCGGGTGCCGCCTTGTTGATCTGCGTCGTCGGTGCCGGCGGTCTGCCGGCCGCCGGCACCGCACAGGCTGCGGTGGACCGGGTGAAGAGCTGCCGTGGGCTGATCCTGATCGATATCGGCGAGCAGTCGCTGCAGAGCCAGACGCGAGACCAGCCGGCGACGGTCACAGAGCCCTCGAGCACCGCCGAGGAGGTCGCGGTGATCTCTTATCCGCGGCGAATCCCGGGCGCCCCGAAGGGGGTGGTACTCACCCACGCGGCCATGGTGCACAACGCGAGGGCCATCGTCACCGCCCTGTACGGCCAGCCCGGTATCCCCGACGTCCATCTCGTCGCCCTGCCGCTGTTCCATCTGGTGACCCAGACCATGCAGCTCAACGCCGGGATCGCGGCCGGCGCGACCCTGGTGCTGATGCCCCGGTTCGAACCCCGCGCCGCCCTGCAGTTAATCGCGGATGAGCAGGTGAGCATCCTCGTGGCGGCGCCCAGCATGCTGTGGTCGCTGGCCCGTGCTGCGGGACAGCACCCGCGACAGGCCGAAGCCGCGCGCGGCCGGGTGCGGCTGATCTCCTCCCAGCTCGCCCCGTTGCCGGATCCGGTATGCCGTGCGGTCGAGGAACAGCTTGGTGTGCGGACACTGGAGGGGTTCGGGCTGTCCGAGACCGGCATGGCGGCCTTGCACGCCCTGCCGGGCGATACCCGGCCGGAGTCGGTCGGCGGTCCGGTGGGAGACGTCGAGGTGCGTCTGGTCGACCTGGACGGTGCCGTGGTTGAGGGGGTCGGGACGGGTGAGCTCCAGGTGCGTGGCCCCGGCCTGATGCGGGAGTACTACCACCATCCCGAGGCGACCGCTGCTGCCATG
>JAKDLG010000316.1 GCA_030452985.1 Humibacillus sp.
TCCTGCGCCCCGCCCCGGCCATGGGGGGGGGCGGGGGGGGGGGGCCTCGGGGTCGACTCGCGGGGAGCCGGCTTCCAGGTGTCACAACGAGCCGACTTCTTCGAGACCGAGGTCGGGCTCGAGACCACCCTCAAGCGACCGATCATCAACACGCGCGACGAGCCGCACGCGATCGCCGACCGCTACCGCCGTCTGCACGTGATCATCGGCGACGCCAACCATCTCGACGTGGCGACGCTGCTCAAGATGGGCACGACATCTCTCGTGCTCGGCATGATCGAGGACGGTCACCTCACGGTCGACTGGTCGATCCGGCATCCAGTGGCGGCACTGCAGCGCATCTCGCACGACCCGAGCCTCACGGCCACCGTCGAGCTCGTCGACGGGCGCACGGTCACCGCTCTCGACGTGCAGTGGATGTACCTCGAGGCCGCGCGAGCCTGGCTGGACGCCCGTGGCGACGACCCGGCGGGGGAGGCCACGGCCGAGGTCATGAGCTGGTGGGAGACGGTGCTGACCAGGCTCGGAACCGACGTCAGATCGTGCTCGGGGCTGCTCGACTGGGTCACGAAGCTGGGGTTGCTCGAGGGCTACCGAACCCGCGACGACCTGGCGTGGGACGACCACCGGCTGGCGGCGATCGACCTGCAGTGGGCCGACGTGCGGCCCGAGAAGGGCCTGGTGCACCGGCTGCGTGACCGCGGCCGCACCCACGACCTGGTCACGCCCGAGCAGGTGCGATCCGCCCAGGGGAATCCTCCCCAGGACACCCGGGCCTGGTTCAGGGGCACCTGTGTTCGCCGGTTCGCCCCGCACGTGTTCTCGGCGAGCTGGGACTCCGTCGTCTTCGACGTGCCCGGCCACGCCAGTCTTCAGCGTGTACCCATCCTCGAACCCGAGCGGGGCACCCGCGCCCACGTCGGGGACCTCGTCGAGCAGAGCCCCGATGTCGAGCACCTGCTGCGGGCCCTCGCCGCCCCGGAGTAGCGAGCAGGTCCAGAGCGCCCGGGCGCGAAGGGTTAGGGTCAAGGTAGTCGCGCACATCGCTCTGGGAGGTCGCCATGCCGGCACAGGAACACGCCAAGCCACAACGTCGTGACGATGAGGTGCCCGAGCCGCCGGCACCCACCGCGCCGGCGGGAGCAGCGGTCAAGGAGGGCCTCACCGACGACATCGACAACGTGCTCGACGAGATCGACGGTGTGCTGGAGTCGAACGCCGAGGAGTTCGTGCGCGGCTTCGTCCAGAAGGGCGGCCAGTGAGCAGTCCCACCCACGGGGGGACGGGGCGGCTCGACGACGCCTACCTCGCCAACGGCTCGGCGTCGTTCACCGAGTTCGTCGGCGCCTTCCGACCCGAGATGCTGCCCTCCGGTCGCATCCTGCCCAGCGGTTCGTCCGTCGACGCGCCGCACGGCACCACCATCGTGGCCCTGCTGCACGACTCCGGCGTCATCATGGCCGGTGACCGCCGGGCCACGATGGGAAACATCATCGCCAACCGCGACATGGAGAAGGTGTTCGCGGCCGACGACTACAGCGTGGTCGGTATCGCCGGCACGGCGGGCATCGCGATCGAGCTCGTGCGCCTCTACCAGGTCGAGCTCGAGCACTACGAGAAGATCGAGGGCGCCATCATGTCTCTCGAGGGCAAGGCCAATCGCCTGGCCTCGATGATCCGGGGCAACCTCGGCCTGGCCATGCAGGGTCTGACGGTGGTGCCGATGTACGCCGGTTACGACCTCGACCGGGGGGTGGGTCGCATCTACTCCTACGACGTCACGGGCGGGTGCTACCTCGAGGGCGGACACCACTCGATCGGTTCGGGCTCCCTGTTCGCTCGCGGCGCCCTGAAGAAGCTCTGGCGCCCCGGGCTCTCCGAGCCGCAGGGGGTGTCGGTGGCGCTCGAGGCGCTCTACGACGCCGCCGACGACGACTCCGCGACCGGCGGCCCCGACCTCGGACGCCAGATCTGGCCCACCGTGGCGGTCATCGACCGCACCGGGTCACGCTTCGTGGCCGCTGACGTGCTCGAAGGCCGGGTGCGCCAGATCGTCGAAGCGCGCCGGGGCAACCCGGGAGGTGCCCGATGAGCATGCCGTTCTACGTCCCGCCCGAGCAGGTCATGAAGGACCGGGCCGACTTCGCACGCAAGGGCATTGCCCGCGGGCGCTCGGTGATCGTGCTCGGTTACGACAAGGGCATCGTCTTCGTGGCCGAGAACCCCTCACGGGCGCTGCACAAGGTCTCCGAGATCTACGACCGGATCGCGTTCGCGGCTGTCGGCCGCTACAACGAGTTCGAGAGCCTGCGGGTGGCCGGCATCCGTTATGCCGACCTGCGCGGCTACTCCTACGACCGAGCCGACGTCACGGCCCGGGCCCTGGCCAACAGCTACGCCCAGACGATCGGCGCCGTCTTCACCCAGGAGCAGAAGCCGTTCGAGATCGAGATCGTCGTGGCCGAGGTCGGACGCACTCCCGACGGCGACCAGATCTTCCGGCTCACCTACGACGGCTCGGTCGCTGATGAGCAGGGCTTCGTAGCCATGGGCGGCGCCAGCGACATCGCCGAGGATCGGCTGGGGCAGGCGTGGCGACCGGGGCTGTCGCTCGCTGAGGCGTTGCGGATGGCCGTTGACGTGCTGGCCGCGCCTCCCAACGCCTCCGGTGCGGCAGGATCGTCGGGGCAGTCCGGCACGTCGGCCCCGTCGAGCGGCGAGAACACACCACGCGTCATCGACGCCGGGATGCTCGAGGTGGCTGTGCTCGACCGTGAGCGACCGCGCCGCACGTTCCGCCGCGTCACCGGCGCGCTCCTCGATCGGTTGCTCAGCGCCGACGACCCCACGGCGAACGCCCCGACGGCCGACGAGTCACACCCCGGTCACCCCGAGGTGCTGAGCGGTGAGAGCGAGCAGCCCCCGCCCGTCTGACCCGCCAGGCGGCGAAGCCACCCGGACCGAGCCGGCCGGGCCGCGCCACCGGGGTGTATGAAAGTGGCCCCAACCCCAAAAAGGGGAGTGGGCCCATTGATAACAGCCCGGGCGCCCCCGAAAGACATAGG
>JAKDLG010000117.1 GCA_030452985.1 Humibacillus sp.
CCAACAGTCGAAAGCACGACACCAACCGCGCGACGCGCAGCGCGACGCGCACCAAGAGTCGAAAGCACGACACCTTCCGCGCGACGCGCAGCGCGACGCGCGAGGGATGCTGGGGCTCGGCCCGGGTGGTCAGACGGTGGTGGGCTGGCCCGTCGCCGGAGCGGCCCCGACGATCGCCACGACGCAGCCAGCCAGGGTCTTGGCGCCGACAGCGATGGCTGACTCGTCGATCACGAGGTCGCCGCGGTGCAGGTCGTAGGTCATGCCGCCGGGCGCTCGAGTGCCGAGCCGGGCCATCGCACCGGGCACGTGGGCCAGGTACCACGCGAAGTCCTCGCCCCCCAGCGACTGCGGCGTCGGCGACACATGAGCGCCGACTCCGGCCACGGCGGCCGTGAGCACGTCCACACAAGCGGCGTCGTTGACCACCGGCGGCACGCCCTTGACGATGCGCACCTCGGCAGTGACGCCATACGGCGCCACGACGGAGTGAACGACCTCGTCAAGCAGGCGCCCAGCGCCTTCCCACACCGAGGCGTCGAGCATCCGCAGGGTGCCCATCGCCGTGCCGGATGCCGGAATGACGTTGTGGGCGCCGCCGGCGTGCACCGCGCCCCAGACGAGAGCGACAGCCGCCCGCGGGTCGAGGCGGCGCGAGAGCACCGCTGGGGTCTCCGTGACGACCTTGGCGAGCGCGAACGTGAGGTCCTGGGTCAGGTGCGGCCGCGACGTGTGCCCACCCCGGCCGGTGAGCAGCACCTCCACCTGGTCAGCCGCTGCGGTGATGGCGCCGACACGGAGCCCGACCTGACCGGCATCCAGCGACGGGTCACAGTGCAGCGCGAAGATGCGGTCGACCCCGATGAGACCGTCCTGGGCCACGACGTCCTCGGCGCCACCCGGCATCAGCTCCTCGGCCGGCTGGAACACCAGCCGTGCACCCACCCCGGCGGCCGCCAGCTGCGGCTCGATCGCCTTGAGCGCGAGGGCGGCGCCGACGAGGGCGGCCGTGTGCACGTCATGCCCGCACGAGTGGCTGACCCCCTCGACCTGCGAGGCGTACGGCAGCGCGGTCTGCTCGGAGATCGGCAGCGCGTCGATGTCGGCGCGCAGGGCCACCCGAACCGTCGGCCGCGGCGCGCCCACCTCGGCGATGAGGCCAGTGCCCCGGAGCCGTCGAACCGTCAGGCCGGCTCGTTCGAGGCGCTCGGCAACCAGGCCGGTGGTGCGCAACTCGGCGCGCCCCAGCTCGGGGCGGCGATGCAGGTCGCGGCGCAGGGCGACGAGTTCGTCAACATGGTCGTCGACGGTGCGCGCGACGGCGTCGAAGGGGTGGCACTGTGTCACGAACACAAGAGCCTACCGAGAAGAATGGGCCTCTCCGACCGTCGAACCAGTGAGGTGAGCCGTGGCACGACCGCACAACCGGCCCGCCAGTGAGGGCGGGCACACCACCGGGCCGCGCTCCCCGGCCTCCCTCCCGGCATCCGAGATCGCGTCGGTGGTCGGCCAGGTCGACGCTGCCTCGCCCTTCATCACGGTCGCCACGACGGGAGGGTCGGCCACCACCTGGCTCTCCGACGTCGCTGCCCACGTCGCCGCGGGCGGCGAACCGCTCGAGCCCTGGCGTGCGGCTCTGAGGCAGCAGCAGCAGCACACCAACGCCGTCACGGTTCCGGTGCACGTGCCGGCGGCCTTCGTGCTGCAGTGGTGGTGCGAGGTGGTGGCCACCCCTATCGCGTATGCCGCTGAGCTCGGCCCCTGGGTGCTCGTTCCCGAGCCTGCGGGGCTGGGCTTCGAGCTCGCGCCGGCCCTGTACCCGAGCCGGATCGTCGTGGCGCCCGAACGGGCCCGGCTCCGGGTCGAGCCCGACGCAGCCACGCGGGCCGGCGCGGCGAGGGCCGCCTACGACAGCCTGGTCGCCGGCGTCGTGACCGGCTACGCGCCCGAGGTGACCATGGGCCCTCGGCAACGGTGGGGCGTGGTCGACGACATGTGGCGGGCCGCGGTGCGTCGCGGGACGGGGGCGGCCGGCAGGGTGGTCGGCACCGAACCGGTACGCACGTCGTGCTGCTTCATCTTCGTGCTGCCGGGGATGCGCGAGTGCGCAGCGTGCCCCCGGGGTGGTCCACGGTAGGGCTCATCGGCAGCCGGTGGGCCAGGGCCGAGGGACCGTGACGGATGACTACTCTGGCGCCATGTCGAGTGCCTCCCAGGATTCTTCGGTCGCTGTCGTCGATCCCTTCGTCGTCGTGCACGAGGAGGTGCGCGCCGCCCTGACCTCCGGGGTCGGGGTCGTGGCGCTCGAGAGCACGATCCTCGCGCACGGGCTGCCGCACCCCGACAACATCACCATCGCGGCGCAGATCGAGGATGCCGTTCGGGCCGGCGGCTCGGTGCCGGCCACGATCGCGCTGCTCGACGGTGTGGTGCACATCGGCCTCGACGCCACTCAGGTCGAACGGATCTGCACCGACCCGTCGATCGCGAAGCTCTCGATGCGTGACGTCGCCGTAGCGGCCGCCCTGGGCCGATCCGGGGCAACGACGGTGGCCTCCACCTCGGCCCTGGCGGCCCTCGTCGGCATCCGGGTCTTCGCGACCGGTGGTCTCGGCGGCGTGCACCGCGGCGCGGCGGAGACCTTCGACGTCTCTGCCGACCTCGGGGTCATCGCCTCGACCCCGGTGCTCATCGTGTGCGCCGGGGTGAAGTCGATCCTCGACGTGGCCGGCACCCTCGAGACCCTCGAGACCCTCTCGGTGCCGGTGCTGGGGTATCGCACGGACGCCTTTCCGGGGTTCTACCTCTCCGACTCCGGTTACGAGGTTCCCTGGCGGGTCGAGTCAGCGGCCGAGGCCGCGCGCGTCGTCATCGCCCGTGACCGGCTCGCGACCGACCGCGCCGGCGTCGTGCTCGCCAACCCGTTGCCGGTCGACCGTCAGGTCGACCGCGCCCTGCACGACCGCCTGGTCACCGAAGGGCTGGAGGTGCTGCGCCGCGAGGGGGTTCGCGGCAAGAACGTGACGCCCCGTCTGCTCGAGTACTTCCACGACCACTCCGGAGGTGAGTCGCTGCGCGCCAACGTCGAGCTCGTGCTGTCGAACGCCCGGCTGGCCGGAGCCGTGGGAGCCGAGATCGCCCGGCAGTCATGACGATCCGGCCCGTGGTCGTCGTCGGCGACGTCGGCCTCGACGTCATCACGCGCCCGGTGGGCGAGATCCACTGGCGGTCTGACACGCCTTCGACCGTGACCCTCACCCCTGGTGGAGCCGGCGGCAACTCGGCCTCCTGGCTGGCTGCGGCAGGAGCCTCGGTGACGTTGCTCGCCCGGGTGGGCGACGATGCGGCAGGGGTGACCGCTCGTCGAGAGCTCGAGGCGGCCGGGGTGCGCTGCGCCTTCACCGTCGACGACACCCTGCCGACGTGCATGGTGGTGATCCTGCTCGACGCGCATGGCGACCGCACGATGTTTCCCGACCGTGGCGCCAACCGGGCCTTCTGCGTGTCGGACGTCGACCTGCACTCCCTGGGCCTGCCGCAGGCTTCGCGCCCGCACCTGCACCTCAGTGGGTACGTGCTCTTCGACGCCGGCTCGCGGGCGGCCGGTCTCGAGTCGCTGCGGCAGGCCCGCGAGCTCGGGTGGAGCACGTCGGTCGACCCCCAGTCGCCGGCCCTGATTCTTCGTGAGGGCGCGACCACCTTTCTTGACTGGGTGACCGGCGTCGACCTCCTGCTGCCGAACGAGAGCGAGGTGGAGACCCTCGGCGGCCTCGACGCCATCCTGGCGCACACGGGTGAGGTGGTCGCGACGTTCGGAGCCCACGGTGCCCGGTGGGTGACTCACGGTGTCGCAGAGGAAGCCGCTGCGCCCGATGTCGAGAACGTCGACGCCACCGGGTGCGGCGACGCGTTCAACGCCGGTCTGCTGTCGTCGTGGCTGCGCGGTGACGACCGAGCGACGGCCCTGCGAGCCGGGGTGCTCGCCGGCAGCGCGGCCGCCGGGAGGCTGGGCGCCCGACCCGTCTGAGCTCTCTGCGCTGTGCACTCCGGGCAGTCTCGGACCCCGTCAGCCGAGAGCGACAGCGAGCCGACCGACATCCGATGCGGCCGGTCGGTTGAGAAGACTCACACCGCACACGCGTGCCGACCACCGTCCGCCCCACCTATCCTGCGAGCATGACGTCAGGCACCGGAGCCGTCGAACCCCAACTGGTCGCGCTGGCGGGTGAGGGAACACCTGCGAGCCGCGCCGACTGGGAGCATGCCGCCGCCGCCGTGCTGCGACGGGCTCGGCGCCTCACGGATGACGACCCCGACACCGACGTCTGGCGGGTGCTGGCCACGACCACGCTCGACGGCATCGCCGTTCCCCCCTTGGGCACGGGTCAGGATGCCGCTGAACTCGGAGCGGTCGCCGCCCCCGGTCAGTTCCCCTATACGAGAGGGCGATTGGCCACTCGGCCGGCCCACGGGTGGGACATCCGTTGCCACCTCGGTGGGCTGAGCGCCGAGGGCACGCGCGAAGCCGCGCTCATCGACCTCGAGGGGGGAGTCACCTCGCTGTGGCTGACCGTCGGGGGGCCGCTCGAGACCAGCGGCCTGTCGACGGCCCTCGAGGGAGTGCTGCTCGACCTGGCTCCCGTGGTGCTCGACTCCCCCACCGACCCGGTCGGTACTGCCACGGCCTTCACCGACCTGTTGGCCGAGCGTGCGACCACGGCGGCTCCTAGCACGAACCTGGGCGCCGACCCGATCGGTGCCCGCCTGCGTGACAGTGCGCTCCGCGAACACAGGACCGAGCCAGCCGCGCCGGCTGACGCTGCTGACCCCGCCGACATCCTCGCAGCTGTCTCAGGCCTGGCCCGAGAGCACGACACCCTCGCCGTCGTCGTCGACGCCACCGTCGTGCACGACCTTGGCGCGTCCGACGGCCAAGAGCTGGGCTACTCCCTCGCGGTCGGCGTCACGTACCTACGGGCCCTGACCGCAGCCGGGCTGCCGGTAGACCAGGCCCTGGCCCTGATGGAGTTCCGCTACGCAGCCACCGACGAACAGTTCGCCACCATCGCCAAGCTACGGGCGGCCCGGCGTCTGTGGGCCCGGGTCGCCGAGCTCTCACAGGCGTCGCCCGAGGCGGCGGCCCAGCGTCAGCATGCCGTGACGAGCCGGGTGATGACGAGCACCCGAGACCCCTACGTCAACATGCTGCGCACGACCGTCGCGGCCTTCGCCGCCGGGGTCGGCGGAGCCGACGCGGTCACCGTGCTCCCGTTCGACGCGGGTCTCGGCCAGCCGAGCAGCCTGGGGCGGCGCAACGCCCGCAACACCTCGTCGCTGCTCGTCTGGGAGTCGCACGTCGCCGCCGTGCTCGACCCCGCCGGCGGCTCGTTCGCCGTCGAACGGCTCACCGATGCCCTGGCGCGGGCTGCCTGGGCCGAGTTCGGCCGCATCGAGAGCAGCGGTGGTGCACAGGCCGCCATCGACGACGGATCGCTGGTCGCTCGGGTGGCTGAGGTGTCGAGCCGCCGCGACGACGATGTCGCTCACCGGCGACGGCCCATCACCGGGCTGAGCGAGTTTCCGAACCCCGGCGAACCCAGGCTCGAACGTCCTCCCGACCCCACCGCGGCCCCGGTGCGTCGCTACGGCTGGGCGTTCGAGCAGCTGCGCGACGACCCGGTCGACACCCCGGTGTTCCTGGCTACCCTCGGCACCGTGGCGGCCCACACGGCGCGGGCAACCTTTGCCACCAACCTGTTTGCGGCGGGCGGCATCCCGGTCGTCTCGTCGGGGCCGACCGATGGCGTCGAGTCGGTGCTGGCGGCCTACGACGGTCAGCCCGTGGTGTGCCTCTGCGGCACCGACGCCGCCTACGCCCAGAGCGGCGTTGAAACGGTCGAGGGCCTGAGGGCAGCCGGAGCGCGGTGGGTCGTGCTGGCCGGCAGGCCTGGACCCCGCACCGTGGCCGCGGAGCTGGTCGATGACCAGGCCGCCGTCGGAGTCGACGCGCTGACCCTGCTGCGCACGACGAGGGAGAAGCTGGCATGACCGTTCCGAAGAGCTTCGCCGGCCTGCCGCTCGCGAGCGAGACCCCGCTGTCCGACGGCGGCGCCGCTGCGCCCTCCGGCGACTCGACCTGGACGGCGCCCGAGGGCATCGACGTGCTGCCCGTGTACGGTCCCGAGCACCTGGCCGGGCTCGACGCGCTCGACACCTGGCCGGGCCTGCCTCCGTTCCTGCGCGGGCCCTACCCCACCATGTACACGACCCAGCCGTGGACGATCCGGCAGTACGCAGGCTTCTCGACCGCCGAGGAGAGCAACGCCTTCTATCGCCGCAACCTGGCGGCCGGTCAGAAGGGTCTGTCGGTGGCCTTCGACCTCGCGACCCACCGCGGCTACGACTCCGACCACCCGAGGGTGCGCGGCGACGTCGGGATGGCCGGAGTCGCCATCGACTCGATCTACGACGCCCGCACCCTCTTCGACGGCATCCCCCTCGAGCAGATGTCGGTGTCGATGACGATGAACGGTGCCGTGCTGCCCGTGCTGGCGCTGTACATCGCGGCGGCGCAGGAGCAGGGGGTGGCGCCGGAACAGCTCACGGGGACGATCCAGAACGACATCCTCAAGGAGTTCATGGTTCGCAACACCTACATCTACCCGCCCGAGCCGAGCATGCGGATCATCTCCGACATCTTCGCCTACACCGCCGCCCGGATGCCGCGCTTCAACTCGATCTCCATCTCGGGCTACCACATCCAGGAGGCCGGGGCCACGAACGACCTCGAGCTGGCCTACACGCTCGCCGACGGCGTCGAGTACATCCGGGCCGGGCTCGCCGCCGGGCTCGACATCGACCAGTTCGCCCCTCGCCTGTCGTTCTTCTGGGCGATCGGGATGAACTTCTTCATGGAGGTGGCCAAGCTGCGGGCGGCCCGGGCCCTCTGGGCACGCTTGGTCGGGCAGTTCGACCCGAAGAACCCGAAGTCGCCGTCACTGCGCACCCACTGCCAGACGAGCGGCTGGTCGCTGACGGCCCAAGACGTGTTCAACAACGTGCAGCGCACCTGCATCGAGGCCATGGCTGCCACCCAGGGGCACACGCAGTCGCTGCACACCAACGCGCTCGACGAGGCCATCGCGCTGCCGACCGACTTCTCCGCCCGGATCGCCCGCAACACCCAGCTGCTGCTGCAGCAGGAGTCGGGCACCACGGGCGTCATCGACCCGTGGGCCGGCTCGTACTACGTCGAGCGGCTCACCCACGACCTCGCGACCCGGGCGTGGTCGCACATCGAGGAGGTCGAGGCGGCCGGCGGCATGGCGCAGGCGATCGAGGCCGGCATCCCGAAGATGCGCATCGAGGAGGCCGCCGCCCGCACCCAGGCCCGCATCGACTCGGGTACGCAGAAGGTCATCGGGATCAACCTCTACCGGCTCGATACCGATGACCCGGTCGAGGTGCTGAAGGTCGACGGTGAGTCGGTCTACCGCCAGCAGGTCGCCAAGCTGGCCCGGCTGCGTGCCGAGCGCGACGACGACCAGGTACGGGTGGCCCTGGAGGCGCTGACCGCCTCGGCCGCCGCAGGCCCGACGCACGGCTCCCTGGAGGGCAACCTGCTCGGGCTGGCCGTCGACGCCGCCCGGGCCATGGCCACCGTGGGCGAGATCTCCGACGCGCTGGAGAAGGTCTACGGCCGGCACCGCGCCGTCATCCGTACGATCAGCGGTGTGTACCGCGACGAGTCCAGCCACGGCGGCGACGGCAAGCCCGGCAAGCTCGAAGCCGTGCTCGCGGCCACGGCCGAGTTCGAGCAGCAGGAGGGCCGCCGGCCAAGAATCCTGGTGGCCAAGATGGGTCAGGACGGCCACGACCGCGGTCAGAAGGTGGTCGTGACGGCCTTTGCCGACCTCGGCTTCGACGTCGACGTGGGCCCGTTGTTCTCCACCCCCGAGGAGGTCGCCCAGCAGGCCGTCGACGCCGACGTGCACATCGTCGGGGTCAGCTCGCTCGCCGCCGGCCACCTCTCGCTCATGCCCGCCCTCAAGCAGGCGCTCGCCGAGCTCGGCCGCCCCGACATCATGATTGTCATCGGCGGCGTGATCCCCCCGGCCGACGTGCCGACGCTGCGGCGCATGGGGGCCGCCGCGGTGTTTCCCCCAGGTTCGGTCATCGCCGACTCCGCGCTCGACCTGCTCGAGAAGCTCACGACCCGTCTGAACGAGTGAGTGAGTCGTGACGGTCGACGAGCACGGCTCCCCCAGCACCCCTCAAGTCACGCCCGACGGCATCCCGGATGCCGTCCGCCCCGGAAGCGCCCGTCGCCGCGCGGCCGTCGATGTCGACGCCCTCGTGGCCGGGGTGGTCGCCGGCAACCGGGCCGATGTGGCCCGGGCCATCACCCTCGTCGAGTCGAGCCGAGCCGACCACCGGGCCGCCGCCCGGGTGCTGCTCGAGCGGCTGGCGGCGTCGGGCCGTGGCAACGGCACTGACTCGAGGGTGCGTACCGGACTCACGGTGCGGGTCGGCATCTCCGGAGTGCCCGGTGTCGGGAAGTCGACGTTCATCGAGACGCTGGGGCGTCACCTGATCGCCGACGGCCACCGGGTCGGGGTGCTGGCCGTCGACCCGTCGTCGGTGCGTACCGGCGGGTCGGTGCTCGGTGACAAGACCCGGATGGCCGACCTCGCCGCCGACCCGCGGGCCTTCATCCGGCCCTCCCCGTCGGCCGGCACGCTGGGCGGCGTGGCCCGGGCCACGGCGCAGGCCATGTCGGTGCTCGAGGCGGCCCGTCACGACGTCGTCATCGTCGAGACCGTGGGAGTCGGACAGTCGGAGGTGACGGTGGCCGGCATGGTCGACACGTTCCTCTTCCTCACCCTGGCCCGCACCGGTGACCAGCTGCAGGGCATCAAGAAGGGCATCGTCGAGATCGCCGACGTCGTCGCGGTGAACAAGGCCGACGAGGAGCGGGAGAACGAGGCGAAGGTGGCCGCAAGACAGCTCGCCGGCGCCCTGCGCCTCGTGCACGGAGCGGGTGAGTGGGCGCCCTCCGTGGTCACCTGCTCGGCGCTGACCGACGTCGGGGTGACGCAGGTGTGGGAGAAGGTTCTCGCCCACCGCGAGCACGTCGGGCCGGTCGGGATCGCTCGCCGTCGTGCCGAGCAGCAGCTCGACCTCGCCTGGGCGCTCGTGCGTGACGAGCTCGACCGCCGCTTGCTCCAGTCACCGGGAGTGGCGCGCGTGCGGGGTGAGGTGAGAGACGCCGTACTCTCGGGCGCGCTGTCGGCACCGGCCGCAGCCGACCGCATCCTCGCGGCGTGGGACGACCCGACTGCAGCCCATTCCGACAGTCACGTGGCGAGCCGGACGGCCAAAAGCTGAGCCGCCCGGCGCCTGGCAGCGTGGCTTCGCGCCGGCCGACCCGGCATCCGACCGTTTGGCCGTTCGGCTCGTCACGCGGGCGGCGTCAGGACGGCGGCCACCCGGCGATGATGTCGGCCTTGCGCAGCTCCCACTCCATGCTCATCGTTGCCATCGACGTCGCGACGAAGTCGAGGAACTCGATCGAGAGCCGGAGCCGTCGGCCCGGCGCCGTCTCCATCCCACCCACCGCGTCGACCCCGGCCTGCATGCCCGAAGCCATCTGGCCCAGGAGGTGGTCGCGGTTCATGATCGCCTCGTGGCAGGCGTCGGTGTGCACGACGTACACGTCGCGGCGAGAGCCTCGTTCCCGCTCTTTGCCGATCAGCGACACCTGGGTCAGGTAGCGCACCGCACCCGACACAGCGGCGGGGCTGACCGCGAGGGCGTCGGTGAGCTCGGCGGCGGTCATCCGACCGTCGTCGTCGGCCAGCAGCTGGGCGAACACGCGCGAGGCCAGCCGTGGCATCCCCGCCTCGGTGAGGGTGTTGCCGAACCGTTCGACGTAGGCCGAGACGGCCGGCTCGTCGCGTCGCCGTTCTTCAATATCGACCAGGTCACCCCCGGTGGCCGCTCGCTCTGTCGCTCGGCGCGCTGCGCTCACGATCGCCTCCTCTGGTTGAGATTGATCCAGCCTACCGTCATATTCTTAATATTCAGAACTTGGTGAATCGAGTGTACACTGGGCATCATGACCTCATCGATCCAGGTGGTCGACCTGCACAAGGCGTTCGGGCGCACGACGGCACTAGCCGGTCTCGACCTCGAGGTGGAGACCGGCCAGATCCACGGCTTCCTCGGCCCCAACGGCTCGGGAAAGTCGACGACGATTCGGGTGCTGCTCGGCCTCATGCGTGCCGACTCCGGCACGCTCTCACTACTCGGCGGTGACCCGTGGCGCGACGCCGAGACGCTGCACCGGCGCCTGTCCTACGTGCCCGGTGACGTCGCCCTGTGGCCCAACCTCAGCGGGGGCGAGGTGATCGACCTGCTCGGCAAGCTCCGCGGGGGTCTCGACGAGAAGCGGCGCGCCGACATGCTCGAGCGGTTCGATCTCGATCCCACGAAGAAGGGCCGCACCTACTCGAAAGGCAACCGCCAGAAGGTCGCTCTCGTCGCCGCTCTCTCCAGTGACGTCGAGCTGCTCATCCTCGACGAGCCGACGTCGGGCCTCGACCCACTGATGGAGGCGGTGTTCCGCGACGCCGTCCGCGAGTTCCGCGACGGTGGCGGCACCGTGCTGCTCTCGAGCCACATCCTCGACGAGGTCGAGTCGTTGTGCGACCGGGTCAGCATCATCCGAGAGGGACGCAACGTCGAGACCGGCACTTTGGCGCAGCTGCGCCACCTGGCCCGCACCACGGTGCACGCCGGCCTGGAACGACGGGTCACCGAGGCCGACCTCGCAGGTCTCGCCGGTGTCGCCGACCTCGTCGTCACCGACACTGACCTGCGCTGCACGGTCGAGACGGCCCGGCTCGGGGCTCTGCTCGAGCGGCTGGGCGAGTACGGCATCAGCACCCTGACGAGCGCTCCGCCGACCCTGGAGGAGCTCTTCCTGGAGCAGTACCGCACGCCCGAGGTGGCGGGTCCACGGTGACCGGGCTCTCAGGCACCATCCCACTGCTGCGTCTGGCCGCCCGCCGTGACCGGGTACTCATCCCGGTCAGCGCCGTCGCACTCGTCTTCGTCGTGGCCGGCTCGGCGCAGGCAACAGTGGCGCTCTACCCCGACCGGGCTGCCGCGCTCGCCCCCCTCCGGACCCTTCTGGCCAACCCTGCTCTGCAGGCGGTGTACGGCCCCATCGCGAGTGAGTCGCTCGACTCGCTCGCGACCTTCAAGACCATCCTGATCGGTGCCGTCTTTCTGTGCTTGCTGGCCTACGTCGTGGTGCGGCGACACACCCGCACCGAGGAGGAGGAGGGTCGGCTCGAGCTGTTGGGCGCAGGGGCCATCGGACGACGGGCGCCCCTCGCCGCCGCCGTGCTGCTGGGCACCGTGGCCGTGCTCGCGACTGCGCTGCTGACCGCCGTGGGCGCCATCGCGGTCGGCCTCGACCGCACCGGATCGGTGGCCCTCGGCGTCGCCTGGGTCGTGATGGGGCTGACCTGGGTCGGTGTGACCGCAGTGGCCGCCCAGCTGACCGAGACCGCCCGCGGCACAGCAGGGTTCGCCCTCGGCGCCCTTGCCCTGGCCTACCTGATGAGAGCGTTGGGTGATGTCGCTGCCGACGACAGCCCCCTCCGCCTGCTCACCTGGCTCTCACCCCTGGGCTGGGGCGAGAAGGTGGCGCCCTACGGCGCCAACCGCTTCTGGCTGCTCGCAGTGGGGCTGCTGGCCTACGCTGCGTTGCTGGTGCTCGCCTTCGTCCTCCAGGGCCGTCGCGACCTGGGTGCCGGCATCCTGCCGAGCCGGGTGGGCCCCGCTCGCGGCGACCTGAGCAGCAGCCTGGGTTTGATGGTGCGCCTCGCTCGCGGAACCCTCGTGGGCTGGTTCGTCGCCTTCGTCGTGCTGGGCGCCGTCGTGGGTTCGCTCGCCGGCAACGTGCAGTCGTTCGTCGACTCCCCCGAGACCGCTGATCTCTTGCGAAAGATGGGAGGCGGCGCGGGCAGCATCGTCGACACCTTCTTCGCCACCGAGATCCACGTCGCGGCCGTGGCCGCAGCGGCCCTGGGCATCTCGCTCGTCACCCGGATGCGCACCGAGGAGACCGGGGGCAGGGCCGAGACGGTGCTGGCCACCGGGGTGCCACGCCGGCGCTGGGCCGGGGAACACGTCGTGGTGGGGATGGCCGCCACCGCGGGGCTCATGGTCTGCCTCGGTGTCGTCGCCGGAGTCATGGACGCTGGGCGGACCGGCGACGCGGCCGCCTCGATCGGCCGACTCACAGGAGCAGGCCTGTCCACGCTGCCGGCCGTCTGGGTGTGCATCGGCGTCGCGACCGTGCTGTTCGGCCTGGCACCGAGGTTCACCGGGGTGGCTTGGGCCGTCCTCATCGCCTTCTTCGCCCTCGGGGAGTTCGGCGACCTGCTCGGTCTGCCCGCCGTCGTCAGTGGGCTCTCGCCGTTCGCCCACCTACCCGCTCTACCGGGCGGCGAGATGGCGGTGGGCACCGCTGTCGTGCTGGTTGCGGTGGCCGTGGGCTGCGTGGCGCTCGGACTCGCCGGCCTGCGGCAACGGGACCTCCCCGCCGGTTGACGACAATCGCTGGTGCGAACGGTGTCTCCTGCCGCCCCAGTCGGTAGGTTGTCGCCATGAGTGAGGGCGAACACATCGAAGGCCTTTGGGCCGTCATCCCCGCCGGCGGTGCCGGCACCCGGTTGTGGCCGATGTCGAGGCGGGACTCGCCCAAGTTCCTGCATGACCTGACCGGTTGCGGTCAGTCGCTGCTGCGGGCCACCTGGGCGCGTCTGGAACCGCTGGTCGGCGAGCGGATGCTGGTCGTCACCGGCGCCGCACACGAGGAAGCCGTGCGAGCGCAGCTGCCGATGCTGGGCCGCGACGCCGTCGTGGCTGAACCCTCCCCCCGGGACTCGATGCCGGCCATCGGGCTCGCGGCGGCCATCCTCGAGAGGCGCGACCCCGATGCCGTTCTCGGGTCGTTCGCAGCCGACCACGTCATCGCCGACCCCACAGGGTTTCGCCGTGCGGTCGAGGAAGCGGTGGTGCTGGCCCGCCGCGGCGAGCTGGTGACCATCGGCATCGACCCCACTCACCCGGCCACCGGGTTCGGCTACATCCGGCTGGGTGAGGCTCTCGGGGTCGACGGCGCACCGACGGGCCGGCGGGTCGACGAGTTCGTCGAGAAGCCCGACCACGAGACGGCCCGCGGCTATCTCAAGAGCGGTGAGTACCGTTGGAACGCAGGGATGTTCGTAGTTGGGGCCACCACCTTGCTCGAGCTGCTCAGCCAGCAGCATCCCGAGATGGTCACGGCGCTACGCACCATTGCCAGCGACCCGCGTCGAATGCGTGATGTGTGGCCCACGATCGCGAAGATCGCCATCGACCACGCCGTCGCCGAACCCGCCGCTGCCGCCGGACGGGTCGCGGTCGTGCCCGCCTCGATCGGGTGGGACGACATCGGCGACTACGCCTCGTTGGGCAACCTGCTGGGCGACGATGCCGTGCTCGAGGGTCACCCCGGGCTGCGGGTGATCGGCGACCCGGGCGACGTGGTGGCCATTGACTCTACGGGCCTGGTCGCGACGAGCGGCCGGCTGGTGGCGCTGATCGGTGTAGAGAACCTCGTGGTCGTCGACACCCAGGACGCCCTGCTCATCACCACGCCAGAGCGGGCTCAGGAGGTCAAGCAGATCGTCCAACAGCTCTCCCGAGACGGCCGGATCGAGCTGACCTGATGGTCGCTCGCCTCGCGACCCTGACACGGTGTTTCGGTCAGTCGCGACCGTAGAGGTCTCTGGTGTAGACCTTCTCGGCCACGTCAGCGAGCTCGTCGACGTAGCGGTTGGTGACGATGACCGCCGACAGAGCCTTGAACTCATCGAGGTCGCGCATCACCGGAGAGTTGAAGAAGGTCTCATCGCGCAGCGAGGGCTCGTACACCACGACCTCGACGCCCTTGGCCTTGATCCGCTTCATGATGCCCTGGATGCTCGAGCTCCTGAAGTTGTCAGACCCTTCCTTCATGACCAGGCGGTAGAACCCGACGACCGCGGGGCGTCGGGCGAGAATCTCGCTCGCCACGAAGTCCTTGCGGGTGGTGTTGGAATCGACGATCGCGCGGATCAGCGTCTGCGGAACCTGGTCGTAGTTGGCGAGCAGCTGCTTGGTGTCCTTGGGCAGGCAGTACCCGCCGTAGCCGAACGACGGGTTGTTGTAGTGGCTGCCGATACGCGGGTCGAGCCCGACCCCCTCGATGATCGAGCGGCTGTCGAGGCCGTGGGTGGCGGCGTAGGTGTCGAGCTCGTTGAAGTACGCGACCCGCATCGCCAGGTAGGTGTTGGCAAACAGCTTGATCGCCTCCGCCTCGGTGGGGCTGGTGAACAGGATCGGCGCCGGTTCGTCGGCCCCCTGCACCAGCAGGTCGGCGAACACCTTCGCTTCCGGCGCGTCTGAGCCGATCACGATGCGGCTGGGGTGGAGGTTGTCGTGCAGGGCCTGCCCCTCGCGGAGGAACTCGGGCGAGAAGACGATCAGGGCGTCGGGCATCCGCGACGTCAGTGCGGCCGTGAATCCGACCGGCACGGTCGACTTGATCACGATGGTGGCGCCCGGCGCCAGGCGGGCCGCATCACCGACCACACTCTCCACCGAGGAGGTGTCGAAGTAGTTGGTGCGCTCGTCGTAGTTGGTGGGCGTGGCCACGACCACGAAGTCAGCCCCGTCGTAGGCTTCGGCGGCCTCGGTCGTCGCCGTGAGCGAGAGCGCCGCCGTGGCCAGGTGCTCCTCCAGCTCGGCCTCGACGATCGGTGAGCGACGCTCGTTGACCAGGTCGACGCGGCCGGCGTCGATGTCGAGCGCCACGACGTCGTTGTGCTTCGCCAGCACCATGGCATTCGACAGTCCCACGTACCCCAGGCCGACGACGGTGATCTTCACGCAGACAGCCTAGACGGTATGGGGGTAGTGGCCTGGGGCCTCGCTCACATGTGAACGTGGGTT
>JAKDLG010000317.1 GCA_030452985.1 Humibacillus sp.
CCGGGGGGCGAGGGGCGAAGACATGGCCCGCGAGGATGCCGGGAAAGGCCGAGTGCATGCCATCGACGGGGTCGCACACGCTCATTGCCGCGAAGGTGTCACCGTGGTAGCCGCCGCGCACGGTGAGAAAGCGCTGCCGGCCCTGCCGCCCCTGGCGACCTTGTGCCGCCTGGTACTGCAGGGCCAGCTTGAGGGCTACCTCGACCGACACCGACCCCGAGTCGGCGAAGAACACGTGCGCCATCGGTCCGGGTGCGATAGCCGTCAGGCGTTCGGCGAGGGCTACCGCCGGCTCATGGGTGAGCCCGCCGAACATGACGTGGCTGAACCGGTCGATCTGGGCGTGGGCCGCGGCGTCGAGGGCCGGGTGGCGGTAGCCGTGCACGGCGCACCACCACGAGGCCATCGCGTCGATCGCGTCGTAGGTCGAACCGTCGGCGCCGGTCAGCTCGAGCCGAACCCCGGATGCCGACGACACCACATACGGCGGTGGCCCGTCGAGAGGGGCGTACGGGTGCCAGACCAGACCTCGGTCGCGCTCGGCCAGCGAGGGCGCTGAGACTGCCTGCAGGTCACGCATGCTCACGCGTTGGGCGAGGCGTCTGTACCCGCCCCGCGGCGACGCTTGGCCGGGTCGTGCGAGTGCAGGCCCACGCCGGCGCCGGCCTGTACGCCGACCCCGACCAGCTCGAGGCCGCTGGTGTCGTCGTCGGAACCGAGCACCACGAACCCGTTGTCGCGGATCATCTCGAGGTCGGTCTCGGCGGCCTGCCCCTCAGAGGTCAGGTAGTCACCGAGGAAGATCGAGTTGGCGACATGCAGCGCCTGGCCCTGCAGCGACCTCAGGTGCATCTCGCGCCCGCCGGCAATGCGAATCTCCTTGTCGGGGCACACGAACCGGGCCATGGCGAGGATCTTCAGGCACCGGGCGGGGGTCAGGTCCCACGTACCGGCCAGCGGTGTGCCGTCGAAGGGCATCAGGAAGTTGATCGGGATGGAGTCGGAACCGAGCGTCTCGAGGGCGAAGAGGGCTTCGACGAGCTGTTCGTCGCTCTCGCCCAGCCCGGCGATGAGCCCCGAGCAGGGGGAGAGCCCGGCGTCCTTGGCCCGGTTCACCGTGTCGACCCGGTCGGCGTAGGTGTGGCTGGTGACGATCTCGCCGTGGTGGCTCTCGGCGGTGTTGAGATTGTGGTTGTAGGCGTCAACGCCGGCCTCGCGCAGTCGCTCCGCTTGGCCGTCCTTCAGCAGGCCGAGGCAGGCGCACACCTCGACCTGGGGGTGCTCCTGCTTGAGGGCACCGACCATGCCGGCCACCCGTTCGACGTCACGGTCGGTCGGGCCGCGACCGCTCGAGACCATGCAGACGCGGGTGGCCCCTCCGCGGAGCCCGGCGTTGGCCTGGGAGATCGCCTCGTCGGTCTTCAACCAGGTGTACTTGAGGATGTCGGCCTGCGAGCCCAGACGCTGCGAGCAGTAGCTGCAGTTCTCGGGGCAGAGGCCCGACTTGAGGTTGACGAGGTAGTTGACCTTGACCGTGTTACCGAAGTGTCGACGTCGGAGGCGGGCTGCCGCTGCCACGACATCGAGCAGCTCGTCATCGGTCGCGCGCAGCACCTCGAGCGCGTCGTCGGTCGAGGCGGGGGTGCCGGCCAGCACGGCGCTGGCGAGGTCATCGAAACGGCGGGTCATGGTGCTCCTTGCGCGGGGCCACTGAACGGTGTTCAACTGGTTCTGGCTTCAGTATGCCGAGTGCCCGCCCTCGGCTGTCAACGTGGTGTCTGTCGCTTCAGGTCGTAACGCGCCGGTCGTGGTCACGACCGGCACCGTACAGAAGGAGACGGCGTGTCGCTCACGCGTTCGCAGGTGGTCGACGTGGCCGTCGACCTGGTGCGCCGCTACGGTCTCGCCGACCTGTCGATGCGTCGGCTGGCTCGTGAGCTGGGGGTGGCGCCGGGCGCGATCTACTGGCACGTCGACAGCAAGCAGACGCTCATCGTCGAGGTGGCCGACGTGCTGCTCGGCGCGATCGGGGACTCGAGACCTGACCTGCCGCCCGTCGAGGCGGTGGCGTGGCTCGCATCGGCGCTGCGTGACGCGGTGGCCGGCGTGCCCGACGGCGCGGACGTGATCGGGGTGGCCTGCGCCGTCGACCCGGAGTCCATCCGCCCGCTGCGCGAGCTGTCGCGAGCCGTCGGCCGCCTCGTGACCGCGCCTGCGGAGCGCGATGCCGTCGTCGAGGTGATCGTGCACCACGTGCTGGGGTCGGTGGCCGCGGAGCAGAACCGGCGGAGTGCGCGTGCCCTCGATGCTTCGGACCAGGATGCCGCTGACCCGGGGCGAGCGGCATCCGCAAGCGTTGCTGTGAAGTCGTTCGAGGCGGGACTGGCCGTCATTCTCGCCGGCGCGGTCGCGCTGACTGCTCCGAGCACAGATGGAAGCGCTGGGCGGTTCAGGCCCCGCCCAGCGCCATCCCCTGAAGGATGAGTGTCGATCGCGCGTGCCTGCACCTTCGTCGACACCCATCAGAGTGGCGACTCCGGCTCCTGATACACCAGCAGCCCGCGCTGTCCGACGGAGAGTGCCCGGTCGCGTCGGGTCAGCTGGCGCTCTGCAGGGCCTTGACCTCGCCCCGGGCGGAAACTACCTCGCCGTGCTGCCGCTTCACGACCTCGCGGAAGCCGTCGCTGAGGTCTTGATCGAGGGCCTTCTCGTACTCGGACACGGTGTGGTCCTCGCCGGTGACGGCGGCTCCGAGAACACCACCGGCATCGTCGCCGGTCAAGGCGTCCTTGAGCGAGAGCCACCCGCGATGCACGGCAGCCACGGCGGAGCCGCTCTCGTCGACGTCGTCGCCGTAGTCGTGGCCCAGGGCGACAATCTCTTGACGGAAGCCGGCCCGCTGACCCGCCAAGCGCTGCAGGGTCGTGGCCCACTCGGGGTGCTCGCCGTCCTTCAGCTTCTCGGCGGCTGAGGCGAAACCGTTCTCGCCGTCCTTCAGCGTCTCTACAAGGTCTTTGGCGGCCTTCTTGTCGTCTGACATGTTCGCTCCT
>JAKDLG010000118.1 GCA_030452985.1 Humibacillus sp.
GCAGCCCGGGGCACCGCCCGCTCCTCGGCAGTGGGCTGCGGGTCGGCCGGGCGTTGGCGGGGCCGTTGGTGGTCGGCTCGACTCTCGCTCTGGCGCGCGGACGGCGCCGGCGCCGGGTCGCCTCCCGGCCGCTTCGCTGTGGCTGGCCGCACGCGGAACACGCCGGTCTCAAGGCCCTCGCCCTCGACCAGGCTGACCTCGAGGGGGCCGCCGGGCTGGTAGCCCTGCGAGTCGGCGTGTTCCTGGGCCGCAGCGACCAGGTCGCCCGAGAGCTCGTCCTCGTAGTCGCCGAGGCGGTCGTAGTCGGTCTCGCTCAGCTCGATCGTGTAGAGGTTGGGCACCATGGCCCGACCGTGTCCGAGCAGCGCCGCCCGGTCGTCCATCGCTCGTCGGATGGCCGAGGCGATCTCGACCGGCTGGACCTCCGACCTGAACGCCTTGGCGAACGCGCCGTGGACTGCCTTGGCCAGACCGTTCTCGACCCGGTTGATGATGCCCACGCCTGGCTCCTCCCGCTGCTCGTCGGCTCCTGGTGGTCGGTGTACACCCGGTGTTCATCCTGCTCGGGCGCTCCATCGTAACCGGGTCGATGCTGCCAGATCTCATCCGACGGGCGGGGATCAGCGTGTCCCGGGTACTCCCAGGGGTGGTCGGCGCGCGCCCGGCGACGGTGCTTCGCGGGGTGTCTGCGTCTCGGGTTTGCTGACGGGTGACGACATGGGACGATCGCGAGGGCCAGACCCGAGCCCCGCACGCAGTTCGGCAAGGAGCGCTCCATGAGCAACGACGACACCGGTGGCACCGACCAGGACGAGCAGGGCACGCCCGAGGCGCCTGCGCTGACCGGCATCCCCGGCTATCCCTCGAACACCCACGTACCCGGCGGCTTCGTGCTGCCCCTGCCGAAGGGTGTCGCTGACGAGGTGACCAACGACCCGTCCGGGGAGCCGGCTGACGAGGCGGTCGCCGACCCGTGGTCGTCGTCGTGGGACGAGCGCGGGTCGCAGGCGTGGCGCACGCCCGAGGTCGTAGGCGCTGACGACACAGACGAGACAGACGACGCAGACGGGGTCAGGGAGGACACGGACGCTCTCCTCGGCGCGGGAGTGGATATCGGGTCGGGAGCCGGTTCGGCCGAAGCTGACGAGGTGTGGAGTGGCTGGACCCCGGCCGGGGGTGCGCCCTCGTCGCGCGCGGCGCGGAGGTCGCGCGGTCAGAACGGCAACGGCCCCCGACCGACCGGGCCGACCGAGCCTGCCGAGCCGAACCGCCTCGACGATGTCGCAGCAGAGCAGACCACCGCTGCTGCCACACCCGGCCTCGATCCCGACGTGGCGCCGACTCAGCGCGAGACCCGAGCGGGCGGCCCGGCATCCGCTCCCGAACCTGCGGCCCGTTCGATCGAACGCCCGTCGGCCGACGACCTCATGACGGCCCGGTCGAAGGGGGAGCGGCAGAAGACCAAGGCGACGACCGGCATCCGCAAGGCCTTCGGTCTCGGTCCGGGCATCAAGGAGCTCACCGAGCGCGACCGGCTCGAGCGCATCGGGCGGCCCCTGCACGGACGCAAGACCGTCATGGTCATCAACACCAAGGGCGGAGGCGGAAAGACGCTCGTCACGCTCATGCTGGCCTCCTACCTCGGCCGCTACCGCTCCGGTTCGGTGCTCGCGTGGGACAACAACGAGACGGAGGGCACGCTGGGGATGCGCGCGCCCTCGCAGCCGCACCACCGCACGGTCGTCGACCTGTTGGGCGCTCTCCCGCAGATCGCCGACGACCCGAACGCCGGCACCTCAGAGCTGGCCCACTGGGTGCGTGAGCAGCGCGGTATCGGGTTCGACGTGCTCGCCTCGGCCGACGACGACGAGGCGATGCGCATCATCGGTGAAGACGAGTTCGAGAGCCTGCACATGCAGCTGTCGCGGTTCTACCGGATGATCGTCGTCGATACCGGCAACAACCGGCTCTCGCCGAACTGGCTGGCCGCAGCCGCCCACGCCGACCTGCTCGTGTTCGCCACCTCCCTCAAGGACGACACCTCCGTCGTGGCCGCCAAGAACCTCGACGCCCTCGTCGCGATGGGCCGTCAGGATCTCGTGCAGAACGCGGTGTGCGTCATCTCGCACACCTCGCTGCGCGGCACCGATCTCGGCGCGGGAGTGCACACCCGCGAGCACTTCGAGAAGTGGGTTCGCACGGTGGTCGACATCCCGTATGACCCGCTGTTGGCGCCCGGGCTGCGCCTCGACCCGACGAAGATCGGCAAGCGCACCCATGAGGCCTGCCTCGAGCTGGCCGCCTCCGTGGTCGACGGCCTCTGACCCCACTCCACCCCCCATGTGACCGTCGAGAGGGCAGTTCGTGTCGTTGGCTTCCCCCGCTCGCGCCCGCACGAGAGCACGAACTGCCCTCTCGACGGTGCGGTCGACGGTGCGGTTGATGGTGGCTGCCGGCCTGACGGTCGGTGTGTTGGCGGCGTGCACCTCTTGGGCGGGTGAGCCGACGCCGACGGGCAGCGGACCCACCGCAGCCTCGCCCCTCCCGTCACCCGGGTTGACGCCAGTGGACACCGATCAGTGCGCCGTGCAGCGCACGCTCCCTCCCGGGCAGGGCGGGCTGCCCGCCGACTCGATCCTGCCGGCGAACGCGATCGAAGCCGGCACCCAGGGGCCGGTCGAGACGGTGCCCGGTGCCGACGCCGGCGGGTGCGCCGGCTCGCTGCCGACGTCTGGCTGTGACGAGCCACGCCCGTGGAGCGAACCGCCGGGCGACCGCTTCTTCACGGCGACCCGCGCCACGCGCTGGGTGTGGGGCATCGTGACGTGGGTGTCGGCCGGTGCTTCTCAGAGCGCGACGGCCACCGGGGTCAAGGACCTGCAGTCTGTCAGCTACGACCTGCTCCAGCTGAGGCCGGGCGACCCAGCAGGGACGCTCGCCTACCTCGAGCGTTCCGTGCAGCAGTGCGAGGGCGCGACCGCGGTGACCATGGGCGGCCATCGCGCGCTGGTCGGAACGATGACGTCGGGGTTCCGCCAGGGCCCGGCCACCGTGGTGCTGCTCACCGGGCCGGATGCGGCAGCCTGGCTCGTGTTCGACGGCACGACACAGATCTCTGCGCCGGAGCTCACCCGCATCGTCGACGTAGCGGCATCCCGGCTCCTCCCGTCCTGACCACGGTCTCGGGTCGGATCAGGGGCCATCGGGCTTGACCCGTCGAAAGGGCAGTTCGTGTCGTCCTGACCCGTCGAAAGGGTGGTTCGTGTCGTGGGCCGGGATCGAGGACTCGTGCGACCAACGACATCAACTGCCCTCTCGACGGTCTCTGGGTGGGTCAGGGGCTGTCGGCGAAGGCCTGGTAGGCGCCGCAAGCGCGATCGAGGTAGCGGCGGATGGCGTCCCGCTCGTCGGCGGTGAAGTCGGTGGTGATCGCATCGAGCGCGTCGAGCAGCTCGGCGAGCTGGGTGCGTACCTCTTCGTTGGCCGACTCGGTCGGCACGAGCTGCACCCGGCGACGGTCGGCGGTATCGCGGCGGCGCAGCAGGTGCCCGGCCGACTCGAGCCGGTCGACGACATCCGTCATGGCGCCCGGGGTGATGCCGAGGCGCGCACTCAGCTCGCGCGGGCCGAGCGGCTCGGCGGCGTAGGCGATGTGGCTCATGGCGGCGAGGTCGGTCGGGTGCATGACCATGCGGCGGGCGAGCGCCCCCGCCGCGTCGGTGCTCGCCGTTCCGAGGGCGCGCAGCGCGACCGTCTCTGGTTCGTGCTGACCGCGGGGGCCGGGCGTGCGACGACTTGCCATGAGTCGATCATACTGCTGTCATATGATTAGACAGTCGAAACACT
Organism: Humibacillus sp.; assembly: GCA_030452985.1. Taxonomy (GTDB): domain Bacteria; phylum Actinomycetota; class Actinomycetes; order Actinomycetales; family Dermatophilaceae; genus DSM-29435. The sequence goes on from JAKDLG010000118.1 coordinate 3,847, forward strand.
TTGGGAGGCTCCCGTGACGCCAGACAGCACGACGATCGCACGAGGGGGCGACCGTCGGCGCTGGTTCGGCCTCGTCGCGATCAGCATCGCGGTGGCGTTGATCATCGTCGACTCGACCATCGTCAACGTCGCGATCCCGAACATCGTCGATGACCTCGGCCTCACCAGCTCGCAGGTGCAGTGGGTGCAGGAGAGCTACACGCTCGTCTTCGCCGCGACCCTGCTCATCTGGGGCAGCGTGGCCGACCGCATCGGGCGACGCCGGATGCTGCTCATCGGCGTCATCGTGTTCGTGCTCGCGTCCGGGCTCGCCGCCATCTCCGACTCGGGAACCGCCCTTATCGGGGCCCGCATCGTGCAGGGCTTCGGCGGCGCGATGATCCTGCCGACGACACTCTCGCTCATCAACGCCGGCTTCACCGGGCGCGACCGCGGCATCGCCTTCGCCATCTGGGGCTCCACGATCGGCGGCATGGTCGCCGTCGGGCCCCTGCTCGGCGGCTGGCTCACGACCTCGTTCTCGTGGCGCTACGCCTTCGGCATCAACCTGCCCCTCGGCCTGCTCGTCATGGCCGGTGTGCTGCTTTTCGTCGACGAGTCGAGATCGAACCGACGCGAACGCATCGACGTGCTCGGCGCGGTGCTCTCAGCGATCACCTTCTCCACCCTCGCCTTCGGGCTCATCGAGGGGCGCACCTACGGCTGGTGGTCGGTGCGCAAACCCTTCGACCTCGGCGGCATCGACTGGTCGCTGTCGATCTCGCCCGTTCCCGTCGGCTTCGCGATCACCGTGGTGGCCGGGGCGGTCTTCGTCTGGCGCACGGTGCACCGCACCCGGGACGGCAAGCCGACGCTCTTCAAGTTCGACCTCTTCAGCATCGCCTCGTTCCGCAACGGCAACTTCGCGGCCATGATCGTGAGCCTCGGCGAGTTCGGCATCGTGCTGTCGTTGCCGCTGTGGTTGCAGAACGTGCTGGGCTACACGGCCTTCCAGACCGGCCTGGTGCTGCTGGCGCTCGCTATCGGGTCGTTCGCTGCGAGTGGGCTGTCGGCCTCGGTGCTCTCGGGCCGGATGGAGCCGCCGGCCATCGTGCGTGTCGGCATCGCCGCCGAGATCGTCGGCGTGGCTGGGCTGGGCCTCGTCATCAGCGCCTCGACCTCGTGGCTGGCGATCGTGCCGTTCCTGTTCGTCTACGGCCTCGGCGTCGGGCTCGCGACCGCGCAGCTGACCGGGGTCGTGCTCGTCGATGTGCCGGTCGAACGCAGTGGCGAAGGGTCGGGGTTGCAGAGCACTGCACGCCAGATCGGCTCGGCCCTGGGCATCGCCATCCTCGGCACCGTGCTGTTCACCATCACCGGGTCTCAGCTGCAGAGCAGGCTGGCCGACTCGGGCCTCCCACCGACGGCTCAGACCCAGATCGTCGACGCTGTCGTCGAGAGTGCCGGCGGCGCGATACCGGGCCTGGCCGAGAACCCGGCCACCGCGGCCGCCGCCCCGATAGCCGAGCAGGCCTTCTCGGAGGCGACCCGGGTTGCGGCATTCACAGCATCCGGCTTCCTGGTTCTGGGGCTGCTAGCCTCGCTGTCGCTGGGCGAAAGGAAGCAGAAACGGCGTGGTCGGCACGAAGCCGGCGTCCATGCCGCTGAGAACGCGGGGGCCGGCGGCTCCACCGGTCGCGGCGCCGCTGCCGACGCCCCGGCGGTGCCCTGACGCGTGCCTGCTGCCGAGCCGGTCGGTGCGCTCGGTTTGGCGTTGCGGACGGTCATGCAGCACACTGTCTGCTTGTCACTGCGCGAGTGGCGGAATGGCAGACGCGCTGGCTTCAGGTGCCAGTGTCCGAAAGGGCGTGGGGGTTCAAATCCCCCCTCGCGCACCACGGGTCCTTCACGGTGAAACCGGGTTGGAGTTCCCGAAAGTCCCGGTCAGAGCAAATCTGACCGGGACTTTCGCCGTTCTGGCCCCAGAACCGCGCCTTGAGAGCGCCGGGGACGCCGGTCAGGGACCGAACGGGCGTTCGCAAGGGCAAAGCGGCCCGGATGGAGCGTTTCGGGCACGAAAAAGCCCCTGTCCCAAGGGTTTTGGGGCAGGGGCTATCGCGGTGCTGGGTTCAGATGATGTTGGCGAAGTCGTCGGTTGGCGGGGGCCCGTCTCTGGCTGACCCGGTTTCCGCCGTCTCGGGCACGGCGGCGGTCGCTCGGGTCCGACGCCCGAAGGCACGTTTGCGGTGCAGGGCAGTCCTGGCGTTAGGCTCGCTGGCGACTGGTTGCTGCTCGTCGGCCGGTGGATCGCCGATGTCGTAGTGGTACCTGGAGATCAGCAGCGAGGTGTTGGTGGCGGCGATGATGAAGGCGAGCAGGATGGCGGTGCGGGTGGTGCCCATCACGCGGGTGCTGTGGCGCTGGAGTTGGCCGTGGTGGATCTTGAGGCAGGCGTTGGCGGACTCGACGGCGGAGCGGCGACCGTAGGACGCCTTCCACTTGGTGGTGCCCCAGAGCGGCCCTTGCCGGGTCCCGAAGGAGTCGTCGGGGCCGAGGGTGACCGTCAAGCCGCACGCACATGGCTTGTCGGGGGTGCACGAGGTGGTGGGGCGGGTTGCCGCGCTCAGCCGCATCGAGGTGAGGTGGTTGGGGCAGCGCACCCGGCCCGTGACGGCTGGGCCTCGGTAGCGTTGGGTGCCTCGTTCGCGGTCGGGCTTGCCGAGGGTGGTGAACGCGTAGGGGGTTCGCTCGTCGTATCGGGTGGCAAGCAGCGCCCGTTCTTCGCTGGTCATCTGGAGGGTGGGTGCGAGCAGGGCGCGAAGTCGCTGCGGGAGGGCGTCGGTGAAGAGGCCGCCGTCGGCGTAGACCGTGCCGGGTATCGGGCCGGGGCGGATGCCTCGCTGCTGCTTGTGCAGGTCGATCACCTGGGCGATGCCGCGTTGGTGCAGCGGCATCGCCCACATCTGCTGCTTGAGGTAGGTGTAGCCACGGTCAGCCAGGATGAGGGACGGGGTGTGACCCTGAGCGATCAGGGCATCCACCACGGCCATCCCTGCGTCGGCCTTGTAGGAGCCAGCGGCGTCAAGGGCGGCGGCCCGGATCAGGGGTGGGAGGCCGTCTCCGCCCAGGTCGGGGGTGTCGACGGACAGGTGCAGGTCCCAGCCGACGAAGACGCCCTTCGGCGACCTGTTCTTGCTCGCCCGGTAGCCGTCACGCGGGTCCGGGTCGTAGGTGTGTTGCAGCCTGCCGTCTGCCCCGACGAGCGGCCACCCCGGATTGTTCTTGGCCTGGGGCTCCTCTGGTACGTAGGCGGTCTCGGGCAGCGCGTCGTAGTGGACATCGGGCTTCTTGTCCTTGCCCCATGACTGTCGGCTGTAGTGCGTCTCGTAGTCGGTGGAGTCGATGGACTGGGTGGCGGTGATCGGGTATCGCGCTCGGGATCAGGCCCGCTGCGATGCGCGACATGAAGTCATGCAGGCCCAGGTCGAGGCGAGGACCGAACACCTCGCCCGTCTTGGTGTTGACGCGTTCGTGGAACCCGGCGGCGAGGTCGGCAAGCCTCGACTCGATCTGTCGGTAGGTCATCGTGCCGACCATGTTGATCTCACGCCGTTGGTCCTCGCTAAGACGTGCGGCGACTGCCGCTGCCCTCGTCAGGATGAGGCTGCCTGACCCTTCGAGGGCGGTGATGGCGAGAAGAACGAAGAACGCCTCCCACGGGTTGATTCGGGGTCGCCCGGTCTTGGCCGTTGTTGCGCTCTGGATGGCCGAAGTCACATTGGCGCTGCGTGCGATCACCAGGGCTCGGGCGAAGGTCTCTTTGCTGACCGTCTTCTCCGCAATCACAGGGCCGCCCCCCTGAGGAGGTAGACGTTCTCGTCCCATCGGCCTGCGACGAACGGGGCAATGCACTCCAGGGACTTCGCCGAGACGGTGCCCGCGATGACCATGAACTCGGAGATGCGCAGGTCTTGGGCCAGCACGTTGGCCATCCAGGTCGTCCGCAGACGAGGCACGGCCAGGGCGGGCAGGAACGGGGGCACTCGTAACCCCTTACGTAGGTTCGTGAACGGGTCCTTGCTCGCCCGGTTCCACGGGCCGACCAGGGAGCCATCGGGCCGGTCGTGGCACAGATCGAGCAACCGGTCGGCGTACTGGGAGATCACGGGCACGGTCCGGTCGGCCAGGAAGATGGCGGTCAGGCCGGTGGCCTTGTGCTTTTTCACCTGCCGGGCGGTGCAGTCCAGGACCTCACGGGGCTTGAGCCCGGCGCCCAGTCCGAGAACCAGCAGGGCCGTCATGACGTGACGGTGGTGATCGCTGGTCTGGCTTTCGCAGGCTTTCCAGAAGCCCGCGATCTCTTTGTCCGTGTAGGGCGGCTTCAGGTGCACGTGGTCCTGGAAGGGTTTCGGCTCGGGAGGCCAGGGAGCGCGCTTCGTCGCGGCCCGGCCGACCCGGCGCAGCACTGCCCGCTCGTTGGCGCGAGTGCGCATCGTCGCCCCGGCCCGCGTCGTTCCGATGTAGTGCTCCACCAGGTCGGGCAGGAACATGACCTCTGGGTCCAGGGGCAGTTCCCGGTCTTGGCAATGCGCCACGAAGCCGGAGGTTGCCCGCAGGGCGAAGTGGGTGCCGTGAATGGACGGGTAGCCGGCGGCCCGCACGGCGGTCACGACCAGCGGACGGATGCGCTGCCACTGCTCTTTCGGGATGCGCGCTGGCGTGGGGGTGTAGTGCCCGTAGACGCCGGAGACGGCGGTCACGATGACTCCGTTGATGACGAGGAATTCGCGCGAGGGGCTTGCGCTCTGCGTCTGGGTGGTCTTGCCGGACTTGCTCATGGGGCATCCTTCGTGTGCTTGCGCAGGGCCTGTCGGTAGGCGTCCTGCTCGTATTCGGGGAGGGTGTAGAGCCAGCGCTCGTAGGGGCGCAGGTTGGTCAGTCCGGCCGCGCGGACGAGGATCGGGGCGGGTACCCCGGCCGTGATGTGCGCGACGACCCAGGTGGCGCGCAGGCGGCGGGCGGTCGGGCGGAGGCCCGGCTGCGGGTTGCTCTGAGCGACGAAGGCCGGGACGAGGCCAGACCTGCGGCTGCTCTGTTCCGGGGCGAAGACGTACTGCTCGCCGGGCGCATCCGTGAGCAGTTCGATCAGCATCTGCTCGTAGTCCGAGCGGACGGGGACCGCCCGGGCACGCTGCCCTCGAACCCGCAGCAGCACGCCCGCGTCGTCAACCTCGATGTCGCGGACCCGCAGTGCGAGCACCTCGTGGGAGTGCAGCCCGGCGCCAAGAAGGAGCGCCAGCAGCACTTGGGCGCTCGCCCTACGTTCGGCAGTGTCCTGGCTGTCGGCCCAGGCTCGGAGGGCGACGGTCTCGGCGGCCGAGTACGGCTGCGGGTCCCACGCTGAGGAGTAGGCGCTCTCTTCCGGCAGGTCGGCTGGCCAGTCCGGGTTCAGCCGCTGCGCCAGCGTCTTCAGCCGTCCCTGCGCCATCCGCCGCACCTTGGGCGTCCAGTCGTTCCCGGTGTCGATGAACTCACCCATCAGGTCCAGGTCGAAGACGGTGCGGCGCTCAACGGGGAAGCACGCGCCGTAGCCGACCCACTCCGCCAGCGCCGAGACCAGGGTCATCCGACGCCGGGCCTCATCGGCCGTGGGCGGTTCGCTCTCGGCCACGGCCTGCTGGACGAAGTCGCGGATCGAGAGCCAGTGGTAGAGGTCGATCCCACGCGGGGTGTAGTTCGCGATGACCTGCGCTACCTCGTCCGGGGCCGTCTCCTGGTGTTGGTTCATACCAACACTGCACCAGAAGCCACCGACAGTGGTTCTAGTCGTGATGACTAATAGGCTCGGTTCATGCCCCGCCCCGGACGCCCCGCGCCGGCCGAGGCCTGCCCCGGCTGGCCCGAGAAGGCGTGCGCCGATGCGGCCGTCGAGAAGGTCAGGCTGCTGGCGCTCGCGGTCACCCAGGCGATGGACGGCCGCTCGATCCGCTCCGTAGCGGGTGAGGTCGGTGTGGACTTCTCGACCCTGTCCGACCTGCTGGCCGGACGCACCTGGCCGGACAGCGCGACCGTCGCCCGTCTGGAGGTGGGGCTGGATCGCTCGTTGTGGCCGCCGCATGAGGGCGTCGAGGACTGAGCACGGGACACGCCGAACCGACCCTTTGCTTCCCGCGATGTGTGCCGTATCCTCTGAGGTGGTTCCAATACCTAGGGGATGGCTCTCACCACGTGTGGGGGCCTTCTTCGTTTCCCGCGCCAAAAGGCGCGTGTTCATGTGTTCTGGGACGCCCCCTTCATCAGGTCAGTCGCTACGTAGAAGCCCTGCCGGACTCGACGGGCCTCACCTCGGTCAGCGAGCCGGGCAAGTGCCGTGTCGACCTGGTCTGGCCTGATCTTTGGTGCTTGGGCTTGTACCTTCTGCTTGATCCGGTAGGAGGATGCGCCGTTCGGCTCGTCGCGCAGGATCGCCCGCAGCATTGCGGCCAGAGACGGCACACCCGCTGCGCGGACTGATGCGGCGGTCGAGGGACTCGACGTAGCGGCGGGACGAGGATCGCCGAGCATCCGCCGTACAGCGGACCAGTCGGGTCCAGTGGAGTTGAGGCCTCGCTGGGCGTCCCTCTGCTGCGCACGGTCGAGCGCGACCACGTCAGCGCAAACTCGCGCCTCGCGGATCTCGATGCTGTCGCTCACGGTCATGTCCTGACTTGTCCGGTGCCCTGCTGTCGACCCAACCTTCGCCTCGCCTCGCGAAGAAACCGAGGTTCCCCCGGCATCCCGGTCTTTGTGTAGCACCCTTGCGTCGGCAAGGAAGGGAGCCAAGCGTCGGCCCAGATGAGGGCCAACGAGTGGATCAGCGAGCGCCACCGCGATCTCGGGGAGGGTGATCCAGCGGGCCCCTTGCATGTTCAGCCGGAACCGCTCGCGGCCCATCCCCAGGCTCTTCGCGAGGAGCACGTAGGCCGCGCGAGTGTGACCGCCTGTGTGTTCGCCCGCCTCCAGGGCCAGCATCTCCGGCTGGTCGATGGCGTCCAGACAGGCGCCGGTGAAGGCGATGGCCAGGGCGTCGGGCAGGTTTAGGGGTTCGATGTCCCCCGAGCGCACCGCGCTCGTCCACTCGTCCCGCCCCGTCCGTCGATGGCGGTCACGCGGGCCGTGCACGACTCAGTCCCAGATCGGTGCGAGCAACTCGTCCAGGCTCAGGTCCCAGGTGCGAGCCAGGATCGCCCATGTCCGCAGGTCGCCCACGTAGCGGCCCGCGCTGAGGTTGACCAGGGTCTGGCGGGCGAGGCCTGACTGGCGGCACAACTCGTCGAAGGTCTGCCCGTGTGCCTCTCGCTGCTCCCGGAAGACTGCGCGCATACGCGTCATGTCGGGGTCGAAGGGATGTGGGCGGGTTGGCACCCCTCCACCTCAGTGGTTTCGGGCTGCGATTACAGCACAACACCTTGTGCTATCGACACAGGATGCTGTACTAACGAGTTCTAGTCATTTCGACTAAAACTCGCGTACCGGCCAGTCCTGCCCCCGGAGGTTCCATGCGTTCCCGTCTCGCCCCACTCGCCCTCTCCGGAGCGCTCGCGCTCTCGGCGTGCAGTGGGGATGGAGGCGGTCCGGCTGGCCCCGGCTCGACCGCCAGCCTGGTGGGCGCGACTGCGAAGAGCAGCGCAATGCCCACTGCGTCGGCTCCGATTCCGACCCTGCCCGTGGCGGCGACCTTCGGGGCGCCGGTGTGGGGCGTCTCCCTGCCGGAGTCCTCTCGGCAGCACCGGCCCATCGTCACCGGTGACCGGGTGGTCTTCCTCGACGGCGAGCAGGCCCGAGCGGTCGACCCGACAGGCAAGCAGGCCTGGAGCGCGAAGTTCGCGGAGGTCGACTCGGCGACCCGCACTCACGACGAGAACAACTACCCGATGCTGCGTCTGGTCGCGCCCGACGTGGTCGCGGTCGTGGACCAGGGCAAGGCGAAGGGCCAGGGGCTGAACGAGGACGCCTACGCGGTCAAAGTGACCCTGCTCAACGTGTTGTCCGGTGCAGTGGTCAAAACCGTCACGCTGCCAGGGACGAACACTGACAGCCCGAAGCCGAGCACGAGCGGCCTGGGCTTCACCGTGCCCGGCGGGAAGGTCTCGGCGGTCCTGCCGGACGGCTCGGTGAAGCCTGTCCCGGCCAAGATGACGGCTGGGGGTCAGGAGCACCAGGTCATAGGCGCCCTCACCGTCGGCGCCGCCGTGCTGTCCATCTGGGGCGGAACGGCGAAGAATCCGTCCAGTCTCGACAAGCGCACCGAGGCCCCCGGTTTCGGAGGGCGGACGTGGGACTCGGTCTCCGTCGCCCCGAGCGCGAAGTACACGACCGCCGAGATTGAGGCCAGCGATGCCGACCGGCTCATCGTCGGGCGCTGGGTTGTCCCGGGGAGCGGCCCGGACAAGCCCAAGGTGCAGGTTCAGGTGCTCGACGCGACCAGTGGCAAGGTCCTGTCGAAGCCGAACTGCGAGCCTGACCCGACCACACCGACGCTGATCGCCAGCCCGAACCGGGAGCACTTGGTCGACGGGCCGCTCCGCCTGGGCGCCGACGGCAAGGCCGAGTGCATCGGAGGAGGCTCCGGCCAGAAGCGCGTCTCTCTGAGCGCGGTCACCGACTCGGGGCGGGCGTTCGGAACGGCAGGCAGCGACCTGGTCGATGTAGCGGCCGATGGGACCGCGAAGACGGTGCCGCTGCCCAGCGGGGCGACCGCGCCCATCGGGATCATGACCGGCAACGTGGCCGTCCACTGGAACGCCAATAGCGCGGTCATCACCGGAAACCCGATCCAATGAGGAGGACAGCATGATCGGCGATCTGTGGGCATCCCCGCGCACCGGTAACGTCTACCGCGTCGGCCGTAGGGGCACCTCGTGGGCCACGGTTGGACACGTCGACGACCCCGGCCTGTTCGGGGGACTCGGCGTCCTGCTCGGCTACGCCGGGGCGGCGGCAGGTCTGAGCGTCATGGCGGGGGTGGTCTCGGCCGCGATGCTGGGCCTGCTGGCAGGCGCGATCCTGATGTTCCTTCCGGCCGTCATCCCGCTGACCGTGACCGTCTTGCCCCTACTACTGGTGGTGGTCGGCGTGCGGTCGCTGGTAACCCGTCGCCGGCTCGCCCCGGTGCTGCTCGCCGCCGGGTTGTTCGTGGTGCTGCTCGTCGTGGTCGTGCTGCACGTCGTCTACTGGCAGCATGCGCGGCCGGGTGTCTACCTGACGCTCGCGAGCGCGCCCCTGATGCCGGTGTTGACTGCTGCACTCGCGATCTGGGCTCTTTCGCGGCGGCGCTGGGTCATGGCTGCGCTGCTGCTCGGGCAGGCCGTGGTGTTCGCCTCGTCCTACCTCGGCGCATTCGAATCGGCGATCTACGCCGAGTCCGGCATCGGTATCGACAACGTCCTGACGCTCACCTACTGGGCGTGTCTCGCGTCCCTGATCGCGGCGGTGCTCACCCCTCGACGCGGAGAGCCCGCTCAGGCCAGGGGCGAGGAGGATGCCGCGTGACCGGCCCTGCGAAGGGGGAGCCGAGCGGCTGGCTCGCCGCCTTGGAAGCGAAGTTCGTCGCCGAGGACCGCGAGGACCGACGTGCTGAGAGGGCTCGACGCCGGGCCGGTCTGCCGGAACCGGATCGGGACGTGCAGACCTTCGACGGGTTCGCGCAAAGCGGTGCTAGGGCGCGTGAGACGTAGCCCGAGCACGCGAGCCTCCGCGAGCAGCGGTCGTCACTTGGGAGTCGTGGTGCAGCGCTCCGGGTCGAACTAGCGGGACAACAGCCAAGCGGGTTGGGGAAGAACTTCGCAAGGCGAACTTATACGTTGTCCTCATGCGTCTCATGGACAGTAGTGACCGGCAAGCGTCCTCCACGCTGGGGGGCTGGCTCTCGTCCGTCCTTCCGGGCGCGCGCGATCTGCGCCTCCAGACGGCGTACTACGCCGATGGGGCCCTGTGGTCGGTTCAGGACCACCTCACTCGACTGCTCGATGACGGAGGGCATTTCCATCTCGTGCTGGGTGGCAACCCGAACGCCGCCAGGGTGACTCACCTTCAGTGGTTGCTGGATTACCTCGCGCCGTATCCCCGGGCCAAGGTTCTTGCGGTTATCCCCGGGCCGACGAACATGCTGGTGCACAGCAAGATGTACCACGTGACGCACGATCACCACTCGTTTGCTTGGGTTGGTTCAGCGAACTTCACGGCGTTCGGCACGAGCACCAACTTCGAGGCCGGTCTGGCGCTCGACGGCCGAGATAGCGCTGACGCCATCGCCGTCGACGCAGTGCAGGACACGTTGGACGGATGGTTCCAGACTGGCCATTCCTGGGCACGGAACATCGTTGAAGTGAGCACCGGCAACCTGCCTCAGTTGCTGGGATGGCGCGTTGCTACTCGCCAAGGGACGGGCGAAGAACGAGAGGGTGCCAGGATTCAATCGAGCGGCAGAGAGTCCGGCACCCAAACCCTGCCGTCGCTTCCCTTTCTGAAGGTACCGTCGAGGCCGAAATCGCGGCCACCTGCCGGAGGGAAGCGGCCCACCCAAGGAGCGGCGGGTACCGGTGCCCAAGCAGCACAGGGCCAGCCGCACCAAGCGCTGCCGCCCGGCGTGGTCGCCGCTGTCAAGGTCCTCGTGGCCCAGGACATCCGGGGGTTAAGCGGGCTGTCTGGGACGTGGTACCTCTCCCTTGGTCTGCCGTGGCAGCCATTCTTCGGCGCCATCGTCCCACCACCGCCCACGGACCCGAGGATCGAGACGCTCACCGAGGCGCGTCTGGTCTCACTACCGACCGACACCGCAGCGTCCGGGCAGTCCAGTACCTCGCTGCAACTGGAGGGGGCTGCCGCCAAGACGAAAACGAACCTCAACGCGCGGGTGAACCTCTCAAAGCAGTTGGCCACCGAGTTGCGAACAATCGCGGCGGTACATGCCAAACCTCTCCCGAAGGCGGGTGACCTGGTCGTGGCGGAGTACCTCAGCGGCACACCGATGGTCGTCAGGCTGACTTACATCGGCACACGCGACCGCGGGTACGCTGCGCTGCGCGCAAAGGTAGGCAAGGGTGGGGTGACGGGG
>JAKDLG010000020.1 GCA_030452985.1 Humibacillus sp.
CCGGCGCCCGGGGCGGCTTCGGCCGGGCCAACCGGGGCGGGCTGCCCCCGGACAGGCTCGGCAGAGGGTGTCACGTCGAGGTCGGCCGGCGCGTCGCGGCCGGCACGGGAGTTTCCGGAGCCGTTGACGATCCACTGGGCGAACTGGTCGACGGTGTCCGGGGCGTACGCGTCGGGGTTCGCGTTCGCGGCCGCGAGCCTGGACCGGCCCCAGATGCAACCGCACCGGATGAGTGAGCCTGACCTGATCGAGTCGGTCACCCAGCTCGGCGCGGTGCAGCACCACCGCGAGGTCAACCTGGTGCGCATCGTGACCCAGCTCGAGGCCCGCAGCGTCGCGTCGCCGGGTGGCCTGTCGAGGGTTGACTGGTTGCGCCAGGTCGACCCGACCCTGACCGCCTCCGCGGCGAAGGCGGTCGTGACGTGCGCGGCGGCGTTCAACCAGCCCCGCTGGGCCGACCTACGTGATGCCGTGACCGGCGAGAGCGCCGAACCCACCCCCGACAGCACGGATGGCAGCACCGACGGCACAGACTGCACCGACGGCACCGACGGCGCCGATGGGCCCGGGGGCAGCGAAGCGACCCCAGACAGCCCCGATGACGGTGGCAGCGGTAGCCGCGGTGGCCGCGAAGACCCCGGCTGACCCTCGACCCGGCCGGGTCACGGTGGGCAAGGCGGCGCAGGTCATCGACTTCCACACCCGGTTGAAGCCCGTCGCGGACCCGGAGGACCTGCACCAGGCCGTCACCCACCTCGCCGAGCAGGCTTCCGGGTTGCGGTGGGAACAGCTCGCGAAGCTCGCCCGGGAGCTGTCCGACCAGGTGAGGCCCCCGAAGGACGCCGAGGAGCACGACCAGCGGCGCCGTGAGGGGCGGGGCCTGTGGTTCACCGGCCCGAACGCGGCCGGGATGGTCGAGATGACCGGCACCCTGGACCCGGAAGGTGCCGCGATCATCAAGAGCGCTATCGACCCCCTCGCTACCCCCTGCCCCCTCACCGATGAGGCCGGGGTCAAGATCGAGGACGACCCCCGACCCAGCCATCAGCGGCGGATGGACGCCCTGCTCGACGTGGTCGGCCGGGGTGTGTCCTCCCCGGGTAAGGCCCCGTCCACGGACAGGGCCAAGATCGTGGTCACGATCGACCTCGAAACGTTGCGCGACTGGATGCGGCACGGCTGCCCACCCGACTGGGCCACCACGAAGACGGACACTGGCCGTGGGGGCGGGTCATGCCTGTCCGGGGACGTGCTCACCGCGGCCACGGTGCGCAGGTTGGCGTGCGACGCCGCCATCATCCCCGTGGTCCTGGGCTCCGATAGTCAACCGTTGGACGTCGGGCGCCAGGACCGGCTCGTCACCCGCGCGATGCGCACCGCGCTCTGGTTGCGCGACCAGGGCTGCTCCTTCCCGGGGTGTTCGACCCCGGCGCAGTGGACCGACGCCCACCACGTGCGGCACTGGCTCCACGGGGGCACCACCTGCCTGGGCAACCTGGCGTTGTTGTGCCGCCGGCATCACGTGTACGTCCACGAGAAGAACCTCACCGCGACCATCACCGCCACCGGCGTGACCTGGCACACCTGGCAACACTGGCGCACCAGCGCCAACGTCCGATGCTGACACCGGCCCACCCCCACCAGCAGACATCAGAACCTGATCACCGGCTCGCGGAACTTGCTCACCGCGCGCCACTCGACTCGGGGCACACTGGTGACCACTAGACCGTCGGTAGTGCTCGCGCGAGTACCCAGTCGTGGTTGGGCCCCCTTGACTGCTCTCAGGGGCGAGGACGCGTCGTGCGCACGAAGACCTCGTCGGTGCGCCAGTCGGCGTCAGCCGTGGGCGACACCTTCGGCCCGAGCCGACGGGTGACCAGAGTCGGTCGCCCCCCGTGGCCAACGCCACCTGCCCACGGCAGCAACCCGGTGCCGGCATCCGTTGGGTCAGTCGAACCACTCAGCGCCCGGCATCCGAGCGGTGGGGCTGCCGTGAGCTCGAGCTCGTTCTGCTCGAGGGAGCGGGGGTCGAACTCGACGGTGGAGGTCACCAGCTTGAGCTGGTCGGTGAGGGTGACGGTGCCTGCGTTCCAGAGGACGTCGGAGACCTGACCGGTGAGGGCGATCGTCATCGACTCACCTGGTTCGAGGGCAACCGACCCCGTCGGCACGGCATCCGTGAAGATCCCGTAGGTCTCGGTCAGGTCGATGAGGGCGGCCCACAACGGCATCTCACTGGCGTTCCGCAGCGTCACGGTGAAAGGCGGTGGCACCCCATCGGCGTACGAGATGGTGAGCGTGCCGTCGTCGGCGAGGTGACCCGACGGGCTGGTCACGCGCAGCTCGATGGCCCCGGACGGCAGCAGGGTGACCGGGTTGACCACGGCCGCGAGTCTCAGCCACCGGGCCACGTGTTCGAGCGCCGCCACGGTGCGTTGCGCGCGCCCGTCACCGCCGACCACGGGCACGAGCGGCCGGGTGACGCCGGGACGGGTGATGACGAACCCCTCCTCGGTGGCCTCCACTGTGAGGTCAGCGTCGGGAAGGCCGGCGCCCGGGGTGTTGGCCACCAAGGTGAGCAGGGTGGAGTCGACGGCCCGGGCGGCCTCCCGCAGCAGGGATGTATCGGCGTCGACTCCGCGTACCTCAACCTGCAGTGGTTTCAGGGGTATTCCGGTCACGACGGCCCGATAGACCGATCCCTCGTCGAGGGGTGCAGAGACGGTCACGATCGACCGGTCGGGTAGCACGGCGGTCACCGTCGCAGTCGCGAGCGGTGTGCCGGTCGTCGTCGCCGTGAGCGGGTACACGGCGAGCTCGGTGGAGTCGGCGCCGATCGGCTCAGGTACGCCGTGCACCGCGCCGTAGTCGATGCTCCAGCCGTCAGGTAGGTGGCTCAGGGTCAGCTGCCGTGGCGTCGTGGGGATGGCGCCTCCGAGGAAGGGGCGGTCGAGCTCGGTGGCATCGGCCGACTCGAGCTGCGGGTGCTGCTGCCCGGCTCGGCGCAGCACGCCCGCCGTGACCGAGCGCAGCACCTCACGGTAGGTGATCCCCCCGTCGCCATCGCGCAGGGTGGTCTCGAGCGCGGCCGACATGGCTCCGCGATGGGAGCCCAGAACCGTGATCTCCTTGGCCAGCTCGTCGGCACGGCAGGCGGCGAGCAAGACGTGCCGACCGACGGCCGTGACGCCGACTGCCGACAGCGCGCGTGTGGTCTCGCTGTCTCCGTCAGCGCTGCCCTGGAGGAAAGTGCCTGCGGGACGGGGCCGCTCGTCTTCGGGCGCAGCTCGCACCGTCTCGTCGAGGTCACGGGTGCCGGTGCCCGAGTGACAGCAGTCGAGTACGACGAGCAGGTGGCAGCCGGATGCCGCCACCTCCGCCACGAGGGCAGCGAGCTCCTTGTCGGCGATGTCCCAGCTGCCCGGCCGGCGGCTGTCGACGCAGACGATCGTCTCGTTGCGGTGGTCGGGTTCGCCTCCCCACAGCTCGGGCGGGCACACCTGCTGTGAGCCGTGCCCGCTGTAGTAGAAGACCGCGACGTCGTCGGCCTTCGCCTGCCCCAGCTGGGTGCGGAAGGCGTCGGTGACCGCGGCGCGAGTCGCCTGCGCGTCGGTCAGCATCAGCGTCGAGACGTTGTCGTCGCCCACGCGGCTGCGCAGCATGGTCTGGGCTGCGGTGACGTCGCCCACGCAGCCGCACAGGGCAGGCACCGGAGCCGAGTAGGCGTCGATGCCGACGAGCAGGGCGTAAAGGTGAGGGGTGCCCATCGCGGATGCCGTTCAGCTCGCCGTGTCGCCGAGCACGAGTCGCTGCCACGTGGCCGGGAAGCCCTGGTTCGCGCCCGTGCGCCGGGCGTTGCTGCTGATCATCGTGCGCAGCCCCCAGCCACCGGTGGGGGAGGCATCGCTCACGTTGAGGTTGGTCGCAATCACAGTGCCCCGTTCGGGTGCTTTGGTGAGGCCGAGGGCGCCCCATGGGATGCGCGCCTCCAGCTCGTAGCCAGTGGACGTGACGGCCCTGACCGCGGTGACGTCGGTGCGGCGGCCACCCGGAGGGAAGGTGCGCTTCGCAGCCGGGTTGGTCGACGCCTCCACGCCGGAAGAGGTGAGCCCGAGCATCAGGTGCACGTCCTGCCCGGTGCGGGGCCGGGCCGCCGACGAGAGCCCCCGGTTGTCGGGGCCGAACTCGAACGAGACACCGTCGCCGCGCCACCACTGGTCGGGGCGGGCCGTGTCGACAGCGCGCAGGTTCGCGTCGGTGACGCGAACGTGCACGAAGAGGGCATCGGCGTTCCACTGACCCTGCCACGTGGCTCGGAAGGGTTTGGTCGGGCGCGCCCCCGCCACGACCTTGTCGACGGAGATGCCGGCACCGGCACCGGCCCAGTCGTCGAAGCTGCCGTCGATGGTGGGTTCGGTCGTGGCGCACCCGAACGTGAATGAGGCCTGCGTGTTGCTCGCCGGCTTCTCGCCGAGGCCGCAGCGCGCCATGACTCCCAGCCCGTTCGCCCACCACCAGGAGCCACCAGCCCACAGCAGGAAGAGCACGAGCAGACTCCCGAGAGGGCGGGCCCAGGAGCGGCGGCGCCGAGTCGCGCGCGGTGGCCGAGAGGCGAGCGGCGGCCGAGACGGTGCCGGGGCCGGCCTCGGCACGGGTGCGGCATCCGGAGTCACAGGTGGTTGCTCGGGCGTCGATGCCTTGGCAGGTTCCGGCGCCGGCGCCGGTTCCGGTTCCGGTGCCGGCGCGCGCGTCGGCGTTTCGGCCGGGGCTGGGGCCGGGGGCCCGCCCTGGGGGCCAGGACGCACCCGTTCGATCAGGGCCGTGACGTCTTGGTAGTCGGGCCGCTCGGCGGCGAGCTGCTCGAGCATCGGGAGGGCGGTCTCGGGGGCTTGCGCGTTCAGGGCGCCCTGGGCCGCGTCGTAGAGCGACTCCCACCGGGTCTCGCGGGCCGGTTCCGCGACGTCGGCCGCGGTCGGGAAGGTGAACGGCTGGTCGGAGCCCGACCGCAGCAGCACCGCGGTGCCCCACTCGGCGGCTTCGTCGGACAGCGCCATCGCCTTGCGCACCTCGCAGATCGCGGCGTCGATGCCCAGGCCTCGCGTGAGGTACCAGTAGAACTCGTGGCTGAAGACGAGCGCGGCCCGGTCGGAGATCTCCGTCTGCATGGCGACGACAGCGGGCAGACCCTGGCGCACCAGGGTCTGCCCGACCCCCGAGAACGCGTTGTTGCTCGAGGTGCGGGCGCCCTCGCACGCGTTGAGCACGGCGAGCTGCATCCCCTGCGCGTCATGCAACAAAGTGCCCAGCTGGGCGCCGCTGACGCGGTCGACCGTGCCCTGCGCGGTCTCAAGCGCCAGCACCCCCTCCTGCGCCTTCTCGTCGAAACCTCCATGACCGATGAAGTGGAAGACGTTGTACTCGTCGATGAGGGCCTTCTGCAGGGCGCCGAGGGTTGCGGGCCCTTCCATCACGACGACCTCGAGCATTCCGGCCCTGGCCAGGTCGCCGGTCGTGGCGACGAGCAGCTGTCGCTCGCGTTCGACCGCGAGCGACGGCAGGTCGGTGGGGCGCGCGATCATCACGAGCACCTTCAGGGGTAGCGGCACCGCCAGCTCGCTCGGCGGCTCGACGGAGTCGAGCAGCCGAACGACGGGGGTATCGCGAGAGAGGGTGAGGAAGCGGTCGAGGGGAGTGTCGTACACGTACTCCCACGGCACAGAGTCCAGCTCGGGAACGGCATCCAGCCGCAACCGGATTCGCAGAGCCTTCCCCTGGCTGTTCGCCGCTGCGAGGCTGCTGCGCAGGCTCGTGGCGACCCCGCCCGAGAAGAGGGCGTCGCCGAGTCGCCGGCCGTAGTCCTTGACGTCGGCCACTCTCGCCACGGCGGGAACCAGACGCCGTGAGGCAACCCGGGGCGGTCCGACCGCGATCATGAACTGCGCCAGGTCGGTCGCCGCGAACGGCAACGTGAAGGGCTCCGACGCCAACGCCGCCGGGGCGCGCAGCACCTGAGCGGTGTATCCCTGCGGGGAGGGAACGATGGCGACGTCGAAGTCGAGATATTCACGGCTCATGGCAAGGCCCTCCTTTCGGGCATCGCACTGCATCAAGACTACGGATCAGAGGGCGCAATGGCGCGCGAAATACCTCAGGTCGGTCGCCATCGGGCAAAAGTTGTCGTTCTGTACGGTGCCCGAGGCGGCCCGTCCGCCGGCACCGGCCGCGTCCAACCAACGTCACCGAGCCGGTGCCTACGGTCGTCTTCGTCGTGGCGGCCGTGCTCTCGATGGTCAGCGGGGGTCAGGCGTCCCGAACGATCCCGATCAGCACCGCCTACGCGGTCACCGGGCTCAAGGTCGAGGGGTCGTCGCCGTCACGTCGACGTCGCCGGGGCGTAGGCCATCCTGCGCGGGTGGGCGCGCGACCTCGTGGCCTGAGGCCGGTTCGCTGCGACTGGCGAGCACGATGCAACCGCCGAGTGTGAGCGCGAAGGCCAGCCCGGCAAGTGGCCAGCGACCGGCCAGCACCCGGTCACCGAGCAGGACCAGGCCGATCGCAGCGGGCACCACGGTCTCGGTGACGAAGGTGATCGCCGCCACCGTGGTGACCCGAGCCCGGGCCAGGGCCAGGCCGTAGGCCACCGTGGCCAGCGCGGCGTGGGCGATGAGCGCCCAGGCCAGCGCGTCGAAGCCAAGATGCCACCACGGCATCGGCACCTCGATGAGGCGGGCGCTCACCCCGACCCCCCCGAAGCCGAGGCCGGCCGCGAGGCTCAGTACCACGGCGCCCCGCTGCCGGTCGTGGTCGCCGGCTCCCACCACGAGCAGCGCGGCCACGACGGCCGCAGCCACCAGCGCGGCGACAGAGAAGCCGTTCCCCGGCCGGGCCGCCGGCCCCGGTTCGGCCACGACGGCCAGGGCGATGAGACCGACCGCGACGGCTCCGAGCGCAGCGATCTCGGCTCGACGCAGGTGCAGGTGCAGCACCACCACCGAGAGCACCGCGGTGACGGCGACCGACGAGGCCACGGCCGACTCGACGAGGAAGAGCGGCAGGGTGCGCAGGGCCAGCACCGAGGCGATGAAGCCGATGCCGTCGAGACCGAGCCCAGCGGCATACGGCATCGCGGCGGCGACACGGGCCCGAGCCGCGACACCCGGGGGGAGGGAGGTCAGCCGCCCGGCACCGATCGCTTGGAGCACGGTGCCCGCGCCGTAGGCGAGGGCCGCGACCAGTGCGCCGACCAGTCCGAGGGTCACGAACCGAGCGTGTCAGCCGATTCTGGGAGTCCGCTGGGAGCGCTCGTCACGCCCGGTTGACGGGCGCGGACACGGCTAGTGGCACTTGCTCATGAAGCGATCGGGGTCGACGACCGCACGGTGCACCTCACCCGTGGCAATCTCTTCGCCGTCGGCGTCCTTGACGATGACGTGGCACACGAGGCGGCGACCGTCGTTGATCGGTTCGGCGCAGTGCACCGTGATCTCGGCCCCGACAGGGCTGCCCTTGACGTGATCGATCGTGATCTTGGTGCCGACCGTGGTGTGGTCGGGGTCGATGCTCTGCGCGCACACTTGAAAGGCGGCGACCTCGCACCACAGGACGAGGCGGGGAGTGGCGAGCACCTCGAGATTTCCACTGCCGACGGCGGCGGCAGTGGCGTCGGCGGTCACGGTGTGCTGGAACTTGCGCATCGGCATTGATGGAGTGTGACAGAGAACGCCCGAACCGCCGATTCGGTCCCAGCCCCCGGGCCCCTGCCCCGGACAGCCCGGAGCCCTCGTGTCACCGCGCCGGAGCCCTCGTGTCACCGCGCCGGAGCCCGCGTGTCACCGCCCCGGCTACCCGTCTCGCCTGAGACGCTGGGCCGGTGAGCACGCACCTCTGGGTCCTGTCGATGGCGCTCGGGGTGGCCATGCTGCTCAACTGGAGCGCGGTGCTGCGGTCCGACGTCGCGGTCGAGCGCATCACGAAACCGACGATCATGCTGCTCATGATCGGGCTGGCCTGGTCGCTCGACGGCGAGGATCGGGTCGACGGTGCGCCGTCGCTGCAGGTGCTGTTCGTCGCGCTCGGGCTCAGCCTCGTCGGCGACGTGCTGCTGCTCCACGCGACCCGCGGCCGCTTCCTCGCCGGGTTGGTAGCGTTCCTCGCCGCCCATGTGGCGTACATCTGGGCGATCCTCGAGACGCCGGGCCGCGCGGGGTTCCCTTGGTGGGTGATCCCGCTCGTGCCGGCGCTGCTCATCGTGCACGCGCGGTTCGGCCGCGCCATCGTGGTCGGGGCCGGTCGCCAGCGGCTCCCCGTACTGCTCTACGAGCTCGCGCTCTTCGCGCTCGTGCTGACGGCGGGCTGGAAGGGTGACTGGCTTGTCGTTGCCGGCGCGGCGCTCTTCCTGGTGTCCGACACGATCCTCGGGCATGACCGGTTCGTGCTCGAACGACGGTCCGCGCCGATCGAGACGATCGTCACCTACCACCTCGCGCAGGTGCTGCTCGTGGTCGGGCTGCTGCGCTAACCTTGGCGCATGGCTGGTCGGTTGCTCCTTCTCCAGCCGCGTTGACCAAAGCCGGAGGTCGCACGATCTCTGCGCACCAACGCGGCCACCCCTCCCTGCGCGAGGGGTTTTCGTTTGCCGCCCGGGCTCCCCGGCACCAGGGACCGCGCCATCGCTACGTGACGAGAGAGTGGACATGACCAACACCCCCAGCTCCGAGGCCGGCCCCGAGACGCAACCCGGCTCGAAGCCCGCCGTCGACGACACGCCGTTCCGCTACACCCCCGCCCTGGCCCGCGACATCGAGATCGCGTGGCAGGACCACTGGGAGCAGGAGGGCACCTTCAACGCGCCGAACCCGGCTGGTCCCTGGGCCGAGCCCGACAAGGTCGCTGCGCTCGGCCCCAAGCTGGTCGTGCTCGACATGTTCCCCTACCCGTCGGGCGTCGGCCTGCACGTCGGTCACCCGCTGGGCTACATCGCGACCGACGTCTACAGCCGGTTCCACCGGATGCTGGGCCGCAACGTGTTGCACGCGCTGGGCTACGACGCCTTCGGGCTGCCCGCGGAGCAGTACGCCGTGCAGACCGGGCAGCACCCTCGGAAGACGACCGAGGAGAACATGACCAACATGCGCCGGCAGCTGCGCCGGCTGGGGCTCGGCTTCGACAACCGCCGCACGTTCGCGACGATCGACGACGACTACTACCGCTGGACGCAGTGGATCTTCCTGCAGATCTGGGACGCGTGGTACGACGAGGATGCCGTGCGCGCCGACGGCGGCCGCGGCCGGGCCCGCCCGATCGGTGAGCTCGTCGAGCAGTTCGAGTCGGGTTCGCGCGCGATGCTGAGCGACGACGGCCGCCCGTGGCAGGAGCTGACGGACGCGGAGCGGGCGGGCGTGCTCGACGGCTTCCGCCTGGTCTACAACTCCGAGGCGCCCGTCAACTGGTGCCCGGGCCTCGGCACCGTGCTCTCCAACGAGGAGGTCACCAACGACGGACGCTCCGAGCGCGGCAACTTCCCGGTGTTCAAGCGCAGCCTGAGCCAATGGATGATGCGCATCACCGCCTACGCCGACCGCCTGGCCGACGACCTCGACCGCGTCGACTGGCCCGAGAACGTCAAGCTGATCCAGCGCAACTGGATCGGCCGCTCGAACGGGGCCCGGCTGAGCTTCTCGGTCACGACGTCATCCGGTGACGCCGCGGGCATCGAGGTGTTCACCACCCGGCCCGACACGGTCTTCGGGGCCACCTTCATGGTCGTCGCGCCCGAGCACCCGCTGGTCGACGCCCTGGTGCCGCCGGGCGACTGGCCGGAGGGCACGCACGAGGCGTGGAAGGGCTCCGACGACTCGGCTGCCGCTGCCTCCACCACTCCGGCGCAGGCCGTGGCCGCCTACCGGCTGGCCGCCTCGCGCAAGAGCGACGTCGAGCGCCAGACCGAGGGCAAGGACAAGACCGGTGTGTTCACCGGGGCGTTCGCGACCAACCCGCTGACCGGGGGAGCCGTTCCGGTGTTCGTCGCCGACTACGTGCTGATGGGCTACGGCACCGGCGCGATCATGGCGGTGCCGGGCCACGACGTGCGCGACTTCGAATACGCCACGAAGTTCGACCTCCCCATCGTGCGGGTCGTGGCGCCCACGGAGGCAGCAGCCGCCAGTCCCTTGCACGAGGCCTACGTCGGCGACGGCTTCGCCGTGAACTCCGCCAACGACCTGGTCTCGCTCGACGGGCTGCGGGTCGACGCCGCGAAGGAGCGCATCATCGCCTTCGTCGAGTGTGGTGACAGCTCTGTCGGTCACGGCACCGTGAACTACCGACTGCGCGACTGGCTCTTCAGCCGCCAGCGCTACTGGGGCGAGCCGTTCCCGATCATGTACGACGACGAGGGCGTCGCCCACCCGGTGCCCGACGACCAGCTGCCGCTGACCCTGCCCGACGTGCCCGACTACTCACCCAAGACCTATGAGCCCGACAACGCGCAGAGCTCGCCGGAGGCGCCGTTGTCGCGGGTGCCGGAGTGGGTCAACGTCGAGGCCGACCTCGGTGACGGGCGCGGTGTGCGTCACTTCCGGCGCGAGACGAACACCATGCCGAACTGGGCGGGGTCGTGCTGGTACTACCTGCGCTACCTCGACCCGGCGAACCACGAGAGCTTCGTCGACCCCGAGAACGAGCGCTACTGGATGGCGCGACACGACGAGACAGTGGCCGGGTCCCCTTCCGGTGCGGTCGATCCCGGTGGGGTCGACCTCTATGTGGGCGGCGTCGAGCACGCCGTGCTGCACCTGCTCTACGCCCGGTTCTGGCACAAGGTGCTCTTCGACCTCGGTCACGTCTCGAGCGAAGAGCCGTTCCGGAAGTACTTCTCGCAGGGCTACATCCAGGCGGCCGCCTTCACCGACTCGCGAGGCCAGTACGTCCCGGCCGCCGAAGTCGAGCAGCACGCCGGCAGCCAGGGCGCCGAGCCCACGTTCACCTGGGAGGGCCGGCCCGTCAGCCGGGAGTACGGCAAGATCGGCAAGTCGCTGAAGAACTCCGTGAGCCCCGACGAGATGTACGACACCTTCGGCGCCGACACCTTCCGGGTCTACGAGATGTCGATGGGTCCGCTCGAGCTGAGCAAGCCCTGGGAGATCCGGGCGGTCGTGGGTTCCCAGCGCTTCCTGCAGCGGCTGTGGCGCAACGTGTTCGATGAGTCGACCGGTGAGGTTCGGGTCGGTGGCGACGCCCCCGACCAGACTCTGACGACCACGCTGCACCAGACCATCGCGGGGGTGCGTGACGACTTCGAGGCGCTGCGCTTCAACACCGCTATCGCCAAGCTCATCGAGCTCAACAACGCCGTCACGAAGCTTCCGGTGCCACCGCGTCAGGTCGTCGAGGCTCTTGTGCTGATGGTGGCGCCGGTGGCGCCGCACATCGCTGAGGAGATGTGGCGCCGACTCGGCCACGACGACGGGGTGGCCTACGTGGCCTTCCCCGTGAGCGACCCGGCGAAGATCGTGCAGGAGAGCGTCACCTGCGTCATCCAGGTCAAGGGCAAGGTGCGCGACCGTATCGAGGTGTCCCCCGACATCAGCGAGGACGACCTGCGCGCCCTCGCGCTCGCCCGCGAGAAGATCCAGGCGGTCACCGTGAACGGCATCCGCACCGTGATCGTGCGGGCACCGAAGCTCGTCAACGTCGTGCCGCTCTGATGACGCTAGGTTGAAGCCAGCCGCCCCGACGAAGGAAGGAACACGCGTGAGTCTGCGCATCCTCACCGACTCGACGGCCTACCTTCCCGCCGAAATCGCTGCATCGCAGGGCATCGCGGTCGTGCCGCTGCACGTCGTCGTCGGTGGGGTGGAGCACATCGAGGGTTCTGACATCACTCCGGCCCAGGTGGCCTCCGCCCTGCGCGACTACACGATCGTCACGACGTCGCGGCCCACCCCCCAGGCCTTTCTCGAGGCCTACCGTCGCCTGGCTGACGAGGGGGCCGAACAGATCGTGTCGATCCACCTGTCGAGCCAGATGTCGGGCACCGTCGAGGCCGCCCGGCTCGCTGCACACGAGGCGCCGGTGCCGGTGCACGTCGTCGACAGCGAGACCCTGGGCATGGCGATGGGGTTCGCGGTGGTGGCGGCGGCGCAGGTCGCTGCCCACGGTGGCGACCTGCCGGCGGTCACGTCTGTGGTGTCTGAACGGCTCGCCGGATCGACGGTGCTCTTCTACGTCGACACCCTCGAGCACCTCCGGCGCGGCGGACGGATCGGGGCCGCCTCCGCGTTGCTCGGCTCGGCGCTGGCCATCAAGCCGATCCTGGCCGTGCGCGGGGGGCGCATCGTGCCGGTCGAGAAGGTCCGCACCTCGTCACGGGCCATCGCCCGCATCCAGTCGATGGTGCTCGAGCAGGTCAACCGCGGCGGCCACGTCGTCGACGTCGCCGTGCACCACCTCGATGCGGCCTCGCGGGCCGAAGCCCTCGCCGACGAGCTGCGAGTCAAGCTACCCGGTGCGCCGGAGGTCATGGTGGTCGAGCTGGGAGCCGTGGTCGGGGCGCACGTCGGCCCGGGAACCCTCGCCATCGCTTTCTCACCGCACCCCGACGAGCCGCTTGCCGAGGGCACCGTTTCGTGAGCACGGCCCACGTGCTCCAGGTCGCCGCCGTGGTTGTCGCGGCCTTCTTCATCGGTGCCATCAACCCCGCCACGCTCATCGCTCGGGTGCTGGGACACGACCTGTCGACAACCGGTTCGGGCAACCCCGGCGCCACCAACGCCGGGCGGGTGCTCGGACCGCGGTGGGGAGTACTCGTCGGGGTGCTCGATGTGCTCAAGGGGCTGCTGCCCACCCTAGCCGCCGGTCACTGGCTCGGCGCCCACGTGGCCTACGCCGTCGGCGTCGCCGCGGTGGCCGGTCACATCTGGTCGCCGTATCTTCGCGGCCGTGGTGGCAAAGGGGTGGCGACGACGCTCGGGGCCGTGCTGGGGGTCCACCCGTGGTTCGCCCTCGCCATCGTGGTCGTGTTCGCCGTCACCATCGTTCTCGTCCGGCGGGTTTCGATCGGCTCCATCTTCGGCGCGTTCGCCATGGTCGGGCTCGCGGGGCTCGTCACGCTCGGTCGGGCCCCGGGAGACCTCTGGACCGCGCTGTGGCTGCTCGTGCTCGCCGGCGTGGTGATCTGGCGCCACCTCAACACCATCCGGGCCTGGTGGCGCCAACGTCGCCTGACGTGACGAGCAGATGGGTTGGGTGCTGTCAGCCCGACGTGGCACCGCCAGCAGCACCACCGGTCGCGCCGGTCCCGCCGCCGCGTCCGCGATCACCACCCGGTCACAGCGGCGCTCGACGCTCCGGAGCCGCTGCTGCTCGACGAACCGGTGGTGCCGCCCGCACCTCCGGAGCCGCCCGCGCCTCCCGAGCTGCCGGACCGGCACGGGTGGCTGAGGTCACCTGGGCCTGCGCCTCCTGCGCGGAGGCGACGTCGAGGGCGCTTTTCAGGGCGGTGTCGTCGATCGTGGCCAGGGGCTCACCCTTCGTGACCTTCTGTCCCACCGCCACATCAAGCTTCGTGACTGTTCCCGACGACGTGAACGACAGGTCCGACTCGGTGGCCGGGGCCAGGGTGCCGGTGGCCGCCACGGTCTGCTGCATGGTGCCGACGGTGGCCGCGACGGTGCGCTGCGCGGTCGCGGTGGTCGAACTGGTGCGCCGGCTCAGGGCGATCAACCTCCGTCGAGCCCATCCGCGATGTGTCCGAACTCTCATCGTCGCACCGTGCCCAAGCACTCGTTCATCGCCGTTGACGTGAACGTATGAGTATTGCCTGCCAGACAGAAATGAACTCTCTGTGCAGGTGCTGTGGAACGGTCAGAAGACGATGGTGCGCCGTCCCGAGAGGAACACGCGGTTCTCGGCGTGGTCACGCACGGCCCGGGAGAGCACGCGGCGTTCGACGTCGCGACCGAGGGCGACGAGTCGCTCGGGGGTCTCGGCGTGGGTGACGCGCACCACGTCCTGCTCGATGATCGGGCCCTCGTCGAGGTCGCCGGTCACGTAGTGGGCCGAGGCGCCGATCAGCTTGACGCCCCGGTCGTGAGCCTGGTGGTAGGGCCGTGCGCCCTTGAACCCGGGCAGGAAGGAGTGGTGGATGTTGATGGCCCGGCCCTCGAGGCGGCGGCAGAGGTCGTCGCTGAGGATCTGCATGTAGCGGGCCAGTACGACCAGGTCGGCGTGCTCGGTGGCGACCAGTCGCAGCAGCTCGGCCTCCGCCTCCGCCTTCGTCTCGGCCGTGACCGGGATGACGGTGAAGGGCAGACCGAAGTAGGCAGCCAGGCCACGACAGTCGTCGTGGTTGCTCACGACCCCGGCGATGTCGATCGGCAGGTCGCCGCTCTTCCACCGGTAGAGCAGGTCGAGCAGGCAGTGGTCGAACTTGCTGACGAGGATGAGGGTTCGACAGTGCCGCTCCTCGGGGCGAACCGTGAGGTGCTCGTGGGCGATCGCCGGGCTGGCGTCGATGGCAGCCACGACCGCGGCGACACCGGCTTCGTCGGCGTCGAAGACGGTGCGCATGAAGAACAGGTCGGTGCTCGCATCGGAGTACTGCTGGTTCTCGACGATGTTGGCCGATACCCGCACCAACGCCGCCGACACGGTGGCCACGATACCGGGGCGGTCGTCGCAGGTGAGGGTCATGATGTGCCGAGCCATGGCAGCAGTGTGCTGCAGGCGGCGTGGCGACACGGCATCCCTTCCGGCGTGTCTCGGGTCGGGATCGTCCACACCCCACCTACCGCGCCCTCGCCCGTCCACAGGCAGCCCCGGGCCGGTCGTGCCCCGGGCCTGCCCTTCCTAGCGTGGCACCATGCCGTTCCGTCGAGCTCCGCGTGCTCCAGACCTCGATCGGGTCCGGCAGGTGCTGAGCCCCTCGGCTGCTGAGGCCCAGGCTCCCGCGCGCGTGCGCGAGGGCCGCTGGGTGCCGTCAGCTCCGCCCGGCGAGCCGAGCCCGGCCGAAACCGTCGACACCCACCGCTCTCTCGTCTCGGTCGCTGACGACGTCGACCGGCTCGACGTCGACCTGCGTCGGGCCCGGCGTCCGGCGCTGCTCACGGTTCCCGAGCCGCTGCGCCGCGGGCGGCTCTCGGTCTCGAACGCGGCTGTCGTGGCGCTGCTCGCCCTCGTGGTCGCTCTCGGCTGCGTCTTCGTGCTGCGCGTGCTCTGGGCCGAGCGGGCGAGCGAAGCGGTTGCTGCTCCCGGCGCCACCGCCTCGCCGACGGGTGTCGTCGTGTCGGGTCGGGCGCTGTCGACGACGCCACCGGGGGAGGTGATGGCGAGCGGGGGTCGGCCGCCCCGGGGCGCGACGGCCGACGCCCCGGCCACGGTCGCCACCGAGCTGGTCGTGCATGTGGTCGGGCAGGTGCGCCGTCCGGGCCTGGTACGGCTGCGTCCAGGGGCGCGGGTGGCAGACGCCATCACCGCGGCCGGGGGCGCGCGCTCGCAGGCAGATCTCACCGCCCTCAACCTCGCCCGCCCCGTCGTCGACGGCGAGCAGGTTCATGTGCCCAAGCCCGGTGAGGTGCCGAGTGGTCCCCCCGACGCGCCGCCGAGCCCGGCAGGGGGGAGTGGCAGCGGCGCGGGGGCACCGGCAGCCGTCGACCTCAACACGGCGGATGCCGCTGCCCTCGACACGCTTCCCGGCGTCGGCCCGGTGCTGGCGCAGCGCATCCTCGACTGGCGCGCGGAGCACGGTCGGTTCAGCGCAGTTGACGAGCTCGGGGAGGTGAGCGGCATCGGCGACAAGCTCATGTCGCAGCTGCGGTCACGGGTGCGGGTGTGAGCAGGAGCGGGCGGGCCGGGGTCCGGCGCCGACAACCCCGACGCCTCGACCTGCGGCTGCTCGTGCCGGTCGTGCTGGCCTGGCCCGTCGTCGCCTTCTGGGCGCTGTTGAGCACGCCCGTGGTGGTCGCCATTGTCGCGGCCGCCGCGCTGTCGGCCGCCCTGGCCCTGGTCGGCCTCTGGCGCCGACGCGGCGGCGGCCCGCGGCAACGCCTCCTCGCGCTCACCCTCGCCTGCCTCGCCCTGCTGCTCGTCGCCACGGCCGGCCACCTCGCCCTGCGCACAGTCGGGCCGCTCGACGAGCTGGCGGGGCAGCGAGCCGTGGTCAGGGTGCACGCCACCTTGGCGACCGAGCCCCGGGTGATCGGGGGAGGCTCGACCACGCAGGAGGCCGCACGACGGCTGGTCGTCGTCGAGATCACCGTGCACGAGGTCGTCGCGAGGGGGAGCAGCACGGCGGTCGGGTCGTCGCTGCTCGTCATCGGCGGCCCCGAATGGGCCGACCTCGGCTGGCGAGACGAGGTCGAGGCGGTGCTGCGTCTCGCACCGGCCGACGCCGGCGACCGGGTGGCTGCCGTGGCGACCCCCAGGGGGCGCCCTCACCGGCTCGGCTCGGCCGGCGGGGTGTTCGCCGCCGCCGACTTCGTGCGGGCGCGCTTTCGGGGCGCCACCAGCGCCTTGCCCGACGACGCGCGGGGGCTCGTGCCCGCACTGGTCATCGGTGACACGACGCGCACCCCCGACGACCTCACCGCAGCCATGCTCGCCACCGGCATGAGCCACCTCAGCGCGGTGTCGGGAAGCAACGTGACCCTGGTGCTCGTCGCCGCGGTGGGGGTGGCGGGTCTGCTGGGCGTGCGTCGCCGCTTTCGGCCGTGGGTGGCCGGCGCCGCCCTGGTCGGGTTCGTGGTGCTGGCGCGGCCCGAGCCGAGTGTCATCCGGGCCGCGGTCATGGGGGCCATCGGGCTGCTCGCCGTGTCGGCGTCCCGTCGTCAGGCGGGCCTGCCCGCGCTGTCGGGGGCGGTCATCGTGCTGATGGTCTGGGACCCCTGGCTCGCCCGCTCGTACGGGTTCGCGCTCTCGGCCGTGGCGACCCTGGGGCTGCTGCTGTTCGCCCAGCCGTGGGGCCGGGCGCTGGGCCGGATGCTGCCCCGTCGCTGGGCGGGGCTGGGCCCGGTGCTGGCAGTGCCGCTCGCGGCCCAGGCGGTGTGCGCGCCGATCGTCGTGCCGCTGCAGGGCACCGTGTCGCTCATCGCCGTCGTCGCGAACCTGCTCGCCGCACCGCTGGTCGCTCCCACCACGATCGTGGGGATCACGGTCGCGTTGGTCTCGGTGGAATGGGTGGCCGCCGCCTCGCTGCTCGCCTGGGTGGCGGCGCTGCCGGCCCTCGGCATCGCCTGGGTGGCCCGAGCCTGCGCCGACGTGCCGATGGGCACCATCGCGTGGGGCGACTCCGCTGCTGCCGCAGTGGCGCTGGCGGCCGTGACCATTCTGCTGGTGCTGGCCGCGCCCTGGCTGTGGCGGCGCACCCGCCTGCAGCCGCTGTTGGTCATCGCGCTCGCCCTCGGCGCCACGGCCTTCACCCTCCCCACGGCCCCGGTGTCGTGGCCACCACCGGGATGGGTGGTCGTCGCGTGCGACGTGGGCCAGGGTGACGGCCTGGTGGTGAACACGGGCCCGGGCCACGCGGTCGTGGTCGACGCCGGACCCGACGCGAAAGCGATGGACGGCTGCCTCGACCGGCTCGGGGTCGCCGCCGTCGACCTCGTGGTGCTCACCCACTTCCACGCCGACCACGTGCGCGGCCTCGACGGGGTGCTGCAGGGCCGTTCGGTCGCCGAGATCCGTGTCTCACCGGTTCGTCAGCCCGGCCCGGAGGCCGACCGGGTCGCCCGGCTGGCCGGTGCGGCCCGGGTGCCGGTGCACGAGCTGCAAGCGGGCGACGACCTTCGGGTGTCGGGAGTCACCGCTCACGTGTGGTGGCCCGCCCGCGAGATCGAGGCGGGATCGGTGCCCAACAACGGGTCGGTCGTGATGAGCCTGCACGTGGCCGGGGTCGGCGTGCTGTTCGCGGGCGACATGGAGCGCGAGGCCGCCGGAGAGGTGGCCCGGGCCGCGGCTCGCGACCCGGCCGACTGGTCCGGGATCGATGTCGTCAAGGTGGCCCACCACGGCTCGAGCAACCGCGACGACCGCACGCTCGACGGCGTTCGGGGGCGCCTCGCCCTGATCAGCGTCGGCGTCGACAACGACTACGGGCATCCGGCGCCCGCGACCCTGCAGGCGTTGCGCGACAGGGGTTATGAGGTCCATCGCACCGATCTGGAGGGTGACCTCGCCGTCGTCGGCGGCGCCGACGGCGTCCCGCCCCGGGTCGTCTCCCGGTGACGGCAGCCCGGTGGGCAGGAACTGGTCAGGTGAGAACGTGGATGGTCATTGCGGTGGGGTCCTCCAGGTAGGCGAAGGCGCGCACCCGACGCGCGCGCCGAGACGGTCGCGGCCACCACGTTCTCGGTAGCCCGCTCATTCGTCCCGCAGCCGGGTGAAGGCCAAGGTCTCCCCGCGGGCTCCGCCCATCCAGAGGTCCTGGCAGGCGGCTGCCATCTCGTCGAGCCCTTCGGTGATCGTCGCGAAGACGTTTCCGGGCACCCAGCCCTGGTCACCGTTGATGAGCAGGTTGTTCCGTCCGTAGAACACCGCGAGGTCGATGATCGCGCTCATCGACCGGTGCTCGTCCTCCTGCTCGTATCCGTACGCGGGGTTGCCCAGGTCGTCACCGGCGAAGGTGAACCAGCACACGTCCCCGGGAATCGGGGTCACCGTCGTGTTCTCCTTGCCGGGATCGCGCTCGGCGAACGAGGGCAGCAGGGCATAGATCTCGTTTCGGGCGTACTTACCGTGATACGCCTGCGACCGCAGCGGGAGCGCCTCCCATACCGCCGCGGCCGTGCGCGGAGCGGCATCCTCGAGCAGCCGTGCCACACAGCTGACACCGCGCTGCTCCAGGGTGATCGTCAGATACCGGGCCATGGTTTGCGTCCTTACGCTTGTCGGATGGGTGGTCACCCGGGTGGGATGGTTCCTGCGGTCTCGCGCCGGCTGACCGGGGCGTCACCGCAGCAGCAGCGGGAGCACCCGCTGCGAGTCGGTCGCCGCCTCAAACGCCCGACCGACCCGCAACGCCAGCGCGTCGGCGTGCCGTGGCCCCACGATCTGCAACCCGATCGGTCGCTCGTCGTCGGTCAGGCCGCACGGCACCGAGAGCGCGGGCTGCCCGGTCAGGTTGAACGGGTAGGTGTAGGGCGTCCACGACGTCCACAGCTGCTCCGGCCATCCGGTGGGGGCGTCCTGGCCTCGTTCGAACGCGGGGATCGGCATGGTCGGTGTGACCAGCACGTCCCAGTCGTCGTGGAGGGCTCCCATCGCCACCCCGAGGTCCATCCGCACCTGCACCGCATCGAGGTAGGTCGACGCAGAGTCGTCTCGATGCTGGCGCACGTGCTCGGCGAGCAGCGGGTCGATCCGCTCCAGAGCGTCATGACCGAACGGCTCCAGCACCTTGGCCGCGCCGGTGAACCACAGCACGTGGAACGCCTCGCGAACGACGGCGAGAACCTCCGGCGCCGGGTCGACCTGTGCCACCGTGGCCCCGAGCCCGGCCAGCACCTCGACGGCCTCGTCGAACGCCGCCTGCACCTGCGGGTCGTTGTGGCCGGTGCCGCTCAGCGTGGGCGAGTAGGCCACCCGCAACCCCACCAGCCCATCGTCGAGGTGGCCGAGGCCTTCGAGGAAGGAACCGGACGGCCGCCTCGTGGCGAACCAGTCGCGAGAGTCGAACCCGGTGAGCACGTCCATCAGCAGCGCGGCATCCGTCACCGAACGGGTCATCGGCCCGGCGTGCGACAGGGTGCCGTAGGGGCTCGGGGGATAGGTCGGAACGAGGCCGTAGGTCGGCTTGAGGGCGACGGTGCCGGTGAACGCGGCCGGGATGCGCACCGAGCCCCCACCGTCGCTGCCGATCGACCACGACCCCATGCCCAGTCCGACCGCCGTCGCGGCGCCGCCCGACGACCCGCCGCTCGTGAGGCCGGCCCCCCACGGGTTGCCCGTCGACCCGTGCAGAATCGAGTCGGTCACCCCCTTCCAGGCGAACTCGGGCGTCGCGTTCTTGCCGAGCACCACCGCGCCCGACTCGCGCAGCCGGGCCACCGCCGGCGCGTCGGCCTGCCACGGTCCGGCCGCGTCGGTGAGGGTGCTGCCGCGCAGCATCGGCCAACCGCGGGTGAGGAACATGTCCTTGATCGTCACCGGCACCCCGTCGACGGCGCTGCGCTGGTCGCCGCGCCGCCAGCGCAGGTGCGACGCATGTGCCTCCGCGCGGGCCCCCTCGGCGTCGACGAGCACCATCGCGCCGACCTCGGGGTCGAAGGCCTCAATGGCGGCCAAGGCCGCGTCGGTGACCTCGACCGGCGAGAGCTCACCGGACGCAAAGTCCGCCGCCACCTCTGAAGCGGCCAGCATCGAGAGCCGGCGGGGTTCCGGTGCGCGGGTCATGGGTCAACCTCGAAGAGTGGCACGTAGGGCTGGAGCGACTCCGTCGAACCTATTGAGGCCTAGCGTCTATTGTCAACAATCGCTTCACTCGCGAGAATCGACGAGTGCCCGACTTCGCGACTGCGCTACCGACGACCCCGATCGACTCCGCCGCGATCGGCGTGATCGTTCCCTACGACTTCGCCCTCGACCGCGAGATCTGGCGCTGGGTGCCGCCGTCGGTCACCTTGCACCTCACCCGCACCTCCTATGCCGCTGTGCCCGTCGGGGTCACCCAGGCCCTGCTCGTCGGCGACCCGGCCGAGATCGCGGAGCTGGCGCGGAACGTCAGCGTCGTCGGCCCCCAGGTCGCTCTCTACCTGTGCACGGCCGGCAGCTTCGCGCGCGGACGAGGCGGCGAGCGTGAGCTGCGCGAGGCGATGACGAGCAGCGGCATCCCGCTGGCCGTCACCACGAGCGGCGCGCTGCTCGAGTCGGCCGCCACCCTGGGCATCGACCGGATCGCCATCGCCACGCCGTACGACGACGTGGTGACGGACCTGCTGGCCGCCTACCTCGAGGCCGCCGGGCTCACCGTGACGGGCCGCAGCCGCCTCGGTCTCACCGGTGGGATCTGGCGCCTCACGCACCGCGAGGTGGCTGACCTCGTACGGGATGCCGTCTCGGCATCGGAACGGGCCGACGCGGTCTTCGTCTCGTGCACGAACGTTCGCACCTACGACCTCGTCGGGCCCCTCGAGCGCGAGCTCGGGATGCCGGTGATCACGGCGAACCAGGTGTCGATGTGGGCTGCCCTGCGGGCCTTGGGTCTGTCCGCGAACGGCGACGGGCGGCTCTGCGCCTCGAGCTGAGGCTCAGAACCGCCCGTGGCCGCGGGTGATCCGCGATGCCCATTCAGGCGCGGCTGAGCTCCTTCTGCTCGGCGATGGCCTGGGGGGTGCCGGGCTGATGGGTGCCACGCAACGACATGCCCTTGGTCTCGATGAGGAAGAACGTTGCCACGAGGCCGACCGCGCAGGCGATCATCATGTAGTAGGCGGGCCAGAGCTTGTCGCCGGTACTGTCGATCAGGGCCTGGTTGGCAAAGCCGGCGGTGCCACCGAACAGCGAGGTGGCCACGTTGTAGCCGAGCGCGAGGCCGGCGTAGCGCACGGGGGTGGGGAACATCGCAGGGAACGTCGCCGAGATCGTGGCCAGCTGAGGGGCGTAGAGCAGGCCCAGCACCGCGAACCCGATGATGGCCCCGGCCTCCGAGGTTCCCATCAGCTTGTACATCGGGATCGCGAGCACGATCAGGCCGATGAGGGAGACGTACCAGAGCGGTTTGCGCCCGACCCGGTCGGACAAGGCGCCGAAGAGCGGCAACAGCAGCATCATGATGAACTGGCCGATGATCGGCACGATCAGGGCGTTGTCCTGGGAGAGGTTGATGACCTCCTGGAGGTAGGTCGGGCTGTAGGTCAGCAGCGTGTAGTTGACCACGTTGAGGGCGATGACCATGCCGCTGAGGATGAGCAGGGTCTTCATGTGCTTGCTGAACAGCTCCCCCAGCGTGGCGCGGGCGCTGGTCGACGTCTCTTCCTTGGCCTCGAGCTCCTGGAAGATCGGGGTGTCCTCGATCTTGTTGCGCAGGTAGAGCCCGATCAGGCCGAGGGGGCCGGCGACGAAGAACGGGATGCGCCAACCCCACGACGCCATCTGGTCTTCGGTGGTGAAGGCGATGAGGCCCAGCATGAGCAATGCCCCACCGTTGAAGCCGACGAGCGTGCCGACCTCGAGAAAGCTGCCGAAGAACCCGCGACGCTTCTCGGGCGCGTACTCGGCCATGAAGGTCGCCGCACCGCCGTACTCGCCGCCCGTGGAGAAGCCCTGGATGATGCGCAGCAGGTAGAGGATGATCGGTGCGGCGATGCCGATCGTGGTGTAGCTCGGGATCAGGCCGACGCACACGGTGGCCCCGCCCATGAGCAGGATCGTCATCGACAGCACGGCCTTGCGACCGATCTTGTCCCCGAGCGGGCCCCAGACGAGACCACCCAGGGGGCGCATGAGGAAGCTGATGGCGAAGCCGAGCAGCGTGAACAGCACGGCGCTCGCCGAGTCGGCGGGGAAGAGTGCCTTGGCGATGTAGACCGTGCCGTAGGCGTAGATGCCGTAGTCGAACCACTCGACGGCGTTCCCGATGCCGGACGCCGCGATGGCGCGCCGGAGGTCGCGGTTTTCCACCTTGACAGGTGGTGCGTCGGATGCTGCGGTCATGGAAGTCGCTCCTGCGTCGGTGAAGGGATGCTCAGCTGACTCGGGTACGGTACATGATTGTCAACAATCTGCAATTTAGCGAAGGTTCCTGTCCTTGACCACCCTTTCCTGGCGTCGTTCTCACATTGAGGCCCGATGACCGCCCCCGTGACAGCCTCCATGACCGCCCCCATGACCGCCAAGACCACGGTGGTGATGCTGTATCCCGGTCACAGCGCCGAGGACGAGTACGCCACGCTCGAACGACACCTGCCCGGTGTTCGGTTTCCCGTGGTGCACACCTGGGAGGGTGCGACCGACCACGACGTAGCCGCGCTGCTCGCCCTGGGCGCGCACGAGCCGTTGGCGGCCGCCGCCCACGAGGCGAAGGTGCACCACCCGGACGCCGTGATGTGGGCCTGCACGTCGGGCAGCTTCGTCTACGGCCCCGACGGTCTCGAGCTTCAGGCGCGGTGGGCCGCCGACGCTGCCGGGGTACCGGCATCCTCGACGACCATCGCCTTCCTCGAGGCGGTGACGGCGCTCGAGGCTCCGGCCGTGGTGCTCGCCGCGACCTATCCGCGCGAGGTCACCGCGTACTTCGTCGAGGTACTGGAAGCACAACAGATCTCGGTCGTGGCGGGCGACAGTCACGGGGTGCCCAGCGGCGAGCATGCCGGTCGACTCGGGCCTGAGGAGGTGCGCGCCCTGGTCATTCGCGCCGCCGGCCGCGCGCCCGACCTGCCCATTCTCGTGCCCGACACCGCGCTGCACACCGTGGGCCTGATCGAGGCGTTCGAGCTCGAGCTGGGCCGACCGGTGCTGACCGCCAACCAGGTCACCGCCTGGTGGGGGTTACGCCTGGCGGGACGAACCGTCAGCGCGCCCGGGCTCGGTCGCTTGTTTCGTGTCGGCGACTGACCCACCGGCCGTGCGGGCCACGCCCTCGCGCAGCCGCCGAACACCATCCTGCATGTGCTCGACGAGCCGACGATCGGCAAGTTCGGCATCTCCCGCGACGATGGCGTCGGCCAGCCGACGGTGTTCGCTCAGCCGCGGCCCGACCGAGTCGTAGGTGTGCTGCATCTGGGTCAGGCACATGCGAACCTGCGTGATCAGGGTCTCGTGCATGCGCAGCAGCCGGGGGCTCTCGCTGAGCGCCACCATCGTCTCGTGGAAGCGCATGTCGAGCTCGGACACCTCCGGGCTCGACGGGGCGTGGCGGTGGTCGGCCATCGCGTCGGCAAGCTCACCCAGCACGGTCGCGCGGGCGAAGCGCCCACTTGCGATGAGCTGCCCCACCGCAGCCCGCTCGATCGCGGTCCGCGCGAGGAACATGTCGTCGATCGCAGCCCCGTCGAGCTTCATGACGAACAGGCCGCGGTTGCGGTAGCTGTCGAGCAGACCCTCGTGGGTCAGCCGCTGCATCGCCTCGCGCAGCGGTCCGCGGCTCACGCCCAGCCGAAGGGCCAGCTGGGTCTCGAGCAGCTGTTGGCCGGGCGCGAACTTGCCCCGAGCGATGGCCTCGCGTAGCTGGCGGGCGATCAGCGCGGGCGTGGAGTCCTGCCGGATCGGCTCCAGCTCGGCCTGATCTCGAGATGCGCTCCCTTCCGCAGCCACCTGCCCGTGCCTCCCTCTCTCGATGCTTCAGGCGCCCCGACGCTGTTCCGCGTTGCCGTGGTCATTGTCAACTATCGTACAAACAGCCTCGATGAGGCTGCTGTACCACTGCGCCGCCCTCAGCAGGTCGTCAACCGCGACCGACTCGTCGACCTGGTGCGCCTCGTCGTTGATGCTGCCCGGGCCGAGAACGATGGTCGGGATGCCGAGGTCGCGATCGACGAAGCCCCCGTCGCAGGCCGCGGTCCAACCCGTCACCGCAGCCTCGAGCCCGAGGGCACGCCCCGCGGCCACAGCGGCTCTGACGAACGGGTGCGTGGAGTCGGTGGCGAAGCCCGGCATCTGCATCGTCACCTCACCGGTCACCGTGATTCCGTCACCGCAGATCCCGGCCTGGTTCACCCGCCTGAGCAGCGCCGACAGGATCTGACCGGCATCCTCGCCCGGCATCAGTCTGCGATCCACCCACGCATGAGCCTCCGCAGCCACGACCGAGGTGCCGACACCTCCTTCGATGCGGCCCACGCTCCACGTTCCCGACCCGAGCACGTCGTCGACGTCTGCCGTGAGGCGCGCGTGGTCCGCACGGATCAGGGCCAGCACCTCGCTCAAGGCATCGATGGCGTTCCGGCCGTCAGACGGCCGGCCGGAATGGGCGGGGATTCCGGACACATGCAGCTCGAGGTACGCGTCGCCCCGACAACCTCGCACCACCTCGAGGTCGGTGGGTTCGGCCACGACACATCCCGCGTACACCGTCCCGTCGAGTTCGTCGAGGGGACCGGTCTCGACCAGCGCCCGCACCCCGCTGTCGAGGTCCTCCTCGTCGACGGTGCAGGCGAGCGTCACCGGACCGGCCCGTGGCAGCCCGGCGGCCCGAACGGCATCGATGGCCATGAGGACGGCCGCTAGGCCACCCTTCATGTCGGCGGCCCCCCGCCCGAGGATCCGGCCGTTCTCGACGACGCCCGCGAAGGGATCCACCTGCCAACCGGATCCTGCGGGCACCACGTCGGAATGACCGAGGAAGAGGATGCCGTGAGGGGTGCCCTCGGCAGGGTGGTCTGCGTCCCCAGGCGCTCTGGTTTCACGCTCGTTTCGGTCGGGCCGGAGGGTGGCGATCAGGTTGGGGCGCCCCGGAGCGACCTCGCGCACCACGACGTCCATCCCGCGCCGACGGCAGGCGGCGGCGAGGACGTCCACGGTCTCCTGCTCGGTCCCTCCGGGGTTCTCGCTCCTGGCGCGGATCAGGGCGCACGTGAGGTCGATGAGCGCGCGTTTGTCGACGGCGTCTGAACCCCGTCGCATCGTCACGTCACGATCCTCAGGCCGCTGCGGCCGCACGAGCCTTCTCGATCGCGCGGGCGAGACGTTGCACACCGACCCTGATCCGGTCAGGGCGCACCGACGC
Source organism: Humibacillus sp. (assembly GCA_030452985.1). GTDB lineage: Bacteria > Actinomycetota > Actinomycetes > Actinomycetales > Dermatophilaceae > DSM-29435. The sequence goes on from JAKDLG010000020.1 coordinate 25,655, forward strand.
GAAGCAGACCCGGAAGGCGTCCTCGAACGCTCCGGAAGGTGACAAGGCGGTGCCGGGAATGATCGCCACCCCTTCGGCGAGGGCGATCTCGAACAGCTCGGGGCTGCTGATCGCAGCGTTCCCACCGGTGAGGGTCACCCACAGGAAGAAGCCGCCCTCCGGGTGGGTGGTGCGCACCCCGTCGCCGAGGTGCTCGGCGATGGCGCTGACCATGGCGTCGCGTCGGTTCCGGTACTCCGCCCGCAGCCGCTCGAGGTGCGCGTCCAACCCGCCTCGGCGGATGAACTCGGCGACGATGTGCTGGGCGGGCACGTTCGTGCACGTGTCCATGGCCTGCTTGGCGCTGATGACCAGTGGCCGCAGGCGGGGGTCGGCGTCGACCCACCCCACGCGCAGCCCCGGAGCGAGGGTCTTGCTGAAGGTGCGAACCGAGAACACCTGCGGATCGTCCGGGCTGATCTGGTTGAAGCCGACGACATCTGATCCAGCGAACCGCAGCTGACCGTACGGGTCGTCGTCGAGGATCATCGACCCCCAGTGGTGCGCGAGCTCGACCAGCCGCCGCCGGCGCGCCTCGGAGAGCGTGACCCCGGACGGGTTCTGGAAGTTGGGGATCGTGTAGATGAGCTTGGGAACCCGCCCGCTCTTCTTCACCAGCGCCTCGAGCCGGTCGACGTCCATGCCGTCGTCGTCGACGGGGACCTCGAGCAGGTCCGCTCCGTACGACAGGGCTGTCCCCGAGCCGTTCGTGTACGTCGGCGACTCGACGGCCACGAGATCCCCGGGGTCGACGAAGAGCTTGCAGGCGATATCGAGACCCTGCATCCCCCCCGAGGTGATGACGACGCGTTCCGGCACGAGCGGTTCAGCGCTCGAGGCGGCGTGCGTGACGAGCGTCTCGATCAGCGTGGGCTCGCCCTCGGTCGCGCCGTAGGTGAACGATGACTCGTCCCATACCTCCGCGCCGATCTGCGCGAACTCCTTCCACGGCGTCAGCTCCGGGGCGGGGGCCCCCATGGCGAAGCGCACGATGTCGTGGGTCTGAGCCGCCAGCAGCGAGGTCGAGCTGTCGATGACTGAGCCGACGAGGCCGTCGGCGCGGTGGGCCAGCGGAAGCCGCCCCTGCGCGGCGGGTCCGGCGAGGCCGTCGGTCGGCCGGGTGCCGAGGTTGGCGATGGTGGTGATCACGAGAGTCTCCTTGATGGTGCTCAGCGGGCCAGCAGCCCGCGGGGGATGTCGGTGAAGGTCTCGGCGCCCGAGGCAGTGACTCGGACCGACTCCGAGACCTCATAGCCGTAGCCGGTCATCCACATGCCGCAGATGACGTGGAAGGTCATGTTCGTCTCGAGCACCGTGGTGTCTTCGGTGCGGATGCTCACCGTGCGCTCGCCCCAGTCGGGGGGATAGCCGATCCCGACGGAGTATCCGAGTCGGCTCGCCTTGTAGAGGCCGTGCCGGGCGAGCGTCTCGTTCCAGGTGTCGGCGAGGTGGTTGACGATCGTGCCCGGTGTCATCTGGGCGAGCACGGCGGCCAGCCCTTCGGCGACGGGTTCCTCCAGCCGTCGCAGCTCATCGGACGGTCGGCCGAGCACGACGGTCCGCGCGAGGGGTACGTGGTAGCGCCGGTGCACCCCGGCCAGCTCGATGACGACGGCCTCCTCGCTGACGAAGCGCTGGTCCGTCCAGGTCAGGTGGGGGGTGTCGGCGGCAGCACCGGTGGGCAACATCGGGACGATGGCCGGGAAGTCGCCCCACGCGTCTCCGTCGCCGAGCGCCTGGGCCTTGGCGATCTCGGCCGCCACGACGTTCTGGGGCACCCCGACCCCGATCGTGTCGATGGCCGCCTGCATCGCCACGGTGGTGACCCTGGCAGCGGTGCGCATGACAGCGATCTCGTGTTCCGACTTGACCACGCGGGCCCAGTTGACGAGCTCGTCGCAGTCGACCAACCGATGCCGTGGCATCGCGGTATCGAGGGCGATGAAGGCCCGTGGGGAGAAGTAGTGGCTGTCGAGCTCCACGCCCACCTTCTCGCCACCGGAGATGAGGCCGCGGCGGTAGATCTGCTCGCCGACCCAGTCGAACGGGTGCGCGTTCCGTCGGTGCACGAGCACCTCCGGATAGCCCACGATGCTCTCGCCGCGCAGGAAGGTGGTGCGATGCGCACCCTGCGCATCCATGGCCCGCGCGAAGAGCACCATCGGGCCCTGGGCGGGAACGACGAGCAGCTGCGGGGTGTAGAACGACCAGGCGTTGTAGCCGGTGAGGTAGTAGAGGTTCGCGGGGTCGGTGACGACGAGCCCGGCCAGGCCCTGGCCCTCCATCCGGGCGCGCACGGCGGTGAGTCGCGAGGCGTACTCAGCCTCGCTCGGCTCACCCGGCATGGTCGACTCGATCACCTCATCCATCCGTCAGGCTCCGACGTCTCGAGGCATGGCAAGGTACCTGACGTCGAGGAACTCCTCGATTCCGAGGCGACCTCCCTCGCGACCGAGGCCCGAGCTCTTGATCCCGCCGAAGGGGGCGGCCGGGTTCGACACGAGGCCGGTGTTGACCCCGAGCATGCCGACCTCGATGGCCTCGTTCATCCGGAAGGCCCGGTCGACGTCTTTGGTGAACACGTAGCCCACCAGGCCCCAGGGGGTGTCGTTGGCCAGAGCCACCACCTCGGCCTCGGACTCGAACGGGATGATCGGCGCCACGGGTCCGAAGATCTCCTGGCTCATCAGGTCAGACGCAGGGTCGACGTCGGCGAGCACCGTCGGCGGGTAGAAGTAGCCGGCGCCCGGTACGGCCGCGCCGCCACAGACCACGCGAGCGCCGCGGCGCACGGCGTCGGCGACGAGGGCCTCGACCTTCGACAACGCTTTCGGCTCCACGAGCGGGCCGATGTCGGTGCCCTCCTGCAGGCCGTCGCCGACCCGGAGCGCGCTCATCCGGTCTGAGAGTCGGTTCGCGAACTCACCGGCGACGCTGTGGTGCACGAACATCCGGTTCGCCGCCGTGCACGCCTCGCCCATGTTGCGCAGCTTGGCCACCATCGCACCCTCGACTGCGAGGTCGAGGTCGGCATCGGCAAAGACGATGAACGGCGCGTTGCCGCCCAGCTCCATCGACGAGCGCATGACGTGCTCGGCCGCCTGTTCGAGCAGGGTCACCCCGACCGCGGTCGATCCGGTGAAGGAGACCTTGCGGGCGAGCCCGCTGCTCATCCACGGTTCGACCACCGACCCCGGGTCTGAGGTGCACACGACGTTCAGCACGCCGTCGGGCAGCCCTGCCTCACGGAGGATCTCGACCAGCGCGAACGAGGTCAGCGGGGTCAGGTTGGCCGGCTTGAAGACCATCGTGCACCCGGCGGCGATGGCCGGGCCGATCTTGCGGGTTCCCATGGCCAGGGGAAAGTTCCACGGGGTGACCAGCACACAGGGTCCCACCGGCGCCTTCGTGACGATGATCCGCGTCTTGCCGTCGCCTGACACGGTGGCGTCGCCGCCGATGCGTACGGCCTCCTCCGAGAACCATCGAAAGAACTCCGCCGCGTAGGCCACCTCACCCCTGGCCTCGGCGAACGGCTTGCCCATCTCACTCGTCATGATCACGGCCAGGTCGTCCTGGCGCTGCATGACCAGCTCGTAGGCGCGCCGAAGAATCTCGCTGCGCACGCGTGGCGGCGTCCTGCCCCACGAGGCCTGCGTGCGAGCCGCCACCTCGATGGCGCGACGCGCATCCTCGGGCCCACCGTCGGCGATCGAGGCGATGGTCTCGCCGGTGGCGGGATTGACTACGTCACAGCGCTTTCCGGATGCCGCCCCCGACCATTTGCCGTCGATGAACACCCCGGTCGGAACCGCGGCGATGAGCTGCTCGGCGCGCGAACTCATGATGGTATCGGTCTTGCTGGTGTCGGACATGGCGGTGTGCGTCATGAGGGGTCCTTTCTCGGGTCGATGAGCTGGGCCAGGTGTAGCGAGCCGCGCTCGGCGGCGAGGTGGTCGACCTGCATCGCGCAGGAGAAGCCGTCAGTGAGCACCGGGACGCTGGCCTCGGTGGTGCCGGTGCTGCCGGTGGTGCCGGTGGTACCAGTGGTGCCGGTGGCGCGAATGGCCGGTAGCAGGCCCTGTTCGGCCACTGCGACCGAGAGGTCGTAGTGCTCGGCCTCGAAGCCGAAGTTGCCTGCCACGCCACAGCATCCGGTCGCTTCGACCGGTTCGATACCCACTGCGCGCAGCACCTTGGTCTGCACGGAGGTGCCGAAGGCCGCGTACTCGTGGCAGTGGGTCTGAACGACGGCCTGGGCCGGTACGGGGCGACCGGGCGCGGCGAGGCGGCCCGCACCGGCCAACCCGGCCGAGTACGCCGCGAAGCTGTGCACCCGGGCCGCGACCCGCTGCGCCTTCGCCGAGGTGACCAGCCGGGGCAGGTCGTGTCGCAGGGCCGCCGCGCAGCTCGGTTCGGGCACGACGATGGGCCGGTCGGTGCCGTCGTCGAGCACCTCGGCCGCCTGGGTGAGGCGCGAGGTGGCGGCGTCGAGCTGACCGGTGGAGATATACGTGAGCCCGCAGCATGCGTCCTCGGTGCACTCTACCGACTCCGCTGCGCCGACGATGACCGCTGTGACGGCCCCGGCCACCTCGGGTCGGAAGGCCTTGGTGAAGGTGTCGGCGAACACGAGCACGCTGCCGCTGCCCGAGCCGGGCCGAGCGGCACCGGCGCGCGCCATCGACCTCGCCCACGCGTCGCGCGGGGCAAGCGGGGGCAGCGACCGTTCGGCGGTCAGGCCCGCGGCCTTCATGCCGACCCGGGTCAATCCTGAAGCCATGAGCCGGTTGGCCAGCCCTGGCACGGTACGGGCGAGGCCGAGCCATTGCGGCAGCCGACCGAGCGCGTAGTGCGACCGGGGGCGCAACCGGCCCTGGTAGTGGTGGTGCAGAAACTCCGACTTCAGGGTCGCCATGTCGACGCCCGTGGGGCAGTCGGTCGAGCAGGCCTTGCACGACAGACAGAGGTCGAGGGCCTCGGCCACCTCGGGGCTCTGCCAGCCGGCCGCAACCGTCGGGGCAGAGCGAACCATCTCCTGCAGCACTCGGGCCCGGCCGCGCGTGGAGTCCTTCTCGTCGCGGGTGGCGCGGTAGCTCGGGCACATCACCCCACCGCTGCTCGTGCGGCACTTGCCGACGCCGATGCAGGCCTGCACCGCGTGCACGAGCCCGTTCTGGTCGGGGGGAGCGCTCAGCTCGAAGGCGGTACGCCACTGCCTGTCCGGCACCCCTACAAGCGCGAGGTCGTCGGTGAGCGGTGCCGGGTGGGCGAGGGCCGCGCACGAAAGCAGGCCGTCCGGATCCCAGGCCTGCTGGTAGGCGACGAAGGCCCCGAGCATCTCCGCTGAGTACATGAGGGGCAGCAGCTCGCTGCGGGCGCGCCCGTCGCCGTGCTCACCCGAGATCGACCCTCCGTGGCTCACCACCAGCTCGGCAGCCTCGCGCATGAAGCGTTCGAACACGTCCCGGCCCTGCGGGCTGCGCAGGTCGAAAGTGATGCGGATGTGCATGCAACCGGCCCCGAAGTGGCCGTACATCACTCCGTCGAGGCCGTGCTCGGCGAGCAGCACGCGAAGGTCAGCGAGGTAGTCGGCCAGCTTCTCGGGGGCGACGGCTGAGTCCTCCCAGCCCGGCCACGACTCCGGGGAGGTATCGCTGCCGTCCTCGGGCGCGAGCCGTGACGACAGGCCGGCGCCGTCTTCACGCACCCGCCACAGCATCGCCCGTTCGTCGGGGTCGGTGACCACCAGGGAGCCGACGGCTCGGCCGGTGCTCGTCAGCTCGGCGGTGAGGGCGTGCGCGCGGTCCAGCACCTTCGGCCGGTGCTGGCCGTCGAGCTCGACGAACAGCCAGGCCCGGCCTTCGGGCAGCCCGGCGACCGAGTCAGTGCCGCGGCGCCAGCGCATCGTCGCGACGATCTTCTCGTCGATGCCCTCGATGGCGGCAGGGTCGGCGGTGAGCAGGTGAGGCACGTCGCGGGCCGCCTCGACCACGTCGTCGTAGCCCAGCACGACGAGCACGCGCTGGGCGGGCCGGGCCACGACTCGCATGCGCGCCCCGACCACGATCGCGCAGCTTCCTTCGCTGCCCACCAGGGAGCGGGCGATGTCGAAGCCGTTCTCGGGCAGCAGGTGGTTCAGGTGGTAGCCGCTGACCTGCCGGGGGATGCGGCCGAGCTCGGTGCGCAGCGCCTCCAGGTGTCGGTCGCGAAGCATCGCCAGCTGGTCGGTCAGCTCAGCCGCGCGACGGGCGCTGGGCGCATCATCCGGCTCGGTGGCACGCAGGCCGCCAAGGTAGGCGGTGAGCAGCGATCCGTCGGTCGTGACGATATCGAGCTCGACGACGTGGTCGCTGGTGCGGCCGTAGCGAACCGAGTGGTTGCCGCAGGCGTCGTTACCGATGGCCCCGCCGACCGTCGCCCGGGTGCGGCTCGACGGGTCGGGCGCAAACGTCATCCGCCCGTCGGTGTGCGCCTCGACGTGTCGGCTCAGCTCTGACAGCACCACTCCGGGGTCGACGTCGACGGTGCCCGCCTCCTCGTCGATGGCGCGCACCCGACACAGCTGCCGAGAGAGGTCCATGACCACACCCGGGCCGATCGCGTTGCCCGCCATCGAGGTCCCCCCGCCGCGGGCCACCAGCGGAACCTGATGGTCTCGGCACACACCGTTCACGGCGCGAACCTGTGCCGGTGAGCGGGGAAAGGTGACGGCGTGCGGGCGCACCCGGTAGTTCGAGGCGTCGTACGAGTACTCATCGAGGCGACGAGGCGAGGTGTCGACCTCCACCTCGGTGGCCTGCAGGTCATCGGCCAGCCGAGCCCGGTCAAGGGCCGGGGTGGACCTCGACGTCAACGGGGCGATCACCTGGGTCACCGGTTCGAGTCTGCCTCAGGCCGGTCGTCAGTCACGCCCGGCCACCTCGCTGAGCGCGGCGGCGAAACGCTCGAGGCCGGTGTCGATCTCGGACTCGCTGACCACCAACGCAGGGATGAGCCGGACGACGTTGCCGAGCGGGCCACAGGTCAGGGTGAGCAGGCCCTGTCGGGTGGTCGCCTGCTGCACCGCAAGGGCAGTTGCGGCATCCGGCTTGCCGTCGGCGCCGGTGAACTCGATGCCGAGCATGAGCCCGTTGCCACGAACGTCGCCGATGACGCCGTGGTCGGTCTGGATCTTCTCCAGGCCCGCCGTCAACTGCACCCCGCGTTGGCGCGAGTTCTCGACCAGCGACTCCTCCTCGAAGACGTCGAGGGTGGCGCAGGCGGCTGCGGCGGCCACGGCGTTGCCGCCGTAGGTACCGCCTTGTGACCCGGGCCAGCCCTGCTCCATGAGTGCGGTACTTGCCGCCATGGCGCTGATCGGGAAACCCGAGGCGATGCCCTTGGCGGTGACCAGGATGTCAGGCGTGATGGAACTGTGCTGGTACCCCCAGAACTTGCCGGTGCGACCGCACCCGGCCTGCACCTCGTCGAGGATGAGCAGGATGCCGTGCCGGTCGGCCCGCTCGCGCAGCCCCTCGAGGAAGGCCGGTGGGGTGGGGAGGTACCCGCCGTCACCGAGCGCAGGCTCGATGAGAAAGGCAGCCGTGTCGTTCGGCGCGGTACGGGTCGCGAACAGGTAGTCGAGCTCCTGCAGGCAGAAGTCGACGGCGGTCGCGATGTCCCAGCCGTAGCGGTAGGCGTAGGGGAAGGGCGCCATGTGCACCCCGCCCATGAGCGGCGAGAACCCCGCCGAGAACCGGGTACCCGCCGTGGTCAGGGTCGCGGCGGCCACGGTGCGGCCGTGGAACCCACCCTGGAACACGACGATGTTGGGCCGCCCCGTCGCCATGCGGGCCAACCGCACCGAGGCCTCAACCGCCTCGGACCCGGAGTTCGCGTAGAAGACAGAGTCGAGACCGGAGGGCAACACCTCCCCGAGCTTCTCGGTCAGCTGGAGCAGCGGCTGGTGCATGACGGTCGTGTACTGCGCATGGATGATCTTGCCGGTCTGCTCGCGAGCCGCCTCGACCACCTTGGGGTGACAGTGGCCCGTACTGGTCACCCCGATGCCGGTGGTGAAGTCGAGGTAGTCCTGACCGTCGGTTCCGTGAATCCAGCATCCGGAGGCCCGGTCGACGACGACGGGGGTGGCGGTCTTGAGCAGGGGCGAGAGGGAGGCCATGGCCCGATCCTGCCGGGCTAGATTGCAGATTGTCAACAATCGCCCGCTTCGGTAACCTGCTGCCGTGTGCACCCTTCAGAGCGCGTCCTCGAAGACACCCGCCACGGGCCACGGTCGTACGTCGTCATGACACGCCGTCACCGGCCCCGCCTGGTCGTCCTCACCGCCACCGACACCCCTCCTCCAGCGAACCTCGAGACCCTCCATGAGCTCGCCGACGTGACCGTGGCTGACGCCGGTGGGCTGGCCGAAGCGCTGCCGGGGGCCGAGGTGCTCTTCCTGTGGGACTTCTTCTCCGAGGCGCTGCAGGAGCACTGGGATGCCGCAGACGTGCTGGAATGGGTGCACGTCGCCGCTGCCGGAGTCGACAAGCTGCGCTTTCCGCAGCTCGTCGACTCCGGCGTCATCGTGACCAACTCCTCGGGCGTGTTCGACCGCCCGATCGCCGAGTTCGTGCTGGCCGCGATCCTCGCTCACGACAAGCAGTTCCTGCGCAGCCGAGATCTTCAACGTGAGCACCGGTGGAAGCACCGCGAGCTCACCCGCACCACCGGTAGCAAGGCCTTGGTGGTCGGCACCGGCGGCATCGGCCGCGAGACTGCGCGACTGCTGCGGGCGGTCGGCCTGGCCGTACGCGGTGTCGGTCGAGTGGCCCGTGCCGAGGACCCCGACTTCGGCGACGTCGTCGCCAGTGACCAGCTGGCGGCAGCGGTCGGTTGGGCCGACCACGTCGTGCTCGCTGCGCCGCTGACGGAGCTGACGCGGCGGATGGTCGACGAGGATGTCCTTCGCGCCATGCGGTCCACGGCGCACCTGGTCAACGTCGGCCGAGGGGCGCTCGTCGACCAGGACGCGGTCGTGGCCGCCTTGCGAGATGGCCGCATCGCCGCCGCGACCCTCGATGTCTTCGCGACCGAGCCGCTACCGCCTGAACACGAGCTGTGGCAGCTCGACAATGTCGCGCTGTCCGCGCACATGTGCGGTGACGTCGTCGGCTGGCGTGATGAGCTTGCCGCAGCTTTCGAAGACAACCTGCGCCGGTTCATGGCCGCGGAGCGGCTGTCCAGCCAGGTGGACCTGGTGAAGGGTTATGCGCCGACGTCGTAGCGGTCCTCCCATGGCTGGGCCTCGCTATCGTCCGTGACCGTCACGCGAGCTCGAAGTCGGCGAAGTCGAAGCCCGGGGAGACGAGGCAGCTCACCAGGGCGTCGCCGCCACCAGGAACGGTGCGCTGCCAGACCCCTGCGGGTACGAGCGCCTGCGCGAACTGACCGGTGGAGACGTCGCTTCCGACCACGAGGGCTTCGGCCCCGACGGGCGCCGGGTCGACGCCGCCGAGCTCGAGGGTGACGACACCGGAGTGGGCGAGCCAGAGCTCGGCGGAGGCCACCCGGTGCCAGGCCGAGCTCTCGCCGGCGAGCAGCAGAAAGTGGATCAGGGTCGCGGCCGGCCGAACCCGCCCGTCACTCAACGTGATCGACTCGCTCGAGGCCCAGGTCTGGCGGAACCACCCGCCTTCGGGGTGGGGTGCCAGGTCGAGCAGGTCAGCCAGGGCGGGGCGCATGAGCCCATCCTGCCGGGTGGCGCGGGTCGATCAGCGCTTGGCCTTGGGAGCCCACGGGAAGAAGCCGCTCGTGCGTCGCACGTAGTCGGCGTACTCGGGCCGGCGGTCGCCGATGTCCTTTTCCAGCAGCTTCTTTCCGGTGCCGGCGTAGAGGTTGGCGACCATCGCGACCGGTGAGAGCACGGTGAGCACGCCGGGCCAGGCGCTGGCCGCGACGAGGAAGAGCCCCGTCCACACGCTGGCGTCGCCGAAGTAGTTGGGGTGGCGGGTGTAGCGCCAGAGCCCGGTGTCGAGCACCTTGCCCCGGTTGCTCGCGTCGGCCCGGAACCGGCTCAGCTGCAGGTCGCCCACCGCCTCGAAGACGAACCCGACCGCCCAGACGACGACACCGAGCCAGAGCACGATGCCGAGACCACCGGTCACGAACATCGCGATCTGCGCCGGCAGCGAGACGAACCACATGATCAGGCCCTGGGGGAGGTAGATGTGCAGCAGGGCGTAGGCCGACGCGCTGCCGTCGGCTTTCTTCAGCATGGCTTCGTAGCGCGGGTCTTCGCCCTGGCCGCGAGAACGCTTGAGGATGTGCAGGGCCAGTCGCACGCCCCAGATGGCGGTCAGCACCGCCGCGAGCCAGCGGCGCAGCGGGTCGCCCGAGCCCCCGGATGCGGCGAAAGCCGTGAGGGCGATCGCGACGAACCCCAGGCCCCAGGCCACGTCGACGACGGAGTGCTTGCCGACCCGCAGGGCCGTGGCGAACGCGATGCCGAGAACCACGACGACGGCCAGGGCGGTGAGAGGCAGGGTGCGCACGAAGCCGCCCCCGTCGAAACCCGGAACGGAGGGAGACACGACGGAAGAGAGGGCTCCGAGTGCGTTCACCATGGGCGAACCCACGGCATCCCGCTGCGTCCGCGATCGGTGGGACGCACCATCAGGATCTGGTCGACGCCCATGCGCCCCTCCTCGAAGGTGAGGGCGCCGCCGACGAGGTAGAGCCGCCAGACCCGGGCGACCTCTTCGCCGACCATCGCCACCACCTGGGGCCAGTTGGCCTCGAAGGTGGCGTACCAGGCGTCGACGGTGCGCACGTAGTGCTCGCGCAGAGCGTGCACGTCGCGCACCTCGAGGCCGGCCTGCTCGATGAGGGCGACGGTCTCGCCGACGGGCCGCATGTGCATGTCGGGGGCGATGAAGGCCTCGATGAACGGTCCGCCGCCGGGGCGGGTCGTGCGCGACATCTGCTGGATCAGGGCCCGTCCACCCGGGCGCAGCAGGTCGTGGATCTTGCGGGTGTAGGTCAGATAGTTGCCCTGCCCGACGTGCTCGCCCATCTCGATCGAGCTGATCGTGTCGAACGGGCCGTCGGGTACCTCGCGGTAGTCCTGCAGCCGGATCTCGACCTGGTCCTCCAAGCCACGTTCACGGATGCGCTGGTCGATGAAGGCCTTCTGCTCCTTGGCGATCGTCACCCCGACCACGTGGGCGCCGAACTGCTCTGCGGCGTAGAGCGAGAGCGAGCCCCACCCGCAGCCGATGTCGAGGTGGCGGCCTCCCGGTTCGATGCCGAGCTTGCGGCAGACGAGGTCGAGCTTGTCGCGCTGGGCGTCCTCGACCGTGTAGTCCGGGGCCTCGCTCGTCCAGTAGCCGCAGGAGTAGGCCATGTGGGGGTCGAGGATGAGCGAGTAGAAGTCGTTCGACAGGTCGTAGTGGTGCGAGATGGCGTCGCGGTCGCGGGTGGGGGAGTGCAACCGGCCGCGCAGCCGGGCCTGTGAGGCGGGAGGAGCCGGCGGCAGTCCGAGCGCTCCGAGTCCGAAGGCCGTGCGCAGCCCGCCTGCGAGGGTGGGCGCAAGCGTGGTCAGGGCGGGCCGGCCGGTGATCCTCAGCGCCCGCGCGTTGCTCCACACCCGGCGGAACCCGTCGAGGAGGTCGCCTTCGACGTCGAGCTCACCGGTGACATACGCCTGCGCGAGCCCGAGTTCGCCCGGGTGGCGCAGCAGCCGGCGCAGCGCGTCGCTGTCGCGCAGCACCACGGTGGGGGCCTCCGTCGGCCCGGCGGTGCTGCCGTCCCAGGCGCGCAGCCGCACCGGTAGCGCGCCTCCGAACAACGGCGCGATCAGCTCAGCCAGCTGACGGGCAATGCCACCCGGGGTCGTGGTCGCCGTCTCCCTCTTCTCGGTCATGGTCATGCCAGTGCCTCTCGATCGGTCATGCCCCCAGTTCGCTGTGACCGTACCCAACGGATGGGAGCTCGGCGCACCTGAGCCTCCGGGCCTGCCCGACCTGCTCGCTCCCACCCACCCGCACCTTCTGCGCGTCGCGCGGCGCGTCGTGCGGGTGGTGTCGTGGATCCAGCACTTTGGGCGCGTCGCGCGGCGCGTCGCGCGAATGGTGTGGTCGGGGGGGAGGCACGGAGAGCTCGGCAAGGGGCTGCTCGCGTGGTTCACGGGCTCACCCCGACGGCTGCCTCGCGACGGCTGTCGCCGGCCGCCAACAGGCCGTGGTCGGCGAGCTGCGCCGCGCCCACACCGCCGAAGAACATGTGCAGACCCGGGTAGGGGTGCGAGGGAAGGCCGCTCTGCGCCACGGCTTGCTCCATGGCCGCACCGGGCTCGTGGTCGACGCGCAGCGACCCGTCGTCGAGGGTGCGAACGTGCAGCCGGGGTGCGTCGATGGCGGACTGGAGCTCTTCGCCGTGGAGCAGCGAACGCCCGAGCACCTGCATCAGCGCGGTGGTGATGCGGTCGGCGCCCGGGGAGCCGATGGCGAGGGCCCCTCCGGTCGCGCTCCGCGCGGTGGTCGGGGCCATGTTCGAGGCGAGCCGGGTGCCGGGCGGAACCGCATGCAGCCCCAGGCGGTTCAGCTCGGGTTCGCCGAGAGCGTTGTTGAGCAGGATGCCGGTTCCGGGCACGACCATGCCGGCGCCGTAGCCCGAGCTCATCGTGATCGCGCAGGCCGTGCCCTGGTCGTCGACGGCCGACACGTGGGCCGTGGAGGCCGAGGTCGGCAGACCCGCCAAGCCGTATCGCTCGACGGCGAGCAGCAGCGCGTGACCGTCGGTGTGCAGGTCTCGAGAGTGGTCGTGCACCGACAGGCGGTAGCCGAGAACCCGGCGCTGGATCTCGATCACATCAGCCAAGGAGAACTCGTGACGGGCGGCGAGCTCGCCGATCATCGCCGCCAGCATGGGGCCGCCCACCGAGGGTGGCGGGTTGAGGGCAACCGTCCAGTCGCCGAGGGGCCGCATGGTGGGGTGTTGCACGATCGGCGTGTAGGCGGCGAGGTCGGCTGCGGTCACCAGCCCGTCGTTCGCGGCCATGTCATCGACGAGCGCCCGACCCACCGCGCCCGTGGTGAACAGCGACGGGCCCTGCGAGCCGAGCAGGTCGAGGATGCCGGCCAGGTCGGTGTTCGTCGAAAGCTCTCCGGGTTGCAGCGTGCCACCGTCGGCGCCGGTGACCAGGGCGTAGGCCTCGTCGTCGGGCCCGAAGAGCGGGTCGCGCACGACGCCGAGGTAGAGGGCCGCCGCAGCCCCCACCCGGTAGCCCTCGCGGCAGGCCTGGGCAGCGGGTTCGACCAGACGGCGCCAGGGCAGCACCGCATACTGCTCGCGCGCCAGCGCCAGCGCTTGCATCGCTCCGGAGTTGGCGACCGAACCATGGCCGGCCCCCATCGTCACCCCGCCGCCGTAGTCGGTGCTGACCTGTCGGACGCCGCGCCCGAACGCCTCGGCGGGCAGCCCGCGGCCGGGCATCTCGACGTTGCCGTCGATGACGACCGGGTCATGGCCGGCGGGCCAGATGTTGACGAAGGCGCCGCCCATGATGCTCACGACGCCCGGTTCGGTGCTCATCGCCGTGATCGCGGCGGCGATCGCGGCGTCGACGGCGTTGCCACCCTCGTCACCCGCCAGAAGCCCGGCCTTCAGCGCCGCCGCCCCGGTGGCGGCGACCGCCACCCTCATCAGGGCCGACCGATCGAGTGGTACTCCGTGTTGGGCACGAGGCCGAGGGCCGTGCTGACCCGGTTGGTCATGTTGAACATGCCCACGATCTGCACCAGCTCGACGATCTCGTGGTCGCCGAGGCCGACGTCACGCAGCGGCTGGAGGTCGTCCTCGACCACGTCGGCCGGGTGCAGCGTCAGCCGCTCGGCATAGTCCGCCATCGCCCGCTCGCGTTCGCCCAGCCCGGCCTGGCGCCAGTTCACCCCGACGAGGTCGGCGGTGACGGCATCCCCCGTGAAAGTGCGCAGGGCCGCCCCATGGCTGACGGCGCAGTAGTCGCAGCGGTTGACGCTGCTCACGACGACCGCGAGCAGCTCTCGGTCGGCGTTGCTGAGGTGTCCCTCCTTGTTGACGAGCAGGTTGAAGTAGCGCCACCAGGCGAGAAACTGCTCGCCGTTGACCGCCTGCCCGCGAAAGACGTTGGGCACGAAGCCGAAGGCCTCCTGAGACTTGTCCCAGAGGCGGCTCACGCCCTCCGGCACGTCGTCGCGGTCAGGCACGGACAGATAAGAGATGCGCGTCGGGTCACCCATGCCCCAACCGTATGCCGCTGGGGTCCCGTCGGCAGACCGAGACCCGGCAGGACTCGGCATCACCCGACCGTCAGCCCCTGTCAGCCCCTGTCAGCCGGCCTCAGGCGGGTTCGAGGGAGATCTGCCGGTGAGCCTCGTCGGTCGTGGCGACGACCGTGACGGCCGTGGCGGCCTCGCACAACGCCTCGAGGGCGGCGCCCACGGCCGGCACCCGCTGCAGGTCGGGGGTGGTGACGGCGAGAATCTGACGACGCGAAGGGGGCGAGAGCGGAAGCGCCACCACGTCGTCGTGCTTGGCGGCCCCGAGGATGATGTCAGGCACGAGCGCGATGCCGAGGCCGACGCCGACCAGGCCGAGCTGGGCGACGTAGTCCTCGGTCTCGAAGGCGACGTTCGGGGTGAACCCTTCCCGCGCGGCGAGCGTGAGCAGGTGGCCGCGACAGCGGGTGCACCCGGCGATCCAGTCGTCCCCGCTGAAGTCGGCCATGGTGGCGGACGGCTTGTCGGCGAGGGGATGACTGCGCGGCACCACGAGGCGCACCTCGTCGACGAGCAGGCGGCGGGTGACGAGCAGCGAGAGATCCTCCTCGAGCTCGCCGACGTCACCGAGGTCGCCCGTGTTGCCCCTGTCGCCCGCGTCGCCGCCGTAGACGAAGACGATGGCGATGTCGCAGTCACCGGCGCGAAGGGCGGCGAGCGACTCGGGCGGCTCTCCTTCGGTGAAGGTGACCGTGAGGTCGGGGTGGTTCCGCTTGACGATGGCCAGCGCCTGGGGCACGAGGGTCGCCGACGAGCTGGGGAAGGCCATCAGCCGCACCCGCCCGGCCCGCAGTCCGGCGATCGCGGTGATCTCCTCCTGCGCGGCATCCAGGGCGGCGAGCACCCCGACGGCGTGCCGGGCGAGCACGTTGCCCGCCTCGGTCAGGCGCACCTGCCGGCCGTAGCGCTCGACCAGCACCGTGCCGGTGCGCTGCTCGAGGCGGCGAACCATCTGGGAGATCGCGGGCTGGGTGAAGCCGAGTGCGTTCGCGGCGCTGGTGAAGCTTCCCTCGTCGGCAATGGCCTTCATGACCCGCAGGCCGGCAGCATCGATCATAAACCCATCATAACCAGGTATTATGGATGCCCGTACTTTCCTCGTCGCCATGTCGCGTCGCCGCCTCAGCGGCCACCGTGTCAGACCCTGCGCCCGGTTCGCTGCAGGCGGGTCGTCGGCCGGCACGCGCGGTGGCGGTGTTCCACGTACGCTGGATGCGTGCAGCCGTCGTCCGTCCCCGCTCCGACCGGGGTGACCTCGGAAGCCGCCGACATCAGACCTACCGGTCGGCTGACCCGCCTGTCGACCTCGCGGCCGCTCCCGCTCGAGGTCACCGACCTCGGCACCCTGCACGACCTCGTCGAGCTGGTCGGCGGCGGTGGTGTCGTGGTGCTGAGCGGCGCCGGCCTCTCCACCGAGTCCGGCATCCCCGACTACCGTGGCCCCGACGGGTTGCGCCGGGTCGAGCCGATGACCTTCGGCGAGTTCGCCGGCTCGAGCGAAGCCAGGCGTCGGTACTGGGCCCGCAGCTACATCGGCTGGCAGCGCTTCAACGCAGCCTCGCCGAACGCCGGACACCGGCACGTCACCGAGCTGCAGCGGGCCGGCTACGTCGGCCCGGTCATCACCCAGAACGTCGACGGGCTGCACCAGGCCGCCGGCGCCATCGACGTCACCGAGCTGCATGGCTCGCTCGACCGGGCCGTCTGCCTCACCTGCGGTGAGGTGACCTCGCGGGTGGGCCTGCACGATCGGATGAGCGAGGCCAACCCGGGCTTCATGGAGCGTTTCGCGGCGGCGGCGGCATCCGTCGGCTCGCAGTGGGGTGAGCAGGTCCGTCCGGACGGCGACATCGTGCTCGCCGACGACCTGGTCCGATCGTTCCACGCGCCGTGGTGCCTCGTCTGCGGGCACGACACCGTCAAGCCCGACGTCGTCTTCTTCGGCGAGTCCGTGCCCAAGGCGCTCGTCGAACGATGCTTCGACCTCGTCGACCAGGCGGGCGCCCTGCTGGTGCTCGGCAGCTCGCTGGCGGTGATGAGCGGCTATCGCTTCGTGCGCCGCGCGCACCGTGAGGGCACCCCGGTCGCCATCGTGACCCGCTCAGCCACCCGGGGTGACGCCGAGGCGAGCATCCGGTTGCACGCCCCGCTGGGCGAGACGCTCGACCGGCTGGTCGACGGACTGCGCGTCTGACTCGGCCGCTCTGGCAGTTCTCTACTGCGGCACTGCTCTACTGCGCCACGCCGTCGCAGTGGCGGCCCTCGTCGGGAGAGCTCGTGCTCAGGTCCCAGAGCTCTATGGTCTGCACGATCCAGTAGGTGGCGAAGAGCACGATCACCACGACCTCGGCAACGAGGACGACGTGGTTCAGGCCGCCCACCGTCAGTGCCACCACGAGGGTCAGGGCCAGCATGATGCCCAGGGCGAGCGCCAGACAGAGGTAGATGCGTCGGTAGGGCGTATCGGCGCCGTTGTGGCGTTCGTCGACTCCACGGGCGCTGAGCACCATCACGGCGATCACCCCCGCCACCATGGTGGCGGCCGCGATGTCATGGCTGATGGCAATAAAGCTGTCGCGCAGCACGAGGAAGAGCACGAGCTCGAAGAGCAGCACGGCGCCGCAGATCACCGACAGCCAGATCGTGGTCGTGCTCGGCGGGCTGGAGACCCCCCGTCGCACCGTGGCCCGCTTGAGCACCGAGGCCGCCACTGCCGCGATGACGGCCGCGACGATCAGCGTCCAGATGTTGTTGCGCACCGACATGGCGATCTCGGACGTGCTGAGCGCGAACCCGCTGGGGCCGCAGAGGTTGTCGGGCACCGTCGGCACCATCGCCACGACGACCGCCATGAACCCCGAGAAGTTGAGCAGCACATCCTCTTCGGGTGAGTGCCCCTTGTAGACGATGAGCACCACCCCGATCGCGCACAGCGACCCGACCAGCACCGTGCGCACCGGCGTGTAGTAGTACGCGCTGATCGAACCCAGGAAGCAGGACTGTCCGGTGTCCTGCCACTGCCAGAACCACTCGTAGCCGACCGAGAAGAGGATCATGAACAGCAGTACGACGATCGCGGCCCGCAGGTAGCGGTAGGTGTAGATGACGTCGCGGTTCGGTGCTGGCACGGCGCGCTCCTCGAAGGTCACTGCTGCTGCGGGGTTGCCGTCGGGTCAGGGGCAACGCGAGGACAACCTGCTACCTGCAGGATGCCGGTCCGCCGGGCTCAGCGCCAACGACACGAGGGCAGCGACCACGAAGCGACCAAGACCGGTCAGATGCGACGGAGCACCGCCGTGACCTTGCCCAGGATCGTGGCGTGGTCGCCGTCGATGGGAGAGAAGTTGGGGTTGTGCGGCATCAGCCAGACGTGCCCGTCGGTGCGCTTGAAGGTTTTGACGGTGGCTTCGTTGTCGAGCAGGGCGGCCACGATGTCGCCGTTGTCGGCCGTCTGCTGCTGCGCCACCACGACCCAGTCGCCGTCGCAGATGGCCGCGTCGATCATCGAGTCGCCGACCACCTTGAGCAAGAAGAGCGAGCCCTCACCCACCAGCTGTTTGGGTAGGGGGAAGACCTCGTCGACCACCTCGTCGGCGAGGATCGGCACGCCGGCGGCGATCTGCCCGAGGACGGGAACGTAGGCCGCCTCCGGTCGGGCATCACCGGAGCCGGTCTCGGGATCGTGGCGGGAGATGGCTCCGTCAGAAGGCCCCGAGATGGAGGCGGTGCGCCGGTGGGCGAGCTCGTCGGGGGTGGCGTCGGGGGAGACGACCTCGATGGCGCGCGGCCGGTTGGGGTCGCGCCGCAGGAAACCCTTGCGTTCGAGGGCAGCAAGCTGGTGCGAGACGCTGGAGGGGCTGGCCAGGCCGACGGCCTCGCCGATCTCACGCATGCTGGGCGGGTAGCCGCGACGGTCGACCGAGTTGCGGATCACCTCGAGCACGCGCCGCTGACGCATGGTCAGGCCGTCGCCCCGGTCACGCTCGGGAAGCTCGGTCACGTCAGCCATGGTGCACCCTTCGTCGGTTTGCGCCGCTGTGGATCGGCCCCGTCGCAGCCCGTAGAACGGCGGGGGATCGACCCAGTGTCAGTGGTGACTGGTGTGGTTGTTGTTGTGAGCACAGACTACGAGTTTCGAACACAGTTGCCAAACACCTGTTCGAGGCGTGTCTCGACTTTCTCGAACAGGCGTGCTAGACATCGCACAGACGTTCTATCGAACAGCCGTTCCAGTACCACGCGCACGAACCGTTTCCCGATCTGTTCCCCCCTCGATGAGGAGTGCACCATGGGCGCCACCGTCCTGACCTTCACGGATGCCGCAGTCCCGACGTCAGGCGCGCCGCTGGGCTCGCCGGGCACGCACCCCTCCGGACACCCCGCACGCCCCCAGCTGAGGCTCGTCCCGGCGGGTCGGCAGGCGGCGGAGACGGCCCGTTCCGAGCGACCGCGCCTGCGCCTGACACGCTTCGGTCGGCTGACGGTGACCGTGGCCACCCTGGCCGTGGTGATCGCGCTCGGTGTCGGGCTCGTCGGGCAGCTCGCCTCCACTGGCTTCGAGGGCCGGCCGGTGACGGTCGAGTCGGGGCAGACGTTGTCCGAGATCGCGGCCCGCGAGCTGCCAGACGTCCCGGTTCGCGAAGGCGTGGTGTCGCTGCAGCTGGCCAACGGCCTGTCCACCGACCAGGTCCACGCGGGGCAGCGTCTGCTCGTCCCCTGAGGTAGCACCTCCTGCTGGCCTCGCCAGCCCGAGACGGCCGTTCTGGTTCACCGCCGGCGGCTCGGCCCGAGCGGCGCTTCGACCCCGCCGCACGTGCCTGAACGCCGCACCCCACGTTGGGGTGCGGCGTTCTCACGTTGCCCCACCAGGGCTGTCAGAGTGCGGGCTGTGGACAGCCGAATGCACGAGGGCCGCTGGCACCGTAGCGTTTTCGTGGGGAGTGGAGCGCGACGAAGGGAGCCGACGATGCGTTACCAGGTCGACCCGGCAGTGCTGCTGAGCGAGGCTGCCGATGTGGGGGGCGCCGCCCGCACGCTCGCTGGAATGAGGGTGGTTGAACAGCTGGGTACGTTGCGGGAGGCGATACCGGGCGGTTCCTCGGCGGCGGCGGTCAGCGGCATCCAGGCGAGCTGGCGAACCGAGCTCACCGACGTGCGCGCTCACGTGCGTGCGCTCGGCGACGCACTCGGCTCGGCTTCCGCAGCGTACGAGCGGGTCGAGACGGCAGCCGAGCGCATGCTGGGTGGTGCGCGATGAGCGCGCTCACCGTGGCCGACCTTCGTCGCGTTCAGCCGGGGGTGCTCGAGGAGGTCGCCAGCGGGTTGCGGCGTGAGCAGGGCCGGGTGCTCGAGGTGACGGCCGTGCTGCTCGTCACCCGGGTCGCCCGGATCTCGTGGGTCGGCGCGGCCGCTGACGCAGCGAGTGCCCGTCACCTCGCGCTTTCGAACCGGCTCGGCGGTTTCGTCCGTCGGCTCGGCGCGTGCGTGGACGTCCTGGAGTCCACGGCGCCGCGGCTGCGTTCGGCCTTGGCGCTGCTGTTTCGGGCGGGCCATCGGGCGGAAGAGGAGGGTGCCTGGGTCGACGAGTGGGGCGCTGTGCGGGTTCTACCGAGGGTGGCCGACCCCGACGTCGTCGCAGCGGCCGTGCAGGCCCGGAGTGAGGCCGTGATGCGAGCGGAGGTCGAAGCCATGGTGCGTCGCGCCCAGACCATGGCTCGCGACGCCGACGACGCCCTGGCGCGGTCCCTGGTGGCGGCGGCCCGTGGGGTAACCGGCACCGGCCTGTCCACGGCTGGGACGGTACCGCCGCCACCGGCACTGTCGGGCGCGCTGACCCCCTTCGCCACGGCGGCCTGGTGGTCGAGCCTGAGTCCGGAGCAGCGTCGAAAGGTGCTGGGTGCGCATCCGGACTGGGTGGGTCCTCGTGACGGCATCCCGGCGGCCGACCGGCACACGGCGAACCTCGTGCTGCTCGGCCGTCTGGAACAGCAGGCCCGCACCCGCTACGACGAGGCCAATGATGGTTGGAGGGTCGCGCTGCACCGCGGCGAGATCGACGCCGCCTCTGACCGCCTCGCCGACCTGCAGGCCGTGCGCGACGTGCTGGGTCGACACGACGGCGGCCCCCGAACCCTGCTGATGATCGACGGCTCGGGCGAGCTGCTCGAGGCGGCGGTGGCCGTCGGCGACATCGATCGCGCCGACCACGTCGCCACCTACGTGGGCGGTCTCTCGACGACCGTGCGCGGTGACCTTCGTCGCTATGACAGCACCCTCTCGCGGATGCGCGCCCAGGCGGGCCGGGTCGGTGGGAGTGACGCCGACCAGCTCGCGATCGTCACCTGGCTGGGGTACCCGGCCCCGCAGAACACGAGCGTCGTCGGCGTTCCCGGGGCCAGCGTGTTCGGCAGCTCCCGGGCGCAGAGCTATGCGGCCGAGCTGGCTGCCTTCACCAACGGGGTCGCAGCCTCCCGTGACCGCTACGTGCATCAGACGGTGTGGGCGCACTCCTACGGCTCGGTGCTCGCAGGCTTCGCCTTGCTGCAACCGCATTCGATCGATGATGTGGTGGTGTTCGGGTCGCCCGGGCTGCCCTTCCATTCGATCGATCAGGCCGGGCTGAAGCGGGGCGGCCTCAACGTGTTGCGGGCCGACCTCGACCCGGTGGCCACGGTCGGTCCGGTCGTGCATCAGGTCGAGGCCGAGAACGTGGCGGGCTCGATCTGGTTGTCGACAGCAGCGAGCAAGGATGCCGTCAACACCTGGCGCCCGTCGTCGGGGCATGGCGGCTACCTCGATGCCGGGTCGACGAGCGAGCGCAACCTCGTCGCGGTGGCCCTGGCTCGGCCCGATCGCACCGTGCAGGCAAGCCCGAAGGAGCGCAGCTCCCACGTCAGTGCTGGGCGAATCGTGTCGTGGGTCACGGCCGTGAACGGGGAACAGGTGTGGCGCTTCCCCTTCGGCGCGCCCGTGCGCTGAGCCTCGGACGCTGAGCCTCGGACGCTGCCTCCTGTCCGTGATGCAAGGTCACGGACGGATCCGAGGTATCAGGCGGATGGCGGAACGTCCGATCGAAGCGGCGAAGCCTTCGGTTGTCGAAGGGTTGGCTCCGATCTGAGCCCCTCGACGTACAACGGCGATGGAGCTGAGTCCAGGTGTCTTGCGCTCAACCTGCGTGTCGGCCGCACTCAGGGCCTGCCTGCATCCCTCGAGCGACCCGACGATGCCCTTGGCGTCCGCGCTGAGGCTCTGGACGTTGACCAGCAACGACATGGCGTCCTGGTTCGTGAAGATGCCGAGTTGCTCCAACGAGCTGCCGACGTCATATCCTGCCAGCCCGCAGCTGACCGCGGCCCGCGTCCAGGGGCGGTTCTTGCCGAGTATCTCTGGTGCCAGTTCCTTTGCCTTGTCGACAGTGGTGTCGACCACGGTGCTCTGGTACTGCCACAGCAGCTGTACGGACGGGTCCAAGCCCAGATGAATGTTCTCGGGCGCCGCGGTGATGCGGGCGCTGACTCCAGGCTCGATGGTCAGGCCCGCCCCCCCCGGCTTGACGGCCAGAGTCGACCGAAAGAGGCTCACCTTGAGATCCGGGCTGGTCTTCGTCCACGTGAGGTCGGGGCGGTCTACGACCCACACGACCGGGCTGTCGTCACTGTTTCGGACCATCGTGGTCGAGCCGTCGGTGCAACCGGTCAACGTCGACTGCGCCGACGCCTCCTCGATCGTCTCTGGAGTAAAGGACAGGGCCTGAGGGAGGTCGGCGGTGCAGCCGGGGTCGGGGCCCGGTGACGGCGAGATCGGTGGCGGGGTGGGAGTGGAGGTGC
>JAKDLG010000318.1 GCA_030452985.1 Humibacillus sp.
CTGACGGCTACCCCACAACCGGTGGGGTGTCTCAGACAAGCCTGACAGAGAGGGGTCGGCACCACTGCCGCTGCCGTTGCGGGCGGTGAGGAGTAGGCGGCGGCGCGGGTCTTACGCCGCGCCCGGTCGT
Organism: Humibacillus sp.; assembly: GCA_030452985.1. Taxonomy (GTDB): domain Bacteria; phylum Actinomycetota; class Actinomycetes; order Actinomycetales; family Dermatophilaceae; genus DSM-29435. The sequence goes on from JAKDLG010000318.1 coordinate 131, forward strand.
GGTGGTTGCGGCGCCAGTCCGCGGTCGCGGTGGCTTCCTTGGCCAGGCCGGCCCCACCGGGCCGGGCGAACCACGGTGTGAACCGCACGACGATCGCGGGGGCGTTGCGGAACACGACCAGGCCCAGGCCGGCGTCCAGTTCGCGGATCTCGTCCGGGCGCAGGACCCGGCGCAGGTGCACGCTGGTGCTGCCCGAGCTGTGCCGCCCGTCCCGGTCGTGGCTGGTGGACTCCTCCGCGACCTCGACCTCCCCGACCAGGTCGCTGTAGTGCTGCAGGGCTTTGGGGGACTTCACCCCCGGGAGGATGACCTCGGCGGCCATCTGTTCCATCAGGGTGTTCCCGCGGTGCTCACCCCACCGGGCCACTGCTTGCCCCGGTGACTGGAACGCCAGCAGGACCTGACAGCCCAGCTTGCGGATCTCGGTCACGGTCTCGGGGAGCTTCTCGATCGGGGCGACGTTCGCGATCTCATCCCCGACGATCCGCATCGGCGGGTCCAACCGGCCGTGCTCCGACAGGGGCGCGTACGCCTTGACGGCGTCGATGACCTCCTGGAACACCATCGTGCACAACGGGCCTACGTTGGTGGCGGAGTTGTCGTCCGAGAGCAGCACCAACGTGTCCGTGGAGAGCACGAACTGATCGGCGTCGAAGGTGTCCACCCCCGCCCGGGGGGTGACCCACGCCATCACCGACCGCAACGCCAGCGGTTCGATGGCCTGCTGCAACGTCTGCCGGGAGGACGCGACGGTCTCATCCGCCCCGGTCGCGACCGAGCGCAGCATCCCCGCCCACAGCGGCTCCGCCCGCGGGTCGGTACTGGCCTCGATCAAGTCCTGCGGTTCCTGGGCGCCGTTGTCCAGGCGGATCGCCCACCCCAGCACGTCGTCCATACTCTTCCCGCCGAGCGCGGCCGCGTGCAGCATCCGCGTCAACGCCGAGGACGAGTTCTTCTGGAAGAACCCGGCGTTGGTGGAGCCGGAGTTGTTCGCCGCGAGCCCGGCCGCGAACGCGTGCCCGCGGGACAGGGCCCGGTGCCCGTCCTGACACCCACCGACCGGGTCCCACACCATCGGCACCGGCCACGACGCCCGGTTCAGCGGGTCGAACACCCACACCTTCCCGACCCGGCCCCGCGGGCCGGCGATCACGTCGAGGATGGACACCTCGTTGCTCGTGACGACCAGCGCGCCCGGCGCCGAGAGGCAGGCCGGGATCATCACGTAGCGGGACTTGCCCGCTCCTGACGGGGCGATCACGGCCAGGGCGTCCTCATGGGTGAAGATCACCGGTGCCCCGCTGGTCGCTTCTTCTGCGAGCTGTAGCCCGACCTGCTCGAGCGGGATCTGCTGGCGTTCCTTGTCGGTGAGGCCGGGGCGGGTGATGGCCGCGGACGTCCGCGCCCGCCTCTCCCCCGCGGCGCTCTTCACCACGGCCTGGTCCGCCAGCCCTTTGCCGCGGCGGCGGCGGCGGGCCCGCCCGTACCAGGCGAACACCAACCCGAGGTAGGCGCCGAGGACAGCGACCACGAGCACACCGAACGTCACCGCGACGACCGTGGTGGCGGCGGTGTCGACCCCGTCGATCGTCAGCGGGTGAAACCGCACCAGGGCCGTGACCGTGCGGCCCACCTCGAGCACGCCCAGCCCGTCAGAGGTGGCCCACACCGCCAGATGCCACACCAGCGCGATCCCGACGGCCAGCCCGAGCATCGACAGGTTGGCCTTGGCCTGCCACGACAGCAGCGAGCCGCCGACCTGGTCCTGCCGGCCCCGCGTCGCGGTCCTCATGCGGCTGGCTCCTGCCCAGGGGTGAGGTCCGCGGCCCGGAACGCCGGCCCGGGCGGCCCGGCGGCCGCGCCGATGTTCATCGCGCCGTCGGTGTCGGTCAACGCCACCTCAAGGGAGGACCGGTCATGCCGGACGTGGATCTCGCGGCGGGTCCCGATCTTCAGCAGGTGCTGGCCTTGCGCCAGCCCGGACAGGGTGGTCGCGGACTGCGGGTTCAGCCCGTACATCTCGACGCACGCGGCGATGTCCTCGGCCTTGTCCTGCGCGAAGATGTGCACCGTCTGCGGCTCGCGCAGCAGCGACATCGCCTCCGAGTCGGCGCGGACCTGCGCGACGTGGTGGAACGCGGCCACGTTGCACAACCCCAACCCGCGGGCCAGCATCTGGTTCGCGTTCATCTGTCGACCGATCGGGCCGGCGACCATGTTCCACCCCTCCTCGACCACGAAGTTCGTGCCCTGCCCGCGGTCGCGGCGCAGGGACCCGAGCAGCCACGCGTGCGCCACCGCGAGCACCATCGCCGTGGCCGGCCCGTCCTCCGGGAGCTGGGAGATGTCGAACGTGGTGAGCTTGGAGTCAAGGCGCATGTGCGCACTGGTGGGCCCGTCGAACAGGCCGGCCAGCTCGTTGGACAGGATCGTGGTGAGCAGGAACTTCACCCCGAGCCCGGCCTGGTGCAGCCGCTCCCGCGACCCGGGTGAGGCGTCCATATCCCGCGGGACCCCACCCAGCAGCCCGACGAGATCGGCCATCAGCGGGACCCGCTCCTGATACTCGGCCAAGGCCAGCGTCGCCGTGTGCGCGACCCGCAACGCCTCGGCCTCCCACTTGTCCAACGCCGCGTTGTTGTTGGCCAGCTCGGCCATTGCCCGCAGCAGCCGGAACTGCCCCGCCCGACCGATCACCGCGGTGATCTGCGGGTCCAACGGGTTGATCACCGTCCCACCGGCGCCGATGCGCATGCTGAACGGGTGCCCGCCGAGCAGACGGGTCAGCTCGCAGTACTCCCCCTCCCCGCCCCGGTCCTT